>MGQF01000029.1:3427-10579 GCA_001797745.1 Deltaproteobacteria bacterium RBG_13_52_11
GGGATCGATCCTCACCATGTCGCTGAAGGCGCTGGCCTCCTTGCCGATTCCCCAATACAGGGAGACCAAGGCCGCTACCACCCCCACGAAGGCTGTATAGCCGAGGAAACCTCTCTTTTCGGAGCGGACAAAGACGCTCATGAGCAAGATCAACAAGGCGAAGCCCGTCAGCACCAACTCCGGGGCGATCACCAGAAGGTCTGCCAATGCAATCTGAACGGTAAAGAGATCCATCTCCCTCCTACTCCTTTACGACGATCGCAGAATGCGCCTGCGAACCAGTAACTCCTTCAGTCGCGGATAATTCCCCTTCCCCTGAACCGGATGGGGTTATCGCTGCCTCATACCGCGCCTTCACATCATAGAGGAAGTGTTGTACCGAGAGGTCCATCTTCTTGAAAAAGAACTGGGGGAAAACCCCCATCCAGATGATCAAGACGATGATGGGTATCAAAGTCACGACCTCCCTGAGGTTGAGGTCCTTGAGACCCCGGTTCTCCTCATGCGTGATTGCACCAAACATCACCCGTTGAAACATCCAGAGCATATAGGCCGCCGCCAAAATCACCCCGGTGGCGCCGAGGACCCCGTAGACGGGGTTAGCCTTAAAGGTCCCCACCAGGATGAGGAATTCTCCCACAAAGCCGTTGGTCCCGGGCAGGGCGATGGATGAAAGGGTCACGATCATAAAGAAGGTGGCAAAGACCGGCATCACCCGGGAGAGCCCTCCAAAGTCGGCGATCAGCCTCGTGTGCCTCCGCTCGTAGATCATACCGACGATCAAAAAGAGGGCTCCCGTGCTCACCCCGTGATTGATCATCTGGTAGACGCTCCCCTGCACCCCTTGCACGTTGAAGGCGAACATCCCCAGCATGACAAAGCCGAGGTGGCTCACACTTGAGAAGGCCACCAGCTTCTTGAGGTCTGTCTGCATCATCGATACCAGGGCACCGTAGATGATCCCGATAAGGGCCATGATGGATATGATGGGGATTGCCTTGAAGGCGGCGACGGGAAAGAGCGGTATGGCGAAGCGGATGAACCCGTAGGTTCCCAGCTTCAGGAGGATGCCGGCCAGGATCACCGAGCCGGCAGTTGGGGCCTCCACGTGGGCATCGGGCAGCCACGTGTGGAAGGGAAACATGGGGACCTTGATGGCAAAGGCCAGGGCAAAGGCGGCGAACATGAGGTACTGGGTCTGAACAGGCAGGCCAGCCTGGTAGAGCTTCAGCAGGTCAAAGGTATACTCCCCGGTGGCCTTTCCGTGGAGGACGTACAGGGCGAGGATGGCCACCAACATCAAGACGCTCCCCGCCATGGTATAGAGGAAGAACTTGATGGCGGCGTAGATCCTCCTGGGACCACCCCAGACACCGATGATGAGGTACATGGGGATCAAGGTGACCTCCCAGAAGACATAGAAGAGGATGAGATCCAGGGCGCAAAAGACCCCGATCATCCCCGTCTCCAGGATGAGGAAAGTAATCATGTATTCCTTCACGCTCTTCTCCACCGCTCGCCAGGAGCTAAGGATGCAGAGGACCGTCAGGAAGGTGGTCAGAAGAATCAACAGGAGGCTGATCCCATCGACCCCTACGGCATAACTGACCCCCCATTCGGGGATCCAGGGGACTTTTTCCACGAACTGCATCCCGGCCACCCTTTCATCGAACCAGATGAACAAGGGGAGCGAGATGGCAAACTCCACCAGGGAGATGATCAAGGCGGCACGCTTGATGAATTCCTCACGAGCCCTGGGCAAAAAGAGGAGGATGATGGCCCCTGCCAGGGGGAAGAAGGTAATTGTTGTCAAGATGGGAATGCCCACAGGGTTCATGAAAGACTCCTCACCTGATCAAAAATATAATGATTATCACGGCACCCAGTATGATGCCGAGGGCGTAACCTTGAACATGTCCTGTCTGGATCCTGCGCAGGACCCTCCCGAACCAGAGCATCAAGCCAGCTACCAGGTTCACGCTCCGATCCACGACCCCGTCATCGAACTCCCGCCAGAGGAAGGTACCGAGCTTTTTGGTGCTGTTGACAAAGCAGGCCTCATAGATCTCATCGACGTAGTACTTATTGAAGACGATGGTATAGATGGTCTTAAACCGTTGGGCCAATCGCTTGGGGACCTCGGTCTTCCATATATAGAGATAAAAGGCGATGGAGATCCCGATGATGGCGATGGCCACGGAGATGCCCATGAGAAGTATCTCCATGTTGACGCCGCTCCCCTCCACCGCACTCCCGCCGGCAAAGGCATCCCCGACCAAAGAAAAGGCAGCGTGCCCAGCCCCCTGGGGGAGCCCCCCCAGGACTGGGGCGAGAAATTCATGGAAGAAGTTCCTCCCCCCAAGGATGTGGGGTATCCCCACATACCCGCCGATGATCGAGAGGCAGGCCAAGACGATGAGGGGGATAGTCATGATGGGAGGGGACTCATGGATGTGTTTCTTCACCTCCTCCGAGGCCCGGCACCGCCCCAAAAAGGTGACGAAAGTAAGCCGGAACATATAGAAGGCGGTCATCCCTGCTGCAATGGCACCCACGGCCCAGAGATAGACGTGGCCGTGGGTACTGTTGAAGGCCTGCCAGAGAATCTCATCCTTGCTGAAGAACCCCGAGAACCCGGGGATCCCTGCAATGGCCAGGGTCGCTATCAAGAAGGTCCAAAAGGTGATGGGGGCCCGCTTCCAGATCCCCCCCATCTTCCTCATATCCAGCTCTCCGCTCATGGCATGCATCACGCTCCCCGCCCCAAGAAAGAGAAGCCCCTTGAAGAAGGCGTGGGTCATGAGGTGAAAGATCCCCGCGCTGAATGCCCCAACCCCCACGGCGAGGAACATATACCCAAGCTGGCTGATGGTGGAATAGGCCAGTACCCGCTTGATATCGAACTGCACAAGGCCCATAGTGGCGGCATACAAGGCCGTGGCGGCGCCGACGATGGCCACCACTGCCATAGAGACCGGGGCCATGTTGTACAGGACGTGGCAGCGGGCGATCATATAGACGCCCGAGGTGACCATGGTGGCGGCATGGATCAAGGAGCTGACCGGGGTGGGGCCCTCCATGGCGTCGGGCAGCCATACATAGAGGGGGATCTGAGCGGATTTTCCCGCGGCCCCCACAAAGAGCATGAGGGTAATGAGCGTCACGGTCACGGTATCGAGGGACGGGGCCTTGGCAAAGACCTCGTTGAACTCCAACGTCCCCAGGTGGGCAAAGAGCAAGAAGATCCCCAGCAAGAAGCCGAAATCCCCTACCCTATTGACCACAAAGGCCTTCTTGCCGGCATTGGCAGGGGCATCCCGCTCGAACCAAAAGCCAATGAGGAGATACGAACAGAGCCCCACACCCTCCCATCCGACAAACATGAGGAGAAAGTTGTTGGCTAAAACCAGGGTGAGCATCATGAAGACGAAGAGGTTGAGGTAGGCGAAATACCGGGTAAAGCCCGGATCATCGCGCATGTAGCCCACAGAATAGACGTGGATAAAAAAGCTCACCCCGCTGACCACGAGGGCCATGATGATGGAGAGGGGGTCGATCTTGTACCCGATGACCGTCTTGAGATCCCCCGACACGATCCAGTCAAAGAGGACCTTGTCGGGCACAACAGCCCGTGCCTCAGGGGAGAGCTTCAGCAGGCTGAAGAATACCAGGATGGAAAAAAGAAATGCAAACCCCAGGGCAGAACACGCCACCAAGCTGACGATCCGCTTGTCGAGGTTTAACCACCTCCCGATCAGGCCGTTAAAAAGAAACCCAAGAAAAGGAAAGAGGGGTATCAACCATACCAATTCGATCATAGGGCACTTTCTCCCGTCACCACTTCAAGAGATTTATCTCATCCACCTTGATGGTCTTTCGCCCTCGAAACAGGAGGACAAAGATGGCCAGGCCGACGGCCGCCTCAGCCGCCGCCACCGTCATCACGAAGAAGACCATCAGAACCCCGTCCAGGGAATTCAGATAGTGGGAGACGGTGATCAGCGTGAGGTTGACGGCGCTGAGCATCATCTCGATGCACATGAAGATAACGATGGCATTCCTCCTGACCAAAACCCCCACTGCCCCGATGGCGAAGATCAGGGCGCTCACAATCAGATAGTATATGGACGGCACTGTAGAAGGCATCGCTGCTACCGCTCCTTTTTGCTCAGGATCACCGCCCCGATAATCCCCACCAACAGGAGGATGGAGGCAATCTCAAAGGGGAAGAGGAATTTTGTAAAGAGGAGGCCCGCTACCACCTTGATATCGCCCACCTGGGCCATACGCTCAGGGGTGAATTCCCCCTGCTCCCCTGGCAAGGCCTGGACGCCGACCCCACCGACGAGCTGCGCCAACAGCATAAGGACTAGCACTACCCCGATCACCTGAGCAAGGGAGACCGGGATCTTGCGCCTCCGTTCCTCTTCCTCCACACTCAGCAGCATGATGACGAAGATGACCAGCATCATGATGGCACCAGCATAGATCATCACCTGGACGATGGCGATAAATTGGGAGTTCAATAGCAGGAAGAGGACGGCGATGCAGAGGAAGTTGAGGATCAAAAACAGGGCCGAGTGAAGGGGATTGCGCCGGGTGATCACCATCACGGCGGCAAAGACGGCAATCAGGGCGGTCAGGATAAAGGCGACCCAGTAAAAGATAGTGCCCTCTATCACCTAAATACTCCTCTGGTTCATCGGTTCCGGTGCGTTGGCCAAGAGCCTCCCCTTGTCGAGGACGAGGGCTTCCCGTTGGTAATCGACAAACTCGTAGTTCCTCCCCAGCTTAATGGCGTCCACCGGGCAGGCCTCAGCGCACATGCCGCAGTAGATGCACCTGACGGTGTTGATCTCATAGAACTCCGGATACCGCTCTCCATTATCCAGCTCCACCGCCACCAGGCGGATGCATTGGGAGGGGCAGATGGCCACACAGAGCCCGCAGGCCACACAGCGGGTATCTCCTCGCTCGTTGCGCTCGAAATAGTGCACCCCCCTCCACCGGGGGGAAACCTCCCTCTTCCTCTCTGGATACTGAATGGTTACCGGACGGGAGAAGAACATGGCAAGGGTCAGCCTCAATCCCTTCAAGAGGGCAAAGACTCTTACAAAGAGCACCCCCATTCCCTTTATGAACCACCATATCCCCCTTAACAGTGGAATAGCCATCGCACTTACATCCCCCTCAAGACTATAATCAAACCGGTGACGAATATATTGGCCAAGGTCAAAGGAAGCAGGAACTTCCACCCGAACCGCATGATCTGATCATACCGCAATCGCGGGAAGGTCCCCCGCTGCCAAATAAAAAAATACACGAGGATGCCCGTCTTGGCCACAAACCAGATCCACGACAGGGCAGGGGGCAGATTAAAGGGGCCGTCCCACCCGCCGAGAAAGAGCGTTGTGGCGATGGCGCAAACCGCCACCAGGTGGGCGTACTCGGCCATAAAGAAGAGGGCGAACTTCATGCTGCTGTACTCGATGTTGAAGCCGCAGGCGAGCTCCGCCTCCGCCTCGGGCATGTCAAAGGGGGTCCGATTGATCTCAGCGAGGGCACAGACGATGTAAAAGATAAAAGCAAACGGCTGATAAAAGAGGTTCCAACTCCACCCGGCCTGCTGCCGGACGATCTCGACCAGATTGAGGGTCCCCGCGATCATCAAGACCCCCATCACGGAGAGTGCCAGGGCCACCTCATAGCTGATCATCTGGGCCGCCGCCCGCAAAGCGCCCATGAGGCCGTATTTGTTATAGCTGGACCAGCCGCCCAGGACGATCCCGTACTCCCCCAGGGAGGCGACGGCGAATACATAAAGCAGCCCGATGTCGAGATTGGCGATGGTGAGGTATACGGTCCTGCCAAAGAACTCGACCTTGTCGCCGAAGGGGATCACGGCAAAGAGCGCGATGGCCGCCGTAATGCTGATCATGGGGGCGATGACAAAGAGGGGTTTATCTGCCTTCGCAGGGACCACATCCTCTTTGAAGAAGGCCTTGATCCCATCGGCGATGGGCTGGAACAGGCCGAAGGGTCCGACCCGATTGGGTCCATACCGAACCTGGATGCGCCCCAAGATCTTCCGCTCAGCCAGGGTGAGGTAGGCCACCACACCCATCAGGACGGCGAAGACCACCACTATTTTTGCCATGGCCTCGGTCACAAAATAGATCAACTCCATCTGTTCTACCCTATGCCTTTTCCACCCTGGCAGGTATCCCCCCATAGGCAGGTACCAGGGAGCGGGGATCGGCATGGGGACCTACCAGTTGGGAGGCATCCCTGTCATAAAAGGAGAGAAAGAGGGAAAGGCAATCGTTCCTCATCTTCTCCGTACCCTTCACCGCAAACTCCGCCTCACCCCAGGGGGTGACAACCCGTACGCAATCGCCATCTGAGACACCTATCCGTTTGGCCTCCTCGGCGTTCATCTCCAGATAGGAACGCGAGACCTGCGCCAACCCCTGGGCCCGAGGCTGATTGCCAGGGCCGATGAGGTGGCTTTCGAAGATACCTTCTAGGGAGAGGGAAAAGGGATACCCCTCCTTCCCCTTCACCGATGGAGATCGGACGGCGCCAAAGGCGGCCTTCTCCAACACCCCGCCCCTGCTGCCGTCCCGCCACTGGGCCCTGGATGACTCAAAGACCATTCCTTTATACAGGGGATTGGCACGTGAGATCTCCGTAAAGACCCATGCCGGGGATTGGACAGGCATCTCCTTCCCCATAAAGGAGGCAATATCCGATAAGACCGCCCCTGTCCATTGCTGGCCCTCCGGGGGCTCCAAGGCCCGGCGTAGCCGCTGGACCCGCCCCTCGCAATTGGTAAAGGTGCCGTCCGACTCTGCAAAGGAGAGGGCCGGAAGGAACACGTGGGCCCAATCGGCTGTCTCCGAAAGAAACATGTCCTGGACCACCAAAAACTCCAGGGCATTCAACCCCTCTTCCACGAGGCGCTGAGGGAGGGTGATGAGGGGGTCCTCCCCTATAATGAACAAGGCCTTGAGCTTGCCCTGAGCAGCCTCCTGAAACTGCTCAACAACCGAAAGCCCCTTTGTATTGGTTGGGCCATATCCAGGGAGGAGCGCCGGTGCGCCCCCCATCTCTACGGCGCCGACCATGTTGCCCTGAGGTCCTATAAAGTGA
>MGQF01000029.1:10586-19180 GCA_001797745.1 Deltaproteobacteria bacterium RBG_13_52_11
CGCCGGCAAAGGCACCACATAGCAGCGCCAGGTTGGCCAACATCTTGATCTGGTCCACCCCGTTCGGCCCTTGCCCCAGCGGCAGAGAACAGAGGAAGGCCGGCCTCTTCGCCTGGGTCAGGTATTCAGCCGCCTCCTTCAGGAGGTCTTGGGAGCAGCCGATCTCCTTGGCCACGAAGGCGGGGGTAAACGGCTTGGCTGCCTCGTTAAGTTCCTTGAATCCCGGTATGTTATCGGCGTTCAATCCCCCGCCCCCCTTATCTTTCAAGAGGAGGTGGGTCAACCCTAAGGCCCACATCGCCTCATCCCCCGGGCGCAGGGCAAACCAGCAATCCGCCTCCTCGGCCAGTCTACCTTGTCGGGGGTGGAGCACGATGAGGCGTGCCCCTTGGTGCCAGAGGGCCTCCCGGACTCGGTTGGCGGCGATGATGTAGTTGTTCGCATCCAGATCCCCCCCGGCGCAGACGATACAGTCGCTGTAGGCGATATCCGCGAGGGTAGAGGTGAGATAATCCCTCCCCAGTACCTCTTGTATGGCCACGTGGTACGGCTCCAGACAGAGCCGACCGGTGCTATCGATATTGTTCGTACCCACCACCTCTCGCATGAACCGCTGAAAGAGGTAGACCTCCTCATTGGTTGAGCGCGGGGAGATCAACCCCCCGACGGCCTCGGGGCCGTTGCCCAGGACGACCTTGTTGATCATGGCCGCGATGTAGGAGAGGGCCTCATCCCAGGGGACCTCCTTCCATTGGCCGGCCTGCTTGATCATGGGTGCCGTAACCCGTTGGGGGTGGTGGAGAAAGTCATACCCGAAGATCCCCCGCTGACAGAGGCTCCCCCTGTTGGACCCTGCTCCATTCTGCGTCGTCACCCCAATGACCCGGTTCTCGAAGCAGTTGAGCTCCAGTTGACACCCGAGGGAGCAGTATGGGCAGGTGGTGAGGACCTTGTGAGACTGCCAGGGGCGGGCTTTGATGCGGCTGACCCGCTCGGTCAAGGCCCCCACCGGGCAGACCTGTAGGCACTCCCCACAGGAGATACAAGCATCTGGGTCCGTCACCCCCACCTGGGCCTCGATCCCCGTGCCTGCCAGGTCGATGGCATGGGTCCGGACGATCTCGTGGTCGGCCCTGATACAGCGCAGACACATGACACAGCGATCTCCCCACTGCCTGATGAGGGGGGTGGCGAACTCCCGCATCCCCAGGGTGGCCCTTGACGCCTGATACCCCTGGTGATCGATGCCGAAGGCGAAGACCAGATCCTGCAGTTCACACGCACCCGCCGCGTCGCACTGGGGGCAGTCCAAGGGGTGATAGGTCAAGATGAGCTTGAGGGCGTCCAGACGGATACGATTCAACCTATCCGTCTGGGTGTGAACCACGATCCCGTCCTGCACCTGGGTGGTGCAGGCGGTCATGGGCCTGTTTGCCCCCTCGACCTCCACCACGCAGAGGCGGCATGAGCCGATGGGGATGAGCCGGGGGTGATAACAGAGGGTGGGGATATAGATCCCGTTTTCCCGCGCCACCTCCAGGATGGTCTTGCCAGCCCCCGTCTGGATCTTATTCCCATCAATGGTTATCTGAACCACCGCATCAACCATCTTACGTCCCTATTGCCACAAGTCCCACGCGATAACACCGCAGACACCGCGCGGCCTCACGCATGGCGGCATCAATGGGGAATCCCTTCTCCACCTCTGCAAAGGTCCTTTTTCGGGTATCCGGGGGGAGCATCTCCAGCTGCTCCCGCCGCGCCCCGGGGATGATCCCGATATTCTCCTCAGCGTCGTAGACGCCGATCTCGGCCATCAATCGTTCCAGCCGCTCTTCATCGCTCATCTCCACCCGCTCACCCTGGAGGTAGAGGTCGATCATCTCTGCCGCCAAACGGGCATGCCCTGCTGCCCGCACCAAGACATCGGGGCCGGTCACGCAGTCACCAGCGGAGAAGACCCCGGGCTGAGAGGTCTGGAAGGTCTGATCGTCCGCGGCCACCGTGGACCACTTGGTGGCCCTAATACCGTCTTTTTCTTCCATAAAGGAAAGGTCCACCCGCTGCCCGATGGCCGGAATCAGGATATCGGTATCGACGACAAACTCCGATCCCTTTATAGGGACCGGTCTGCGTCTACCCGACGCGTCCGGCTCCCCCAACTCCATCTTGATGCACTCCACCCCCACCACCTTACCCTTGCGCTCGATGATCTTGGTGGGGGCGCAGAGGTATTCAAACCGTACCGCCTCTTCCTCGGCGTCGTGGATCTCCACATCATCAGCAGGCATCTCCTTACGGGTACGCCGGTAGAGGAGGTTGACGTCTTTCTTTTCGATCCGGAAAGAAGAGCGAACACAGTCGATGGCGACGTTTCCACCTCCGACCACCGCAACCCGCTTCCCTTCGGGATAGGGGTCCGCACCCTTGTTGATACTGTAGAGGTACTGCACGCCGGGGATAAAGCCCTTATATCCCGCTGCCTCCCCCTCAACCCCCATAGGCATGGAGCCTTGGGCCCCCACGCCGATAAAGATGGCTGCGTATTCCTTTTTCATTGCGCTGAGGGTGATGTCTTTCCCCACCTCGGTATTATATTTGATCTCTACCCCTAACGAGGTGACGACATCCGCCTCCCGGCGCAGGATGGGTCGCGGGAGCCGATAATCGGGGATACCTACGGCGGCCATCCCCCCTGGCTCATCCAATTGCTCAAAGATGGTAACGGAATATCCTTTAAGGGCCAGGTAGTAGGCGCAGGAGAGCCCAGCTGGGCCCGCGCCAATGATCGCTATTTTTTTGTCTTTTTGTGCCCGAGGGGTCGGGACTAAAGGTGTCTTCTTCTTTTCTAGCTCGTAATCGGCCACAAACCGCTTGAGGTGCCTGATGTCGAGGGGCTCATCCACATTGAGCCTGCGGCAGTTGGACTCGCAGGGGCGGATGCAGATTCTCCCCAGGGTCCCTGCCAGGCAGGTCCGCTCCCTGATGACCCGTAGGGAATCGTCAAAGTTCCCCTCGGCAATCCGTTCTATGTAGGTAGGGATATCCAGGTGGGCAGGGCAGACATTCATGCAGGGTGCGGTGAGCTTTACCCTGTACTGCCCGCGCGGGACCTTTTTCTTATTCTTAATAACACTTTCAAATTCACCGTGATAGTGTTTCAAGGCCGCCAGCAGCGGCATCGGCCCGGTCTGACCGACCTGGCACTTGGAGCCCTCCATAATGGAGCGCCCGAGGGCATCCATGTGGTCTATATCCTTCATCCTCCCCTTGCCCTGGGTGATCCGCTCAAGAGCCTCGGCGATCACCTTGGTCCCGACCCGGCAGGGGAAGCACTTCCCGCAAGAGACCGCCTGCACCGCCTCCATATAAGCGCGGCACATATCGACGACACTGACATTTTTTGCACGGATGGCAAAGCCGTCCCACCCCATAAAGGCCTGGAGGGGAATACCGGGCTTGAACTCGGCGGGGAGCTTCACATGCGCCGGCTCGGCGCCCTTCTTTTTGGTCTTGCGCCGGTTATCGGCCAGTTCTCCTCTCCAATAGCTGAAGATCATCCCTTCCATTTAGCGATCTATCTCCCCTAAGACGATATCGATGCTCCCGATGACGGCCACCACATCGGCCACCAGGTGCCCCTTGATCATCTCCGGCAGGGCCGCCAGGTTCACAAAGCTGGGGGTGTGGATACGATAGCGATAGGGCCGGGTGCTCCCATCACTGACCAGATACCACCCCAACTCCCCCTTGGGGTTCTCAATGCTACAGTAGACCTCACCAGGAGGTGGCGATACCCCCTCAGACATGAGCTTGAAGTGGCGGATCAGGGCATGAATCTCCTTCCCCACCTGCTCCTTTGTCGGCGGTATCACCCAAGGATCGCGCGCACGGATCCGCCCCTTGGGGAGCTTTTTCACTGCCTGGCGCACGATCCGCGCGGACTGCCGCATCTCCTCCAGCCGCACGAGGTACCGATCATAGACGTCGCCATTCTCTCCGATGGGGATCTCGAATGCGAACTCATCATAGCCCGAATAAGGAAATGCCTTGCGGATGTCCCACTTGATTCCCGACCCCCTAATGACCGGTCCGGTGAGCCCCCACTTGATGGCCTCCTGGGGGGTGATGACTCCCACGTCTTTAGTCCTCCTCAACCAGATGATATTCTTGGTGAGGAGGGTCTCATATTCTTTTATACGGCTGGGGAAATCATCGAGAAAGGCCTGGATCTTCGCCTCGATGCCGTCGGGGAGATCAGCAGCCAACCCCCCGATACGCAAAAAACTAGGGGTCAGCCTGGCCCCGGTGATGTGTTCCAGGATGTCGATGACCTGCTCCCGCTCCCGAAAGCAATAGAAGAGGACGGTCATGGCACCCATGTCCAGGGCATGGGTGCCGAGCCACAGGAGGTGGGCTGCGATGCGCTGCAGCTCTGCCATCATCACGCGGATGTACTGGGCCCGTCTGGGGACTTCAACCTCCAAGAGCTTTTCAACGGTCAGGATATACGACAGGTTATTGCAGATACCAGCGGTGTAGTCCAGACGGTCGGTGAGGGTGATGGCCTGGGTATAGGTCATCCCCTCGGCCAGCTTCTCTACTCCCCGATGCAGGTGCCCCATGTAGGGGATTGCATCGCGGATCACCTCCCCATCCAGCTTCAAGACTAACCGCAACACCCCGTGGGTGGCTGGGTGCTGGGGGCCCATGTTCAGGGTCATCTGCCGCTCACCCACAAACTCCTCTGGCATCGTGGAAAAGGCATCGGGTGGCACCGCTGGCACCTCATAGCGATCGAAATCCTCCCCCTTGATTGGGAAGTCCTTGCGCAGGGGATGACCCTTGTATCCATCCCAGGTCAATATTCGGCGCAGGTCGCTATGCCCCTCAAAGGTGATGCCGAGCATATCGTAGGCCTCTCGCTCCAACCAGGTAGCCGCCTTCCATACTGACTCCACCGTGGAAAGGGCCTCTCCCTCACCCACCGCGGTCTTGATGCGCAACCGCGTGTTGCGCCCCATGGAGTAGAGGTGATAGACGACCTCAAACCGCTTCTCCCGGTCCGGATAATCGACGCCGCAGATATCGGTGAGGAAGTCGAAGGAGAGTGCAGGATCTTCAGCAAGAAACTGGCAGATGGGGAGGATTGCCTCCTGCTTGACCACCGCAGTCTCCTCACCCCGGAAGGAAGAGGTATTGATGACCGCGTTAGGGAACTGCTCTTTCAGCTTCCGGGGGGCAACCTGCGCATCCCACATCAGATCTCGCTCCTACCGAATCTCCTCAGCCCTCAGGGTGAGAATCTCATCCTTCCTGTCCAGGAGGCTCTCTTTAGAGATCTTCTCTTGCAGCTTGATCAGGGCTGTTAAGAGGGCCTCTGGTCTCGGGGGGCACCCCGGTACATAGACATCCACCGGGATAACCTGGTCCACCCCCTGCACGACGTTGTAGGTCTGAAAGATCCCCCCGGAGCAGGCACAGGCGCCATAGGCGATTACCCACTTGGGCTCAGGCATCTGTTCGTATATCCTTTTGATCATGGGGGCCATCTTCTTGGTAACCGTCCCCGCCACGATCATGAGGTCCGCCTGCCTGGGGGAGGGCCGAAAAACCTCAGCACCGAACCGGGCAATGTCGTAGGCCGCCGAACTGGTAACCATCATCTCCAGGGCGCAGCAGGCCAGGCCGAAGGTCACCGGCCAGATGGAGTTCTTGCGCGCCCAGTTGACCAGCTTGCTGAGGGAGGCCGTAACGATGTTGTCACCGAGCTTGACCTCTATTCCCATTCCCCTACTCCTATATTTATTTCTATTCCCATTCTAGGGCTCCTTTTTTCCAAACATAGATAAAACCAATGAGGAGGATGAAGACAAAGATCATCATCTCCACAAAGCCATATACCCCAAGCGCGCGGAAGACCACTGCCCAAGGATAGAGGAAGACCACCTCCAGGTCGAAGACAAGGAAGAGCATGGCGACGATGTAATACTTGATGGGGATGGCCTGATGGGTGGGACCCAGGGTGATCATCCCGCACTCATAGGGTGAGGCCTTTACCGGAGTAACCCTTCGGGGACCTAAGAGGTGGGATACAACGACCGCAAAGACGGCGAAGAAAATGGCGAGTCCGATTAAAAAGAGGACAGGAACATACTGCTTGAGCATCATTTTCTTGAATCCCTTTCAAAGGCCCCGCTAGAACGATTTTCTATAACACACCCAACTCCCTTTTGCAACGTTTTTTGTGCAACGGCACGTTAATGGTGATCCTTCAGTGACGGAAGGTATGGAGGATAAGGGTATAGATTGGAGGGAAGGATGTCACAAAGGATAAGGTTAGGAAAATCTTTTTTTCTTGACAAATCCGTAGTGTAATAATAAGTTATTGCGAATTCGGGATTGCGATGTAGATGTAGTAGAGGTAAGAAGAAGTGCTATCGAGGAGGGGCTTATTATGGAAGGATTCTGGAGGTCTTTTGATAAGCTTCTAGACGGGATGGTCGTCCTGGCCGGGGTACTACTGGTCTTTATAACGGCCGGTATGTGCTACACCATCTTCATGCGATATTTTTTTACCCAGACGACTATATGGATCATCCCTGCATGCGAATATGCCCTGTTGTGGATTGTTTTCCTCTCAACAACCTGGCTCTTGAGAGAGGGGGGGCACATCACTACCGATATCATATACATTCATCTCAATGAGAAGGCCAAGCACTATCTCAATTTTACTATGTCTGTCATCGGCGGGCTTGCCTGTGCCGTTATGGTCGTTTTTGGAACTATCTATATGTGTAACTGTATTGCACACAGCGTAACGGACGTACGGTCAATTACTATTCCGAAATGGACCGTTTTCTGCATCATCCCCCTAGGCTTCACCCTCCTCACCATCCAGTTCTTCAGGATGGCGCGGAGCAGGTTTGTCGATATTAAAGAAGGAAGATAATCCATGGAATGGTGGCAGATTATTTTGTTGCTTTTTGGGGGCATGGTCTTCCTGCTCCTCACCAACATACCCATCGCCTTTGCCTTTCTCATTGTCAATATGGTTGCGGCCTATTTCTTCCTGGGGGGGATACCAGGCCTTATCTCGACAGTAACAGGAGTTTTTACCTCCATTACCACCTTCACCCTGCTCCCCGTACCCTTTTTCATCCTTATGGGTGCATTGATATTCCATTCAGGTCTTGGGCTCAATGCGGTGAATGTGCTTGACAAATGGCTTGGCAACCTTCGGGGGAGGCTCTCTCTCCTGGCCATTATTATGGGTGTTATCATCGGCGCCTTGAGCGGCTCTACCATCGCAACGTGCGCCCTCCTCGGCACCATCCTCCTTCCTGACATGCTGAAGAGAGGCTACAGCAAAAGCATGAGCCTCGGCCCGCTCATCGGGGTAGGTACCGTTGACGCGCTGATACCTCCCAACGCATTGACCGTGGTACTCGCAAGCCTTGCAAACATCGATGTAGGGGAACTCCTTATGGCCGGCATACCGGCGGGTCTGATCATGTCTTCCCTTTACTTCGTCTACGTCGTCGTATGGTGTCGCATCTTCCCTAAAGAAGCGCCCATGTATGTTGTGCCCAAAACACCTTTGAAAGAAAAGATAAAGGTCACCCTCCGAGACATGGTGCCCCTCGGCTTCATCATCTTTATGGTCATAGGCCTCATATTTCTGGGTGTAGCAACTCCTACGGAAGCAGCGGCAACTGGGACGTTGGGGGCATTAATCTTGGCCCTTATTTACCGGCGTTTAAATTGGGACGTAATCAAGAAGTCGGTCGAAAATACCATAAAAGTCACGGCGATGATATTCATGATTGTTATTGTCTCAAGCACGTACGGTGAAATATTGGCCTTTACCGGCGCTGCAGCAGGTATGACGAACTTTATTACCGCCCTCAGCATTCATCCGATAATAATACTCTGCGGCATGCTGGTCGTCGTCCTTATTATGGGTTGCTTCATGGAGACCGTCGCCATTATGATGATCACCATACCTATATACATACCTGTCGTCCATACCTTCGGGTTTAATCCTATCTGGTACGGCGTGCTGATGCTCATCGCCCTGGAGACAGGCTTGATTACCCCTCCCTTTGGCGTTACCCTCTTTGTGATGAAGGGTGTGGCTCCTCCTGACATAACGATGAAGGACATCTGGAGGGCAGTAACTCCCTTTGTAGTCATAGACATCCTGTGCATTGCCATTGTGATGGCAATACCAGGCATAGCAACTGTTGTACCAACTCTTATGCAAATGATGAACTAAGGGTGAGGGACGATAACATAGCGTTATGCAATAAAAAATAAATAAAGGGAGTTGGCAGGAGGAGGGGATAGGGTCAAACCTCGACTTGTGATTGATCTGACGGATATACGCCTTCTGTGTTGAGCGAGCTTATCGTCATTTCCCTTGTAAAAAGCAGGAATTATCGTGCCATAAGCCCGTCGGTGACGTTCTTTAGCTCAGTAGGCATGGAGGACCAAGGTCCAATTGACCCTGACCTTCCATGTGACTAACATACAGCAAGCATTAAGGATGGGTGGTTGCCGCCACTCATCATGAGCGTGCAGTTGCGGGGAGA
>MGQF01000030.1:0-206 GCA_001797745.1 Deltaproteobacteria bacterium RBG_13_52_11
CCCCGGGGTGAGCAAGGTGGTCAAGGTTTACGTCGCAATGAAGCGGAGGCTCTCGATGGGAGATAAGGTCTCCGGGCGCCATGGAAACAAGGGAATCGTCTCGCGGATCCTTCCTGAAGAAGACATGCCCTATCTCGAGGACGGTACCCCCATCGATATGGTCCTGAACCCCTTGGGAGTTCCCTCACGAATGAACCTCGGCCAAA
>MGQF01000030.1:353-673 GCA_001797745.1 Deltaproteobacteria bacterium RBG_13_52_11
CCACGGGGGAGGATGTGAAGAGGTTCGCACAACGATTGAGGGAAGGGGTCTTTATGTCCGTCCCCGTCTTTGACGGGGCATCGGAGGACGAGATTAGGGACGCCCTGAAAAAGGCCGGTCTGCCTGTCACCGGGCAAGCCACCCTCTACGACGGCCGCACCGGCGAGCCCTTCGACCACCAGGTCACGGTAGGATACATGTATATGCTCAAGCTCCACCACCTCGTAGATGATAAGATCCACGCGCGGTCCATCGGGCCTTATTCGCTGGTAACACAGCAACCCTTGGGTGGAAAGGCCCAATTCGGCGGCCAGCGTTTG
>MGQF01000030.1:730-5257 GCA_001797745.1 Deltaproteobacteria bacterium RBG_13_52_11
TTTTTAACGGTAAAATCGGACGACCAGGCCGGCAGAACCAGGGCCTACGAGGCCATCGTCAAGGGGAAGGATGTCCTTGAACCCGGCATTCCGGAATCCTTTAATGTCCTGGTCAAGGAACTTCAGGGGCTCAGTCTCAATGTGGAACTCCTGGAAGAAGAAAAGAAGACCACCAAGGAATAATAACATATAAGGAGGTTGTGCCTTGGAAGATTATGTGCTCTCGTTTTTTGAAAAACCCAAGAACCCGTCGAGTTTTAACGCCATCAAGATCGCCGTGGCCTCCCCGGAGCAGGTCAGGGATTGGTCCTTCGGCGAGGTAAAGAAGCCGGAAACGATCAACTACCGGACCTTTAAGCCGGAGCGGGACGGACTTTTTTGTGCCAGGATATTCGGGCCGGTAAAGGACTATGAGTGCAATTGCGGAAAATACAAGCGGATGAAACACCGGGGGATCGTCTGTGAAAAGTGCGGGGTGGAGGTGATTCAGACCAAGGTCCGCCGAGAGCGTATGGGGCATATCGAGTTGGCTGCACCCGTGGCCCACATCTGGTTCTTAAAGAGCATCCCGAGCAAGATCGGGATGTTCCTTGATATGACCTTGAAGGAGCTTGAACGGGTTCTCTATTTCGAGTCCTATGTCGTCATCGATCCCAAGAGCATTCCCCTCAAGAAGGGAGATCTTATCAGCGAGGAAAAATATCGAGAGATAAAGGGGAAATACGGGGAGGGCGCCATAGAGGCCGGCGTCGGAGCGGAGGCCGTCAAGCAACTTCTGCAAAAGTTGGACATAAAAGAGATGGCCGAGCAGCTCCGCGTTGAGATGAAGGAGACCCAGTCCGAGGCCAAGCGCAAAAAACTGGCAAAACGCTTGAGGGTTATCGAGGCCTTTCGGGATTCCGGTAACAAGCCAGTGTGGATGATCTTGGATGTCATCCCGGTCATTCCTCCTGATCTGAGACCTCTGGTTCCCCTTGACGGAGGGAGGTTCGCCACCTCGGATCTCAACGATCTCTATCGAAGGGTGATCAACAGAAACAATCGTTTAAAGAGGCTTTTGGAATTAAACGCCCCGGACATCATCATCCGCAATGAAAAGCGGATGCTTCAGGAGGCGGTCGATGCCCTCTTCGATAACGGCAAGAGGGGGAGGGTGATCACCGGTGCCAACAAAAAACCCCTGAGGTCATTGAGCGACATGCTCAGGGGCAAACAGGGAAGATTCCGTCAGAACCTCTTGGGCAAGCGCGTGGACTACTCGGGGAGATCGGTCATCGTCATTGGACCGGAATTGCGCTTGCATCAGTGCGGTCTGCCCAAGAAGATGGCCTTAGAGCTTTTCAAACCCTTTATCTACAACAAGTTGGAGGAAAGGGGTTATGTGACGACGGTTAAGAGTGCCAAGAAGATGGTGGAAAAGGAAAGACCTGAGGTATGGGATATCCTCGAAGAGGTGATTCGAGAGCATCCTATCCTCCTCAATAGGGCCCCGACGCTGCACCGCCTGGGCATCCAGGCCTTTGAGCCTCTGCTCATAGAGGGGAAGGCTATTCAGCTCCACCCCCTCGTCTGCCTTGCCTTCAACGCCGACTTTGACGGCGATCAGATGGCCGTACACGTGCCCCTTTCCGTAGAGGCCCAGACCGAGGCGCGCGTACTGATGATGTCCACTAATAATATCCTCTCCCCTGCCCATGGGAAGCCCATTATCGTCCCCACCCAGGACATCGTGTTGGGTCTCTATTACATGACGCGGGAAAAGGAATATGCCAAGGGAGAGGGGAAGGTCTTTGCCAACCCTGAAGAGGTACGGATTGCCTATGATGCCCGCGAGGTGGACATGCAAGCCCGCATCAAGGTGCGGATGGACGGCCACGTGGTGGAAACCACCACGGGCAGGATCATCCTCAGAGAAGTCGTCCCGTCGGAGGTTCCCTTTGAATTGATCAATAGGGTGATGAATAAGAAGGCGGTGGCCAACCTCATTGACTATACGTACCGGGTGGCGGGGAACAAGAAGACCGTTATCTTGGCGGATAAATTGAAAGATTTGGGCTTTGCCTATGTCACCAAATCAGGCATGTCCATCGGCATCAATGATATCCACGTCCCCGGCCGCAAGCCGTACCTCTTGGAACAGGCCACCAAGGAGGTGGAAAGGATCAGACAACAATACGTCGATGGCTTGATCACCGATGGTGAGCGGTATAATAAAGTAATCGATATCTGGGCTCAGCTCACCGAAGAGATCGCCGATGAGATGATGAAGGAATTAGGGACGGAGAAGATCAAGGATCCCGAGGGTAAAGAAAAGGCAGTGCCCAGTTTTAATCCCATCTTTATGATGGCCGATTCAGGTGCACGGGGCAGCGCGCAGCAGATACGCCAATTGGCCGGGATGCGGGGTCTGATGGCCAAGCCGTCAGGGGAGATTATCGAGACCCCTATCACGGCAAACTTCAGAGAAGGACTCAGCGTGTTGCAGTACTTTGTCTCCACCCATGGCGCGCGCAAGGGATTGGCGGATACCGCCCTGAAGACAGCCAACTCCGGATATCTCACCAGGAGATTGGTTGATGTTGCCCAGGACGTCATCGTTAACGAATACGATTGCGGCACCATGGACGGGATATACGTTTCCTCCCTGGTCGAAGGCGGCGAGATTATCGAACCCATGGTCGAGAGGATTTTGGGAAGGGTGGCCCTTGAGGATATCAAGGACCCCTTCACCGATGAGGTCATTGTCAGGGCAAGCCATGAGATCAACGAGGAGGCGCTACAGAAGATCGCCGATGCGGGATTGGATCGTGTGAAGATCCGCTCCGTACTTACCTGCGAGTCCAACCATGGTGTCTGTGCCCTCTGTTACGGAAGGGATCTCGCCCGCGGCAGAATCGTCGACATCGGCGAGGCGGTGGGGGTGATAGCCGCCCAGTCCATCGGGGAGCCGGGAACCCAGCTCACCATGAGGACCTTCCATATCGGGGGGACGGCGAGCAGGCGGGTTGAGGAGACCGCCCTTGAGGCCAAGATGGACGGGACCGTCAAGTTCATCGACTTGCGTACTGTCCGCAACAGAGAGGGCATGCTGGTGGTGATGAGCCGTAAGGGCGAGATCGCCCTCCTGGATGACGAAGGAAGGGAACGGAAGCGGTATCCTGCGGTATACGGGGCGAAATTGGCGGTGGGAGAGGGGAAGAAGGTGAAGGAAGGAGAGCTCATAGCGGAGTGGGACCCTTATACCATCCCCATCATCACCGAGGTGCCCGGCTTAGTGAAGTTCGGCGATATCACCGAGGGGGTCACCATGCAGGAGCAGGTGGATGAGGTGACCGGTCATGCCCACAAGGTGATCATCGAGAGCAAGGAGCTTGACTTGAGGCCCCGTATATCCATCAAGCAGGAACGGGTCGATGCGGTAGGGAAGAAGGCCATGGAGACCGAGGCGCGATACATCCTGCCCGTCGGCTCCCATATCTATGTGAAAGAAGACGAGCCTGTGGAGGCAGGCGACGTCTTGGTGAAGATACCGCGGGAGACCACGAAGACCAAAGACATCACCGGCGGGCTCCCCCGCGTGGCGGAGCTCTTTGAGGCGAGACGGCCCAAAGAGTATGCCCTCATCAGTGAGATAGACGGAGCAGTAAGCTACGGCAAGATGCTTAAGGGAAAGCGAAAGGTGATTGTTACCCCCGAGGTAGGCGAACCGAAGGAATATTCCATTCCCAAGGGGAAACACATCAGCGTCCACGAGGGGGATGTGGTCAAGGCGGGAGAGCCCCTCATGGACGGCAGCTCCAACCCGCATGATATCCTCAAGGTCTTAGGAGACAAGGAGTTGGCCCGATTTTTGGTCGATGAGATCCAGGAGGTTTATCAGCTGCAGGGCGTCAAGATCAACGATAAACACATCGAGATCATCGTGAGGCAGATGCTCAAGAGGGTGAAGATCCGCGACGTCGGGGATACGAAGTTTATCGTGGACGAGCAGGTGGAAAAACACGTCTTTAAGCAGGAAAACGAGCTGGTCCTCAAGGATGGGGGAAAGCCCGCTATTGCCGACCCCCTTTTCCTGGGCATCACCAAGGCCTCGCTCATCACGGATAGTTGGGTATCGGCCGCTTCCTTTCAGGAGACCACCCGGGTCCTGACCCAGGCAGCGGTCGAGGGGAGGATCGATACGTTACGGGGACTTAAAGAAAACGTCATCATGGGGAGATTGATCCCCGCAGGCACCGGCAACCCCCGCTATCGCGATATCACGCCTGTTGTAGAGGGAGGCTATCCTCCTCCCTTGGAGGTGATGGAGATAGCCGGAGATGGCAAGGAGCAAGGAGAAGAGGGCGCTCCGGTACCGGATTAATCCATTGTCTTCAGTTTTTTTGTTGCAATCTCCGCCTGAGGTGATTGGGGATATTGCTTGATCACCTTCTGAAAGAGAAGTTTGGCATTTACCCGATCACCCAGGTCCAAAAAGGAGAAGCCCTCTTTTAACATGGCGGAAGCAACCTTATCACCTTTAGGATA
>MGQF01000031.1:0-154 GCA_001797745.1 Deltaproteobacteria bacterium RBG_13_52_11
CCTTAATTCAGAAGACAGTCCCACACCTATCGGATAAAAATAAAAAAAGGTTGGGATGTGTGTCGCCTTGCGACACCCCATCTGGCTAAAGAGCCACCTTCGGCATAACAATATCCGAATGGTAGGGGGTCGCAAAGCGACAAAGTCAGTAACC
>MGQF01000031.1:278-3232 GCA_001797745.1 Deltaproteobacteria bacterium RBG_13_52_11
TCCCTTCTCCATATCCCCCCGGATGCAGAAGGTTTTGGTCCTCTTATTCGCCTTTTATTAATTTAACGAGAAGAATTGCCTTTCCCTTATCAGGAAATAAACCCACCTGTCAAGCGTTTTTTTGTGGCACTCCCGCCAAAGGCGGAACTTGGACCCTTGTGAGACAAAAAACGAACTAAAGGCGAAGGTTTTTCTTTCATGCCCCGCGTGCTACAATAATAAGCCTGATACCCCTGTTCCTAGTCTCTATGGTGCACATGAGAAGGGGTAAAGCACGGTGGATGACCATGATAATCCCCGAGATAAGAAGGAAGGCACTAAAGCTGTATGGCAATAAGGAGGCCCTGGTTTGCAACGGCCAGAGATTCAGCTATCGTGATTTCGACAGAAGGGTCAATGCCCTGTGCCATCTTTTGCGCGCTCAAGGGATACGCAAGGGTGGAAAGGTTGCCGTACTGCACCCAAACTGTCACTACTTCATGGAGACCTATTACGCCGTAGCCCACCTCGGGGCCATTTCCGTTCCCATCAATTATCGCCTCTCCCCTCAGGAGATAGCCTTTATCCTGGATGATTCCGGAAGTACCGTGCTGATTGCAGACAGAGAGTTTGCTCACCTGGTGACCGCTGCCCTTGAAGCGGGGAGTACGGGGATACAGATTGTGGTGTGGACAGGAGCGGGTGAGTATTCCCCGCTCAAGGTTGAGAGCGTGGATTACGAAGAGGGGATACAGAGATCTCCTGCAACCACCTTGACAGAAGAGGCGATACAGGAACAAGACATTGCTCAACTCTACTACACCAGCGGGACCACGGGGAGGCCCAAAGGGGTGATCCTCACCCATAAGAACATCTGCACCCATGCCTTGGGGGCTATTGCAGAGCTGCACCTCACTGACAGCGATCGCTGGATCCACGTGGCCCCCATGTTTCACTTGGCCGACGCCTGGGCCACCTGGGCCATCACGTGGGTAGGAGGGACTCATATTTTCGTCAGATCCTTTGAGCCATCCGGGGTCTTGGAAGCCATGGAGCGGGAGAGGGTTACCATCACGAATATGATCCCCACCATGTTGAACCTCTTAGTCCATCACCCCGAGGTAGGGAGATGGGACTATTCCGGCCTGAGGGTCCTTCTGAGCGGGGGGGCACCCATCGCCCCAGAGGTAGTGAAAAAGGTAGTGAAGACCTTTCAGTGTGATTACGTTCAGACCTACGGGATGACGGAGACTGCTCCCTATCTCACCATGTCCATCCTCAAAGATCACCTTGCCGGACTCCCCGATGAAGAGCAGTTACAGATCAAGTCTAAAACAGGGCGGGAATTTATAGCAGTGCAGTTGAAGGTGGTTCGGGAGGATGGCACGGAGGTGGCCAGGGACGAACGGGAAGTGGGTGAGATCATCGTCAAGGGGGATATCGTGACCCCTGGGTACTGGAAGCTCCCCGAGGAAACGGAGAAGGCCATCAAAGATGGTTGGTTCTATACCGGTGATTTGGCTGTAATGGATGAAGAAGGATATGTGACCATTGTGGACAGGAAGAAAGATATGATTCTCACCGGGGGGGAAAACGTCTATTCCACGGAGGTGGAAAACGTTCTCTATATGCACCCGGCTATCTTAGAGGCGGCGGTTGTCGGAATCCCTGACGAGAAGTGGGGGGAGGTGGTGAAGGCTATCGTGGTCTTGAAGGAGGGGATGGAGGCCACCGAAGAGGAGGTTATCAGCTTTTGCAAAGAGAAACTGGCTCGGTACAAGGCCCCCAAGTCGGTGGAATTTTATGCTGCGCTCCCCAAGACAGGCTCTGGTAAGATTGCCAAAAGGGAGTTACGGGAGAAGTACTGGAGGGATGTGCAGAAGAGGGTTCACTAATGGCGTCACGTAGCAAGGAGATTTTTGCCAACGTCAATCAATAAGAGGGGAACATCCATGAAATACGGGAATTGAGGATGATTGAGGGCTGCCCCTATTGACTAATACCATCCCCATCTTACAACCTAATGAAAAATGTAATGTTCCAACCGCGCACGAAGCATGAAATCAAAAGCTCCAGACAAATTCAAGGTTTGGATGTTCGAATGCTCCGGTCTTTTTCGAACGCTGTTTTAGCCGTTTATTGCTGTTTGGGATACTGGGAAGCTCCCAGCTCCCCGCCCTGTAGGGGGGGAGCTTCACAACTCTTCCCCCTATAGGCGCGACCTATAATTTTTGTAAGAATTTTATTGACAACATCTACCCTTCTACCTTACATTGTCTCATCTTTTATAATGAAATCGTGTTTCACAGTTTGAAACGAAAGGAATGACTCATGGACAGGGAGTATTGGAATGCGTACACCGAAACCTTACCGCAGGAAAAACTGGAGAATATAGAATTCTCAAATTTCAAGAATCTATTTTCCTATGCCAAATCACATTCCGGCCTCTACAAGGAAAAATTGAAGGGCATAGAGGTCGGCGACATCAAAACAGTTGACGCTATCAAAAAGGTCCCTTTCACCTACAAAGAAGAGCTGAGAAAGTGGCAGGAGGATGTAAAGCCGTTTCCCTACGGAGGTCTCCTCGGCGTGAATATCGAAGAGGTGTCCACCTTCAGACAGACGAGCGGAACCACCGGAAAACCGGTCTATGTCCCGGAGACCTATGAGAGTTGGCAGTGGAGGATTGAATCATGGTGTCATATACTCTGGATGGCAGGATTCAGGCCCAGGCACAGGGTTTTTCTCCCCTTCGGGTATAACGTGTATGTGGCATTCTGGGAAGCGCACTATGCTGCAGAAAAAGTGGGATGTGAAGTAATACCGGGCGGAGCCCTCGATACAAAAGGAAGGGTCAATAAAATTATTGAGATAAAAGCAAATGCCATGACAGGCACCCCAACGTATTGTCTCAACATTGCGCAAGAAGCCAAGGAGATGGGCATTGACCCGAAATCCCTCGGGATCGAGCGCAT
>MGQF01000031.1:3345-3429 GCA_001797745.1 Deltaproteobacteria bacterium RBG_13_52_11
CGGAAGAACCTCAAGAAAGTTGATGGAGATTGTCGGCAGGGTAGATGATATACGGAAGATCCGTGGGGTCCTCTTCTCTCCGAA
>MGQF01000031.1:3473-21876 GCA_001797745.1 Deltaproteobacteria bacterium RBG_13_52_11
ATATGAGAGAGGCAAAATAATGATGGACGAAATCAGAAAAGAGATAAAGAATATCGAAAAGAGTGCCGAGAGATTGAAGTCTCTGGCAAATGAGAACAACGCCATCAGGAAAAATGCAGAGGTAATCCTAACGTTTGTGTATTTATTGAAGTTTATAACACCCCTTTGGGAAGAGGAGAATGTGCGGTAAAGGCGGGACATCCATATTTAATCCAATAACTAGCTTCTGAATCGAAGGGAATGGAATATTGTTGAAAACGTTGCATTAAACTTCGAGGGTAGCATTGAGGGATGACCCTGTTGATTCGCATCCCCTATCCTAACGACCTAAGGCTTTCGGACCCATATAATCAAAATTCCCCGATTGTTTTGAGTCCCTTCTCATGCAACCATATCACTAGCTGAATAGTTTCGCAGTTTTCCTTCTGCTCAGTTTGTAGTTATATTTAAATCATCCGCAGCAGAACCTTTTGACCTCACAAAAAAGGAGAAGCATACCATGAAAGTCATAGCCTTTAATGGCAGCGCTCGCAAAGACGGCAACACCGCTAGCCTCATGAGGCATGTCTTCGGCGAATGAGAGGCCGAGGGGATCAAAACCGAGCTGGTACAGTTCGCCGGCAAGGCCATCCGAGGATGCAGGGCCTGCTACAAGTGTTTTGACAACAAGGATCTGCGCTGCGCTCAGAAAAACGACGTTGTGAACGAATGCATCGAAAAGATGATCGAAGCCGACGGTATTATTCTGGCCTCGCCCACCTACTTCGCCGATATTTCTCCGGAGTTGAAGGCGCTGATCGATTGTGCAGGTATGGTAGCCAAAGCCAATGGTGACCTGTTTAAACGCAAGATCGGTGCGGCAATCGTCGCCGTGCGCAGGGCGGGCGGCATCCATGCTTTTGATTCCATCAACCACTTCTTTCTTATCAGCCAGCTGATTGTCCCCGGTTCCAGCTACTGGAACATAGGCATTGGCCGCGAAAAGGGTGAGGTGAAAAGCGACCAGGAAGGCGTGCAGATTATGATGACCCTCGGTAAAAACATGGCCTGGCTGCTCAAAAAGATAACGGGGTAAGATGAGGATTTGGAGAAACAAGAATTCCCCCATGAACAGGAGACAATTTCTGAAAAGGGCGCTTTGGGGTGGGGCTGCCACCGCGTTGGTGGGGACTTATCCGTTTTTCATAGAGCGATACATCGTCGGGGTAAACAAATACACCATACCGGTACCCAATCTTCCTCACGAGTTCGATGGCTTGCGAGTTATCCATCTCACCGACCTGCACTACGGCCCCTTGATGCCCCTAGCCATCCTTGTCGAAGTCATACAAAAGACGAATGAGCTGGAAAAAGACATCGTGGTGTGTACGGGTGACTACGTGCGGGGAGCTGCCGCCGCTCGTAATATCGAAGCGATCTGGTCTTTGATGGCGAGCCTGCGTGCACCAGGGGGTGTCTATACCGTTCTGGGGAACCACGATCACTGGGCCAGTACCGAACAGTCGCTGCACTGGTTGAACAAGAGCGGCCACATTAATCTGCGTCACAAAGCCCTCCCCCTCTCGCGCAATGGCACAACACTGTGGCTTGGTGGTGCAGGCGATCTGTGGGAAGACCACATGAGCCTTGACCAGGTGCTCAAAGACGTACCGGATGATGCATGCCGCATTGTACTGGCCCACAACCCTGACACCGCCGATACGGACTACACGACCAGGGTTGATCTGATGATTTCAGGGCACACGCACGGCGGGCAGGTAAAGATACCGTTTATCGGAACGCCCTTCCTGCCGGTAAAAAACAAGGCGTATTTGAGCGGGTTTATCAGGTCGCGCAAGACGAACGTCTTCATTTCGCGGGGCATCGGATGGGCAGCTCTGCCTGTACGCTTCAACTGTTTTCCCGAGATCGCTCTCTTGAATATAGTCCGCAGCGAAGAACAGGCCGGATCGCCAATCTAACGAGTCGCTTAATGAAAAAAGACATGCGGAATTTCCATACAATACCGTCTGTGTGACTTATACTTGACATATAACCATCTTCTCTTTATTATCTTCCGATAAGAGGAATATACGTGCAATGGAGAAAACGGTCCAGGGCAATTTTCTAGAAATCCTTAAAAAAGTCCTCGCCGAGATGCCCGAGGGAAAGATAGACTTTCTCGGACCAACAGACGAGTTTGTGAGCGTGATCTTTATAGGAGGGGATATCCTCCTCGTGGACTCCACCTGGGGGACGGGAAATGACGAGCTCCAGAGGATCTACGACTGGGAAGCCGGAACCTGCATCATCAAGGACATCACCGGTGAGGAGAGGAAGGTTTTAGAAACAACGTGGCAAAGGCCCGTAATCCTCGAGCAGGTCAAGAAGGAAACGAAGGCCGCGATATCATTGAATCACTCCGTGGTGGTACGCACCTTGTTCCAGGACTTCAAACATGAACCCTTTGTTCTCAACGCCTTCTTCACAGAGATCCAGGAGGAGAAATACTCAGGAGAGGCGAGGATCACCACGCCGGAAGGGAGCAACCGGATACTTTTCTACCAAGGGCAACCTCTCCTCTCGTCGAATAGCAAGAGCATAACAATTGGGGAAGTCGCTGAGTTAATGAATGCTCCAGGCGCAACGCTGAGCTTCTATCTCCTGGGTGACGAACTGGCGCATGCATTTTTATCCGTACTACAGGGCGAGACAGTTTGGCAGGGGCTTTCTATCACGATATTGCATCTGGATAAGATGCTGAACAAACTCATGGAGAAGAACCCTACCGGGCATCTGTGCATACATAAAGAGAATGGAGATCGGCATTACATCTTTTTCTTTCAGGGCAAACCCCTAGGTACCTATGATATCGAAAAACACTGGAGCCCAGTGGACATATCCACAATTTGGGAGAACGCGAAGCACGTGGACTATTACCTGTCTGGGAAGATAGAATCCTTTGTCTCCACGGCCGTGACGACACGTATGTCGGAAGACTTGTTAAAACTCATCCCTTTGTGGGACGATCTGATAGAGGGGATAGCGAAAAAGCTGGGTAAAAAACTTGTGGAGAAATCCTTACACAGGAATTTCGGGGGACTGGATTTCTATGCCCTGGAGGGGATCAGCCTGAAACTGGTCGGCGAGAGAAATCAGGACGCTTACGATGCCCTGGAAGCCTTTAAGACAAGGGCACCGAATTTTCTGAAAGAGATGGAGACTATCATCGGCAGTCACTGGCTTAATGAACGGCTTCAAGCATTTAAGGAGAGAAATGGTAATATTATTGGACGGTTGTCCCTGATCGAGGTGTTTTCACAGAAAGGAGGCTGATTATGAAAGTGCTGCGGGCTCTCATCGGCGTAGTGATGGGGCTTTCATGTGTGGTAAGTCTAGTGTTGCTGGGGCTCGCTAATCCCCTCTGGAAGTGGGGTGCGGGAATTATCACACTGTGCTTCGGCGTAGCAGCTCTGAGCAAGGCTTTTTATTTGCGACTGGACACCCTCAGAGGAAAATTCCACATGATACTCGGTGCGGGGGCCATAATCTTGTGCGCTGCGATAACGGTAGGTTTGGCATCCACAATACCCTGGCATATATTCGGCTTGCACTACCTCGCACGGTTTATATTCGTTCTGGCGGTATTCATGATGTTCATCGGCCTTATGAAACAGGGATACACCCTCTCCGCCGGAAACTGGGTCCAGGTGCTGGTGGTCTTCGCGCTCGTGGCGGCAATCGGCCTCTGGCTCTTCCATGGCCTCTACGTCGGCGCGACGGTGCTGATGAGTATCTTGGTCTACCTGTCCCTGTTCATCATGCTTGAGACCCTCGCGGTCATCCGCGTCTACATGGGGAGTGACCTAGGTTGGCGGTGGACCGCAGGGGCATTGAGCGTCATATGCATCACCGTGGGAGACATGGGCATGGCCTACAGTGCCACCTCAGGCATCGCCGCCTGGGAGATAGTCCAGTATCTCGGTTGGAGCGTCTTGTCGGTCATCATGTGTATCATCAGCCTCATGTGGGATTAGGGGGAACAGAAGAGGAGTCAACGCCTCCATGTGAGATATGGGACTCATGAATCAGTCGAGGTAAACGCCCTGGATGTTTAGTTTCGAATGGCGGCTGCATCTCTGGTCAGAGGCATATGAACCGGGCATATAAAACGAACAGCCCTCTCAGCAGTTGAGATACACGCCGTTGAGATTAGGACTTCACCTCAGCAGCAGGCGGTATCTGGATGCCGCAAGGGTATTCTCAAAGAGTCTCTAAAACGCGGGGTTGTTTGCGATGAGCGACCACTCTCGATCATCCAGCTTCAACCTCGAGCGAATTATCTGGGCAATCTGATCCTTGTCCATATCCCCTCCTTAACACATCGGTTCACTATCCATATGTTTTCACTACAGTAAGTAACACCTGATATGAGCGTATAACAACATACGCGGTATCTAAGCCCAATTACTTTTAAAAATTAAAGAAATGTCTTGCCCACCCCCCTCATCTAGGGTTGGGGCAGGTGGATATCTGCTCTGGCCCTTTTTCGCTCGATGATCTTGACCAAGATGACCCCGACCTCGAATAAAAGATAGAGGGGGACCCCCATTAAGGCCATGTTGAAGACATCCGGAGTGGGTGTGACGACGGCCGCTATGATCGTAATGAGAAGGATAGCATACCTTCGGTTTTTGGTCAAAAATGCGGCATTGACTACTTTGATGTAGCTCAGGAGGGAGAGAATGAGGGGAAGCTCAAAGGTGAGGCCAAAACCAAAGATGAAAACGGCGCAAAAGGAGATGTATGTCCCTACAGAGATCATCGGTTTGATATTGGCTGATTGGTACCCCAGGAGGAACCGGACACCGAAAGGCAATGTGACAAAATAGCAAAAAGAGGCCCCGAGGTAAAAAAGGGAGATGGCTGTTAGAAAAATAGGGAATTGGGATCTCAATTGCTTCAACCGAAATAGAGGGGCGAAGGCCTTCCAGACCTGGTAGAAGATGATCGGTATCGAGAGAAAGAGACTCGCGAAAAGGGTGAGTTTGAGGAGGGAGAGGAAGGCCTCGGGGATGGCAAAGGCCACTAAAGAAACTTTTGAATGAGGTTCGGCAACTAGGTCAACGTTGAGGTTTGTTTCATAAAGGTGGCGGAGCAATGTCCGGGAGAATGGGAAAATAGCAACCCCTAGTAAGACGAAGATAAGGATGATGTGAAGGAGACCTTTTCGTAACCTCTCCAGGGATTGAAAGATTTCTTCTCGGTCCATTATCCTTTCCATCGATGGTCTCACATGCTCTTCGTAGTCAAGGGGCTTTGATGTAGGGATGTAGGGGAAGATCGATTCTTATATAATCACGATATGTCATCTACCTCTCCCCGGTTCTTTGGATCCCTTGCTATAATGGATATCGAAATCTAAATTGGGGAAGAGATGGGGCATCTTCATAAGGTTATAGACCATCACGCCGACAGAAAATCGGTCAAGCCACGAAGACATCGGCCAGCCGAAATGCACGACGATCTTGCGATCCCCCATCTCATACTCCACCACCCGCAGGATGGCAACGATGCGGTGATACAGATTGATCTTGGTCAAGGGAAAACGAAAATGGTTCGGCGCCTTTTTCGGCGGGAGGTTGCCCAGCCGAGGAGAATAAAAGGAAACGTAGGCCTCGTTATCATTATACCCCTTGGTCTTTGCGGTCTCCTTGAGCCTCCGAAAGAAGAGGTGGACCTCGTGGGCCTTCGACTCTGCCAGGAAGAGAATCATCTCCATTTCGCTGTCCCCCTTTTCAAGCTGCTTTAACTCCGGAGCTCGCTTCTTGGCCACGAGGAACCCCATGAGGAGCATCACCCCGGTTACCGAGGCCCAGAGCATCGTGGCATGGGGCTTTTCTATTGCCAGGAAGACAAAACAACTGACCAGGATGATACAGAGGATGAGGGTGCCGAGACGGTTGGTAGAGTACGTCATCCCTTCCGTCGTCCCCTTGAAATAGCGATAGATGATGAGGGAACCCATATTTATGCAGAAAGAGGCGAGAAGTCCGAGGGCATACATATTGGCCAGTTCCGCCTGGCTCCCCATCGTGAGGAAAATAATGAAAGAGAAAAAGACGGCGCTGGCTAGGTGAATACGGTAGAGGGATTGACGCTGATTGGTGGCGATGAGCCAATGAAAGCCGTAGCGGTGGGCCACCCGCTCCATGAGCTCGCTGGAGGCCACGAAGGCGGTATTGACGGCCATAGTCAGGGTAAAGCTCGCTATGGCCGCGATTGCCAATCCAAAAGGGAGGCCATTGAGCATGGTGGCGTAATAGGTGATCAGGTCGCCTTCGTGGGCCTTGAAATCGATCTGACTCGATAAGGCCAAGGCTGCTACCACAGGCGTTATCACCCCGACGGTCAAGGCCAAGAACAAGTAGGCCTTGCGGATTTCTTTCCAGCTCCGTACAAATCCCGCGGTTTGCAGGACAGACTCCACCCCGGAGTAGGCCAGGATACAAAAGGCAATGCTCGAGATGAAATTGCCGTAATTTTGCAGGATCGAGCCGGTCGTCACGGTTTTGATTGTCTGGGTCGTTGACAGGTGTAGCTGGCCAATCGCCCCGGCGTCAAGATTTAAAATGCCGGAGGCGACCAGGTTGAGTATGGCGAAGACAGCGGCAATAAAGATCATGAAGGTGAACCGCGCGTTGTCCCTGATCCCGATGATATTGAGGCCGGCAACACCCCAGATGATGGCCAGGACGGCAATGAGGAAAGAAGTGTGCGACAGGGGAAGAAAAGAGGCGGTGTTGGCAACCGCGCTGACTGCCGATAAGCAGGCGGTGAGGATATAATCCACCATGATCGAAGACACGGCAACAAAGGAGATCATAGGACCGAGAACCAGGTAAGAGAAGGAATAGACGCCGCCTCCTATGAGGTCATGACGCTCCAGGACTTCAGCGATCTCGGTGAGCCGGGTGCTGATAAAACGCACGAGCAGGCTCGTGACGGCAATAAAGATGATGGCGCTCGAACCGATAAAACGAAATGCCTCGGCAGGGGCATAAAAGATGGAAGAGTACTGATCCATTAACGTAATAACCCCTACTGCCAAGAAGGTGAGCCAGACGCGGCCCCCTTGGTGAAATGAGAGGAGGTTGCGTTGTCGAAGCAAATAAAAAAATAGGACAATAAGACCTGTATTAAGTAATGCAAAGACAACGATCTTCAACTAAATCTACCCCCCTAAAATGCCTTTCATAATATTATTATCGCGTATTATTTCCAAAAGTTATGCATGGAAGATCAAGATAGCGCACCCCTCCACAACCTGAAATAAACCCAACAGGATAACTGAATAAAGGGGTACATTATAGCGTATAAAGATATAGCGAGAAATATGGAAAAGGTCTAGAGGGCAATTTTTCGATTACGTAATGTCCCATGACTGCTTAGTCACGTGCGAATCCCGCCGATGGCGGGAAAAATACTCCTCATTCACCCTCTCCCTATGTATGGGGGAGGGTTGGGGTGAGGGTTTATAAATCGTCTATTCCCCCTCCCCTTTCATCCCCTCCCGCTAGAGGCTGTGTCGTAATTACATTTTCGCACCAAATATCCATTCTCCCCCAGTAAGGGGGGAAGGCGCAGAATAAGGGGTTACAATAAAAACAATATGCTAAATGCTTTTTAGTTGAGCCCCTCACCCCCACCCTCTCCCCCCTGATGTGGGGCGAGGGAAATATTTGAATTGCGATACAGTCTCTAGGGGAAGGGAGTTATTGAGTGGCATTTTCTAGGTAACACTACGAGTGTCCCCTGTTGGTGGAGCATTATATGTGCTACTATGAGTATGGAAAATTATTGAGATGGGTTACGACCTCTTAGATCATACCGGCGATATCGGCATAAAGGTCCGGGCCGATAACGTGAAAGGGATCTTCCAGGAGGCAGCACGAGCCCTCTTTGACATCATCACGGACCTCGCAAAGATTGAGGTGCATCTGGATTGGGAGATCGCTGTAGAGGGGTCGGGGCTAGAGGAGTTGATGGTAGCCTGGCTCACCGAACTCCTCTATCTGCATGAGGTGGAAGAAGTGCTCTTTTGCGATTTTACGCTGTGGGAAATCGATGAGAGGAGCGTTCGGGGAGTAGCGAGGGGGGAAAAGTTCGACGCAGGGCGCCATGTCATCAAGACCGCCGTAAAGGCCATAACCTATCATCAACTTGAGATACAAGAAAAAGATGGGCGCTGGTATGCCCAGATCATCTTTGATGTCTAGAGGAGGAGGAAATGCTATGGCAGAACAGGTCTCTGTGCAACTCAAGAAGATAGACGCCTACCGCTGGCTGATACCGCGCGAAGGGGGGATGCGCACCGACGGCATGGTCTATGCCGATGAACGCTTGATGGGGGATATCAAAAATGACCAGAGCCTCCTGCAGGTGAGGAATGTGGCCTTTCTGCCCGGGATCGTTGGTTACTCCCTGGCCATGCCCGACATCCACTGGGGGTATGGATTCCCCATCGGGGGGGTGGCGGCCTTTGACGAGGGTGAGGGAATAGTCTCACCCGGGGGGGTGGGCTACGATATCAACTGCGGGGTGCGGTTGATGCGCTCCGGTCTGGAACGTAAAGAGATTCAAGCAAAGATCGGGGGTATCGTGGATGCCCTCCTGGTCAACATCCCCTCAGGGGTAGGATCCCACCGCAAGGACCTAAAGCTCAATAAAGAGCAGCAGCGCAAGGTCCTCCAGAAGGGGGCCCAGTGGGCGGTGGACCAGGGGTATGGCCAATGGAAGGATCTGGAGCACATCGAGGAAAAGGGGCGCATCCCCAACGCCGATCCCGATCTCGTTTCACCAAAGGCCCTCGAGAGGGGGCGCGCCCAGCTGGGGACCCTGGGATCGGGAAACCACTTTGTCGAGGTGGGGTATGTGGCTGAGGTATACGACGAGGGAGTGGCCAGGGACCTCGGGCTGGCAAAGGACCAGGTGACCGTCATCGTCCACACCGGGTCCAGGGGCCTGGGTCATCAGGTCTGCGATGACTCAATCCGGGTGATGCTCCAGGCCGCGCATAAATACGGAATAGAGCTTCCTGACAAACAGCTCTGCTGCGCCCCTCTCGCGTCGAAGGAGGGGAAGGAATACCTCGCGGCCATGGCCTGCGCCGCCAACTTCGCCTTTGCCAACCGGCAGATCATCACCCACTGGGTGCGGGAGACCTTTGAGCAGGTCCTGCGGATGGGCCCCAGCACCCTCAAGCTGGACCTCATCTACGATGTCTGTCACAACATCGCCAAGATGGAGGTCCATAAGGTAGACGGCAAGGAGCGACGCCTCTGCGTGCACCGCAAGGGGGCTACCCGGGCCTTTCCGCCCCATCACCCCGATGTCCCTGCCGACTATCAGGAAACTGGGCAGCCCGTCCTGATCCCCGGTGACATGGGGAGGTGCTCGTACGTGCTGGTCGGCACCCAGCGGGCCTATGAGGAGACCTTCGGGAGCACCTGCCATGGTGCAGGGAGGGTCATGAGCCGGCACCAGGCAAAAAAGAATGCAATGGGCCGGGCAATAACCCAGGAGCTGGAGGCCAAAGGGATCTATGTGCGGGCAGCCAGCCAGGCCACCATCGCGGAGGAGATCCCCGAGGCCTACAAGGATGTAAGCGATGTAGTTGATGTGGTCCAGGGGGCCGGTATCGGCAAAAAAGTAGTACAGCTGAAACCGATGGGTGTGATCAAGGGATGAAACGGCGTATCTACCTGCGGATGCAATCGTGGGAGGAGGCCCTCGAGGCCTTTTTCGAGCGGGTCCTACCCTCCCGATATAATGAGATAGAAATTTTACCTGTTAAAGAGGCCTTAGGCAGGGTGACAGCCGAGCCCATCTTCGCACGCCTCTCGTCACCCCACTATCACAGTGCGGCTATGGACGGGATCGCACTGACAGCACAGGTCACCTTTGGCGCGGCGGAGGATCGGCCCAAGCGGCTGCGGGTCGGGGAAGAGGCCTTCTTTGTGGATACCGGAGATCCCCTCCCTCCAAGGACCGATGCCGTGGTCATGATCGAGGAGGTCCATCAGGTCGATACGCAGACCGTGGAGATCATGCGGGCCGCATCTCCCTGGCAGCACGTGCGCATGGTGGGTGAGGATTTGGTCGCCAGCGAGCTCATCCTCCCCCAGGGACATCGCCTCACCCCCCCCGATCTGGGGGCCTTGCTGGCCGGGGGTATCCTGGAGGTCCCGGTCAAGAAAAGGCCCCGGGTTGCCGTAATCCCCACTGGTGATGAGGTGGTCTCCCCAGAGGAGGCATTCGCAAGAGGGCCCCAGGCGGGGGAGATAGTGGACGTGAACTCGACCATCTTGGGGGGGCTCATCGAGGAGGCCGGGGGGGAGTTCGTCCCCCGTCCCATCGTCCGGGACGACCCCCGGGAGCTTAAGGACGCCATTCTCTCCGCATCGCGAAAGGGGTACGATGTTGTCGTGATCAATGCGGGATCGTCCGCCGGTTCCGAGGATTACACCCCTGCCATCGTCGAGGAGTTGGGGGAGGTGTTGGTTCATGGGGTCGCCGTCATGCCGGGTAAACCCACCCTCTTGGGGGTGGTCAATGAAAGGCCCATCATCGGGATACCCGGCTATCCGGTCTCGGCAGTCATCTCTTTTGACCTCTTTGTAAAACCGCTGCTTGCCGCCATGCTGGGCCGCTCAGCGCCGAAGCGGGAAAGCATTACTGTGGTACCCACCAGGAGACTCCCCTCCAAGCTGGGTGCCGAAGAGTTTGTACACGTGAGGGTTGGGCAGGTGGGTGAACGGGTCATGGCCATACCCTTGCCCCGCGGGGCAGGGGTCATCTCTTCCCTCACCCGGGCCGATGCCATCATCCGCATCCCCCGCCTGCTAGAGGGGATCGAAGAGGGGGGGGAGGCTGCGGCGGAGCTTTTGGTGGATAAGGGGGAGATAGCCAACACCGTGGTAATCATCGGCAGCCATGACCTCGCCCTCGACCTCCTGGCCAGTTGGGTCAAGAGGGAGGTCCCTTTCCTGCGCCTCTCATCTAACCACGTGGGGAGCCTTGAGGGGATCATCGCCTTGAAAAAGGGTTATGCCCACATGGCGGGGTCCCACCTCTTGGACCCGTCTACAGGAGAGTACAACCTCTCTTATATACAGAGGTATCTCTCCGGCGTACCGGTGAGGGTCATCCACCTCGCCTATCGCCAGCAGGGGTTTATCCTCCCCCTGGGCAACCCCCAGGGGATCAAGGGGTTGTTAGATCTGGTGCGGGATGAGGTGCGCTTTATCAACCGGCAGAGGGGTTCGGGCACCCGGGTGCTCCTCGATCACCTCTTGGATCAGGAGGGGATCAATCCAACGCAGATCAGCGGGTATGAGGGGGAGGAGTTGACCCACCTGGGGGTGGCAGTGGCAATCGAGAGCGGCCGAGCCGACGTCGGCCTGGGGATCTATGGGGCAGCCAAGGCCCTGGGCCTGCATTTCGTGCCGTTGGCACAGGAGCAATATGACCTCATCGTCCCCCATGAGCACTTTGACGATCCCCGGGTTCAGAAGGTCCTTGCGGTTCTGCGTTCAGAGGGGTTTCGGGCCCAGATCGAGGGACTCGGCGGCTACAACACATCCATGATGGGGAAGGAGATATCGGTATGATAAGGGTAGGTGTAATCACCATCAGCGATCGAGGATACCGGGGTGAGCGAGAGGATACGAGCGGCGAGGTCATCCAGGAGATGGTGCGGAGGATGGGTGCCGAGGTGGAGTTCAGCACCGTGGTCCCGGATGAGCAGGAGAGGATCAAGGAGGTATTAATACAGGGGGCTGACAAGATGGGCCTTGACCTCATCGTGACCACCGGCGGGACAGGGGTTAGCCCGCGCGATGTCACCCCTGAGGCAACCCGGGAGGTGATAGAACGGGAGATACCCGGTTTCGCCGAGGCCATGCGGATCATGGGGGTGAAGAAAACCCCTCATGCCATGATCTCACGCGCCGTCTGCGGTGTGCGAGGCCGGACCCTCATCGTCAACCTCCCCGGCAGCCCTAAAGCGGTGCAGGAGGGTCTGGAGGTGATCCTGACGGCCATACCCCACACCATCGCCAAGATCCAGGGGGACCCCCGCGAGTGCGGAGAGTGAAACCCCGTGACAAACCACGGGGCATCCTGCAAAGGGTTTTGATGAATTAACGTAAAGAGAGATTACAAGAAATATATGAAGTAAGATTTAGATTAGAGATATCTAACGCTGACTATTTGTGGTTAAAACTGCCGATAATCTGAGGGTCTTAATGTTTGAAAAATAAGGTATGCCGCCCGGAACCTGTCAGTGCTTAAGGCTAGGCCGTACCTGTCTCTTCTGACTTCTTGTCCGCTTTTACTTCACTTTTTTCTGCGGGTTTTTCTCCTTTATCCTTTTTACCTTTATCTTTGTAATCAGTGGCGTACCAGCCGCTCCCCTTCAATTGAAAAGAGGTGAGGGACATGAGTCGCCGCAGGAGCCCTTTACACGAGGGGCACTGTTGCAGGGATTCATCGGTAATCTTCTGCATCATCTCTACTCTGCAACCACAATTGGTACACTGATACTCATAGATCGGCAATTCCTTTCCTCCCTGTTGGTTTTTAAAAATATAATGCCCCCTTTCCTCCTTGTCAAGGTTCCGCCGATGTGCCATATTCTATTGACATGATGATCTCTCATGTATAATGTTGATAAAAATTACGCGCATGGAACAAGAGAGGATAAAGTCCATAAGGATTGCCCTGGCCCAGATCAATGCCACCGTAGGAGACCTTGAGGGAAACGCCCGCAGGATAGAAGAGGGAATCCAACAGGCCCGCGAGCTGGGGGTGGATCTCCTTGCCTTTCCTGAACTGGCCATCACCGGCTATCCACCCGAAGACCTCCTCCTTATGCCCCGATTTGTCCAGCAGAACCTGAAGATATTGGGCGAGATAGCAAAGGGTGCAAGAGGTCTGACCGTCCTCGTGGGCTTTGTCGATAAAAAGGACGACATCTACAATGCCGCAGCCCTGATCCATAACGGTGAACTGGCCGACGTTTATCACAAGGTCTTTCTGCCTAATTACAGTGTCTTTGACGAGGACCGCTATTTTCAGGCGGGGAGAGAGGCGCTGGTCTTTGAACTCCAGGGTGTAAAGATCGGGGTGAGCATCTGCGAGGACATCTGGCATGCCGGTGACCCCCTCAAGACCGAGACAGTCATCGGCGATGCCGAGGTGGTCATCAATATCTCTGCCTCCCCTTTCCATGCCGGCAAACGGGATGCACGCCAACGGATTATCTCCAGCCAGGCCAGTGATAATGCGGTCATCATCGCCTATGTCAACCTGGTGGGGGGACAGGATGAACTGGTATTCGACGGCAACAGCATGATCATCAATCCTCGTGGGGAGCTGATCGCCCGGGCCCACTCCTTGGCCGAGGACCTCCTTGTAGCCGATGTAGATGTGGAGGAGGTCTTCAGGGCCAGGCTCCATGACCCCCGCAGGAGAAAGGAAAAACAGACCCTTTCTCCAGACCACATACCCTTGAAGACCGTGCGCCTGGCCGAGGTGAAAAAAAAGGCGGCTCCTCTGCCTCCCCTCGAAAGCAATCAGCCGATCCAGTACGATGGTGCAGCGGAGATCTATCAGGCATTGGTAGTAGGCACCCTGGATTATGTCCGCAAAAACGGCTTTCAAAAGGTGTTCATCGGGCTCAGCGGTGGTATCGATTCCGCCATCGTGGCAGCCATAGCCGTCGATGCCCTGGGGAATGAAAACGTCACCGGCGTCGCCATGCCCTCCCCCTATTCCAGCGAGGAGAGCTTGGAAGACGCCCAGCAGCTGGCCGACAACCTGGGGATAACACTACTGAGGATCCCCATCTCCTCTATCTTGGACTCCTATCTCGAGACCATCAAACCCCTTTTTCATGGGATGAGGGAGGATAGCACCGAGGAAAACATCCAGGCCAGGATCAGGGGAAATATCCTCATGGCCCTCGCTAACAAATTCGGCGCGTTGGTCCTCGCAACCGGCAACAAGAGCGAGCTCAGTACAGGCTACTGTACCCTCTACGGGGATATGGCAGGTGGGTTCGCCGTGATAAGGGATTGCCCCAAGACCCTCGTCTATCAGCTGGCGGATCATAAAAATAAAAAGGAGGGAAAGGATATTATACCTATCCGTGTTATAAAGAAAGAGCCCACTGCAGAACTGCGCCCCAACCAAAAGGACACCGATACCCTGCCGCCCTATGAGCTTTTAGACCCCATCCTTTTGGCCTACGTGGAGGAGGATAAGGGGGCCGATGAGATCGTGGCCCTGGGCTATTCTCCGGAGATAGTCAGGGAGGTCATCGATAGGGTGGACCGCAACGAATATAAGAGGCGGCAGGGTCCGCCGGGGATCAAGATTACCCCGCGGGCCCTGGGGAAAGACAGGCGCCTCCCCATAACCAATCGGTACAGGAACTTCTAGTATCGCTTCCCAAAAGTAAACTACCACCGCTTAAAATGGAGATCCCACGCTTCTCACCTGCGCTTTAACTCCCTCTCAAGCCCTATAACCTTGTCCGTTAATTCCTGAATCGTCTTCTGTTGCGCTTGAATGGCCTCCTGCTGTTCCTGCACCACCTTGGTGAGCACAGCGACAATGTCCATCGGGCTTAGCCCCTTTTGATCCTTCATAGAAACAAGTTCAGGTACATCCTCAGCTATAAACCCCACATGTCGCTCAGTCCTATCAGCCTTATAGGCAAACTTCACCGGATTGAGCCCTTCTAAGGTATCAAACGCCTCCTGCCTGCTCAGGGCCTCGACATCCTCTTTATATTCCCTGCTCGACGCATTGGTCCAGACCCCCCCTGTTGTCACATGGGCCCCACTGGCCATCTCTAGGGGATGCGCTGACGGCTTCTTCCCTATCCCCACCTTCCCATTGATGGCCAAGATGTTGATATTAAACTCCCCGTAGATCAGGGGAGTGGCGGTATCCGTGTTGTCTATATAGAGTTTATTGGAGCCTGTCTCATTATACCCAGCTGCATAGCCAAGGAAGACGTTTGCAGAGCCGGTGGCGTTACGGCCGGCACCAAACCCGAGGAAGGTGTTGGCGCTACCGGTGGTGTTGTGGTTGCCAGCAATCTGCCCGAGGAAGGTGTTGTAGTTACCAGTGGTGTTGGCGTTGCCGGCAGCATTCCCGACGAAGGTGTTATCGTAACCGGTGGTGTTGGCGTTGCCGGCATACTTTCCGACGAAGGTGTTATCGTAACCGGTGGTGTTGGCGTTGCCGGCATAATACCCGAGGAAGGTGTTAAAGTTACCGGTGGTGTTGGCGTTGCCGGCAGAACTCCCGAGGAAGGTGTTCATGAAGCCGGTGGTGTTGGAGTAGCCGGCTCGATACCCGAGGAAGGTGTTGTAGTAACCGGTGGTGTTGGAGTAGCCGGCTCGATACCCGAGGAAGGTGTTGGAACTACCGGTGGTGTTGGCGTTGCCGGCATCCGCACCTATGAAGGTGTCATAGTCGTTGTCTCCGGTAGTATTGGCCCCTGCACCCTGGCCATAGAAGGTGTTTTTTGCGCCCTCGGTCCCTGCCCAGGCAATACCCGTCAATGTCAATACTACCATAATCATCAAAAAAAACAGTGCCCTTCTCCCCATGGCTCTCTCCTTTCTTTGTGTTTAAAGTTTTAGCAAACACAATGATCTCTCCCCCTTCCAAATAAAAAGCCCCTCAAGAGTTTATCGAAACCCCTGGGAGACTTCTGCAGAAACCTTTTGAACCCCCTTCCCTATGCTTCACCCCCCACCGTGTGTTCGGTTGACAAGCTTGATCTGTGCCCCGGTGCTTTGGTGATAGGCTACTACGGTGGAAAGAGTACGTCAATACGAATTGCCGCCGGAATCTCCAGGTAGGCAATAAAAGAGGGTGCTATTGCCGGTCGTAGCACCCCTACGATATGACCTGGTATCTGACAACGCCCTGGAGGCTTAGTATCGCTTCTCAGAAATAACCTTACGCAATATCTCCCCTCTTCCCCATGTCCCGAAACCACTGCACGAATTGCCCAACCCCCTCTGCAATGCCTACTTTGGGGTCATAACCAAGCAGGCGGCGGGATTTGGTAATGTCAGCATACGTGATGGGGACATCACCCGGCTGCTCAGGCAGCTCCTCAACCGCGGCCTTCTTTCCTAAGGCTTGCTCCAGCAGGGAGATGAGTTGGCGCAAGGGGACTGTTTGTGATTCACCCAGGTTAAATATGTCATAACCGCGCAGGTTACGCACTGCCCCCATGATCCCTGCGATGATGTCGTCGATGTAGGTATAATCCCGACGCGACGTGCCGTCACCGTACAGGGGAATCTTTTCCCCCTGCTCGATGAGCCGGGCGAACTTATGGATGGCCATCTCCGGGCGCTGGCGCGGACCATAGACGGTGAAGAACCTCAGGCACGAGATGTTCAGGCCATAGAGGTGATGATAGACATAGCAGAAGAGCTCCCCTGTCCTCTTGGTCACGGCATAGGGGGAGATCATCGCCTCTAGCCTGTCCTCCTCGGCAAAGGGGACCTTTGGGTTTCTCCCATAGACCGATGAGGAGGAGCCGAAGATGAGATCCATGACGCCGAATACCCGGCACGCCTCCAGAAGGTTCAACGTCCCCGTGACGTTTACCTCCTCATAGAGCAGGGGCTGTTGGATAGAGGGGCGCACCCCAGCCCTGGCTGCCAGGTGGATTATCAGACCAAACGATGATCTCCTGAACAAATCATCTACAAGCCCCTTGTCCCTGATATCACCCTCCACCAGCTGAAAACCCTTTGCCCCCTTGGACGCCTTGATCTCCTCCAGATTCCTCCGCTTGATCGCCGGATCATAATAGGCGTCGAAGTTGTCCAGGCAGACGACCTCATCACCCTCGCGCAGGAGGCGCTGGCAGAGGTGTGAGCCGATGAAACCGGCCCCACCGGTGACTAAGACTCGCTTCATGAGTACCAGTAACCCTTAGTCAACAGCAGGCGCTAGTTGACCTTCTCCACCCCTATCGTATTGTTGCGGGGTAGGGAGGTACACGGTTATCCGGCCGTCCTTCTTGCGATCCATCAGGACATAGATCATACCCGTATAGACATAACCCAGGACCTCACCCTTCACGTTGACTATGGTGAGGGCTCGGGGCTCAAAAGGGATATCATAGTGGCGATTGACGTATTGATCATCCAGGCGATGGATAGCGTAAACAACCTCCTCCTCGGTGAGGGGTTTTCCCCATAACCGGTCGGCGATTTGATAATTGTCTTTGATATCGAAGAGCAGCGCCGTGGGGTTCTCGTCAGTACCTGCTGAGTAGACGTCAAAGCCCTTGAAGAACCCTCGATCCAAGGCCCTGATCTTAGCCGTCACCTCCGGGTCCACCGATAGGTTCTTTACCTGACCCCATAAAGGACTCAGGGCAACGACGGCAAAAACCAAGAAAATTATGGGAAAAAATGTTAGTAGCCTCCTCATCTCAATCTCACCTCCTCCTTCCTTGTGCTTTACGCAAGCTAACCTTAGCTTAATCCGCACCTTTCAGTATTAATAATCATTTGCCCGATTTTTTCAAGACAATTTATGAATCATTCAACTGTTATTAGCCACTGAGCAACCTTGGGGGCAGGAGTGGTAAGGCCCTCGGGACATGTAACAATTGTCCCTGAAAACAGTTCAACCGCTGTGTCTTTTAGAAAGAATGGCTGCGGCCTACCGTTCCGAGTAGGGTCAGAAGCGTTCTCATCCGACTCCTAGCCGTCGCTGGTTTATAGAGGATGCCAATCCATCTTTCCCGCAGATTCATAGTGTGTCATGCCTATTTCAACTCAAAGCTCACCCTGACCCTCGCACTGACACTAATCTGGCCAAAGGCAATGCTCGTGTTGGTCCTCAAAGGACTGCCGCCTGTATCCTGTATCACGTTTGGGGTCATGCCCTTCTCGTACTGTTCTTCAACAATGGCGTAAGGCTTCCCTACTTTTTGCCCAAGCTCTCTGGCCATATCTTTTGACTTCTCCCTGGCATCCTTAAGGGCCAGGGCACGCGCCTGTTCACGATACTCGCGGAGCTTGGTAGTCCGAAACTGGACATCATGGACATAGTTGGCACCGACCTCGAGGGCGCTACTGAGCACGTCCTCAAACTTCGATATATCTTTCATGGTAAAGACGATGTTCGTGCGCACAAAAAAGCCGATGAAGTCTTCGCGTTTGTAACCATCTTTATATCGTGGCTCAATCCTGATCTGATCGGTCTGGACATATTTGGATTCAATCATGTACTTCCTGGCCAGGGCAAGGACTTTCTTAACCCGTTCTTCATTCTGCTTTTTCGCTATACCAAGATCTCTATCCCCCGTCTC
>MGQF01000031.1:21896-26657 GCA_001797745.1 Deltaproteobacteria bacterium RBG_13_52_11
CCTCATCGGGGACAACTCGCACCTCGGCTTCGCCAATGACGGTGATGAGGCGCTGCTCTGGCTTATCCCCCGCACAAGCCGAACAAAAGAAAACCACCATAAGAACAAAAGCTATAACACCCCCTTTAAAAGCTTCCTTCATCATCCATTCCTCCAATCCTGATAAATTATCAGTGTATCGGCTAACAGCCGAACCTTTAGGAACTTACAAAGCAAGTTAGGCGTAGTGAAACGAAGCCATAAATGCTTTGTTAAGCGATGGGACCAAATACGCATCACTTTTTTAGTAAATCAACCTTTGCATACTCTCTGATTTTTGTAATACACTCTTTTACTGAGCCGTAGCACCCGTCGATGTCGCCAACCCAGTCTCCCCTTGGGTCTTCTTTCTCTAATTCACGTAATAGTTTTGCTAGGACAGTAGCCGTATCATCCGATACTATATATGCACCAATAGCAGCAGCTTTTATTATAGATTCCCTTGCTTGGCGATAGCCTTCTGAAAGTTTTTCCTTGTGTTTTTCGGTCAATTCCTTTTCGTGCAGACCCTCACTAAACCATTCTCCGAAATAATATTGTAAGTATGATAAATGCTCTATTATGTGTGAATATGCCTCAGCCTTTTTCTCCCACCATCTTTCTGAATAAAACTGCTTCATTGACAATTTGACCGTCACATAAGCTGTAATGATGGAAACAATTAGAGCAGGAATAAAAGCCGTAAATATCCCTTGAGTGAATTCACTCATATAATTATTTGGTCTTTTCGTTTAACTTAAAATAATCGAAATTGTTCGTTTATCCCTTATCCTGCGAGACCAAAATTCCCCTTCCCTGAGAAAACCTACTTCTTTATAACCTCATCACCTTCCTTTAATGTTCCCTTCTCATGGACGGCCTTCTCGCTTCCAGAGTGCCCACAGATCCCGTGCCTCATGAATAAAACCGATAATATATACAGTCTCTCCTACCACTTGGTAGATCATACGATAGCTTCGCACAAGAAGTTCACGAATGCACGTATCACTGAACTCGGGCACTATGCGATCTCGCTCTGCTAGGTAGCTCAACGAACGTGCTGCATCTCGCGCTTCACTAACAAATGCAGCAGCGTAATGAGGAGAATCTATAGTCTGCAGCATCTTCGAGATCATACCAAGCTACTTCAGTCCACGTTACTTTCCGAGCCATTTGGACATCTTTCGCTCCACCTCTTCTTGGCTAAGCAGACGTCCTTCCTTGACATCTTCCAGCCCATGTTCAATCTTCTCCTGCACGTAGATGTGGTACTGAATGTCCTCAAACGACGCATCATCCGGGAGTTGTTCAAGCATCTTGCGAACTTCTTCCTTCGCCGTACTCATGGTTGCCTCCTTAAAGTCGACGTATTCTTTCCTTATTTTCATAGCCATGGGTTGGCGACCTTCCTTGCCATACCCAATTTAAAGGTTGCCCTCCTTAATGGTTTTATTTTCCACTATTTCTCTACATTGTCAAACTATTTTGCTGAAATAATTAAGGAAAAGGAGGGGACTTTCGTTGACTTTTCGTGTTGAATATCTTATAAATTAAGTGTACGATTAATGTTTATTTTATGTGTTGAGGGAACAGGTGTATACCTCTATAGATCAATTCATCGACTACCTTACCCTGGAGCGGGGGGCATCACCTAATACCTGTCGGGCCTATCGAAAGGATCTGGAGCTTTTTGCGGCCTTTTTAAGGGAAAAGGGACTCCCCATTGATGTAGCCAAGATAGATTACCTGACGATCCGCCTCTACCTGGGGCACCTCTATCAGGGAAAGTGGATCAAGCGCACCTCGGTGGTGCGCAAGCTAGCTACTTTGAGAACATTCTTTAGGTATCTGAAGCGGGAAGGTATCGTCGAAAAAAACCCCGCCAAGATGGTGGCGACCCCTAAGGGGGGAAAAGACCTCCCCCATGCCCTCACCGTCGATGAGGTCTTCAGATTCCTGGATGCCCCTGATGTAAGCGGCCCCTTGGGATGCAGGGATCGGGCCATCCTGGAATTCCTCTACTCCAGCGGGCTCAGGGTGGGAGAACTCACCGCCCTGAACCTCCATGATCTGGACCTGGCAGGAGGAATGGTGAGGGTGATGGGAAAAGGGAGAAAGGAGAGGTTGGTGCCCATCGGCTCCAAGGCCATTGAGGCATTGAGGTCATACCTGGCGCGCAGGGGCGAGCTGATGGAACAGGGGAAGAGTGCTCCTCAGTACCTTTTCCTCAATCGCCGAGGGGGAAGGCTCACGCCCCGCAGTGTGGGCAGGATGATCACAAAATATCGGCTCCAAAGAGGAATAGTGAGGGAGACCACACCCCATACCTTCAGGCATTCCTTTGCCACCCACCTGCTGGATGCCGGGGCTGATCTGCGTGGTATACAGGAATTGCTGGGACACGCCAGTCTTTCCACTACCCAACAGTACACCCACGTGAGTTCAGCTAAATTGATGGAGGTATACGATCGGACCCACCCGCGGGCCAGAAAAAGGATAAAAGATGCTTAAAGGAACCACGATTCTCTCCGTGCGTCACAAGGGAAAAATCGTGATAGCCGGAGACGGACAGGTGACGCTGGATACTACGGTGATGAAACACCGGGCACGAAAAGTGCGCAAGCTCTATAACGATAATATACTTGCGGGCTTTGCCGGGGCCACAGCCGATGCCTTTACGCTCTTTGAGCGTTTTGAGGGCAAGCTGGAGCAATATAACGGGAACATCCTGCGGGCGGCCGTGGAGCTTGCCAAGGATTGGCGAACCGACAAACTGCTCAGGAGGCTCGAGGCCCTGCTGGTCGTTGCCGACAAGGATCACTCCCTCATCATCTCCGGAAACGGCGATGTGGTGGAACCCGATGATGGAATCGTAGCCATCGGCTCTGGTGGTCCCTACGCCCAAGCAGCGGCCAGGGCCCTGGTATCGCACTCCAATTTAGATGCCAAGACTATCGCCCAAGAGGCGATGCGGATAACCGCGGAGATATGCATATATACGAACGACCAGATAGTGATCGAGGAGCTTTAAAGGGAGAAATGATGGAGATAGAACGGCCCTTGACCCCCAAAGAGATCGTGGCCGAACTGGATAAGTACATCATCGGTCAAGGCGAGGCAAAACGGTGCGTGGCCATTGCCCTGCGGAACCGCTGGCGCCGCCAGCAGGTCCCGAAGGAACTACGGGATGAGATCGCCCCAAAAAACATCATCATGATTGGCCCCACCGGCGTCGGGAAGACAGAGATCTCTCGCCGCCTGGCCAAACTCGCTCAGGCCCCTTTCTTAAAGATCGAGGCCTCCAAGTTTACTGAGGTGGGATACGTCGGTCGCGATGTGGAATCGATGATCAGGGACCTGACGGAACTGGCCGTAAACATGGAAAGGAAGGAAGAAGAAGAGGAAGTAAAAGGAAAGGCCCGTGACATGGCTGAGGAGCGGGTCTTGGATCTCCTCCTGCCCCCTTCCCCCGCTAAGAACCCAACTTCCCCCCTTTTACCTGGGTCCGTCGAGGTGCATCAAGATCAGATGGAGGAGGAGCAGGAGGATACGGCCCATAAGACGAGGGAACGGCTGAGGAAATTGCTGCGAGAGGGAAAGCTGAACGAGCGGCTGGTTGAGGTCGAGGTGACTGATAGGGTCATGCCCGTGGTGGAGATATTTTCCACCGCCGGGCTGGAAGAAATGGACTTAAACATCAAGGACATGCTCTCGGGTCTCTTCCCGAAGAAGACCAAGAGGAGGAAGGTTAAGGTGCCCGAAGCCTTGGAGATCCTCACCGAGGAAGAGGCCCAGAAGCTCATCGATATGGACAAGGTGGTCAAACAAGCTGTCCAGCGGGTTGAGCAATCGGGAATCATCTTCTTTGATGAGCTCGATAAGATCGCCAGCCGTGAACAGACCTACGGCCCTGACGTCTCACGTGAAGGTGTGCAGCGGGATATCCTCCCCATCGTGGAGGGGACCACGGTGATGACCAAGTACGGAATGGTGAGGACCGATCATGTCCTCTTCATTGCCGCGGGTGCCTTCTATGTCTCCAAGCCCTCCGATCTCATCCCTGAGCTTCAAGGCCGCTTCCCCATCAGGGTCGAGTTAGAACCCCTGGGCAAGGAGGAGTTCATCAGGATCCTCACCGAGCCCCAAAACGCCCTCATCACCCAGTATGTGGAGTTGATGAAGACCGAGAACGTGCAGCTCTCCTTCGCTAAAGAGGCCATTGAGGAGATCGCCGAGACTGCCGCTAAGATCAACGACAAGATGGAGGATATTGGGGCCCGAAGGCTCTATACCATCATGGAGAGGCTCCTCGATGAGGTATCCTTTGACGCCCCTGAGCTCAGTGGCCACAAGATCGCTATCGATGCCGACTATGTAAAGAAGAAGCTCGAAGAATTCGTCAAGGATGAGGATCTAAGCAGGTATATCTTGTGATGAAAAAGTTCATCGAAAAGGCCGAGGTCCTGATCGAGGCCCTCCCCTATATCAGGCGGTTTTATCAAAAAACCATGGTGATCAAGTATGGAGGGGCAGCCATGGTCGACGAGGGCCTCAAAGAGGGCTTTGCCATGGATATCGTCCTCATGAAGTACGTCGGCCTCAACCCGGTGGTGGTCCATGGTGGCGGCCCCCAAATCGGCCAGGTCCTCCAACAGATGGGGAAGGCATCTACCTTCGTGCAAGGCCTGCGGATCACCGACCAAGAGACAATGGATGTGGTAGAGATGGTCCTCGTGGGCAAGG
>MGQF01000031.1:26674-31772 GCA_001797745.1 Deltaproteobacteria bacterium RBG_13_52_11
GTCATCGCCCCAGTGGGGGTAGGAACGGATGGGAAGACCTATAACATCAACGCCGATCTTGTGGCTGGCAAAGTGGCAATTGCCCTGGGGGCGGAAAAGCTGATCCTCCTCACCGATGTTGCGGGGGTGCTAGATAAAGGTGGAAATCTTATCACCAGCCTCAAGGCCAAAGAGGCCAATGACCTCATATCTAAAGGGGTCTGCTCCGAGGGGATGATCCCTAAGATCAACTGCTGCCTGGAGGCCCTGGCAGGGGGTGTGGGCAAGGCCCACATCATCGATGGCAGGGTCAAGCACGCCCTCATCCTGGAGATCTTCACCGATGGAGGGGTGGGAACAGAGCTATGGTCCTAGGGGGAGAGGCATTGATGCGCGAGGGGCAACACGTGCTGGCCAACACCTACGCCCGCTATCCCATCCTCCTGGTGCGGGGCAAAGGTGTAAAGGTATGGGACAGCAACGGCAGGGAATACCTCGACTTTGTGGGGGGATTGGCGGTCTGCAACCTGGGGCACTGTCATCCCAAGGTGGTCCAGGCCCTGGAGGAACAGGCAAGGCAGCTCATCCACTGCTCTAACTTCTACTACATCGGGCCGCAAGTTGAGCTGGCCCGGCGCCTCTGCGAGCTTTCCTTCGGAGAACGGGTCTTCTTCTGCAACAGCGGGACCGAGGCCACTGAGGCGGCCATCAAGCTGGCCAGGAAGTACTCCACGGAGCGATATGGCCCTGAGCGCTATCAGATTATTACGATGGAAAATTCTTTCCACGGGAGGACTATGGGGGCCTTGAGCGCCACCGGACAGAAGAAATTCCACAAGGGATTTGAGCCCCTCCTGCCGGGTTTTACGTATTGCCCCTTTGACGACCTCGAGGCCGTCGCAGGTGCCATCGGCCCCCAGACATGCGCCGTGATGGTAGAACCCATTCAGGCTGAAGGAGGGGTGAACCTCCCCTCCCCCGACTACCTGAAGAAGCTGAGGGAACTCTGCGACCAGACAGGGACTCTGTTGATCTACGATGAGGTCCAGGTGGGGATGGGGAGGACGGGCAAACTCTTCTCCTATGAACACTATGATACCCCTCCCCACATCATGACATTGGCCAAGTCCCTGGCCAACGGGGTCCCCATCGGTGCCCTGGTGGCCACGGACGAAGTGGCACAGGCCTTTTCCCCTGGGGACCATGCCTCCACCTTCGGCGGCAACCCCCTTGCCACTGCAGTAGGCTGCTGCGTCGTCGACACCCTCGTGGGGGATGGCATCCTGGAGAACTGTCAGGAGATGGGTGGATACCTGTTAAAGGGCCTCCTTGGCCTGAAGGAACGATACACCTTCATCAAAGACGTGCGGGGCAAGGGGCTCATCGTCGGTTGTGAATTGGAGTTTGAGGGTAAGAAGATAGTCGAGCGCTGCATGGATAAGGGCGTTCTCATCAACTGTACCGCGGACAGGGTCCTGCGCTTTCTCCCCCCCCTCATCGTTACGCGGGAGGAGATAGACCTTTTGCTCAAAGCCCTTGATGAGGTGTTCTCCAAGCGGTGAAAAAAGATCTCATCAGCATATACGATCTGAAGACCGAGGAGATCGAAAGCATCCTTCACAAGGCGAAGGATCTGAAAGAGATGCACCGGAAGGGTGTACCGTACCGCCCCCTGGAGGGGAAAACCCTCGCCATGATCTTTGAGAAGCCATCTACGAGGACCAGGGTATCCTTCGAGGTAGGGATGTATCAATTAGGGGGGCACGCCCTCTCCTTAAGCCCCCAGGATACTCAGCTGGGTCGGGGGGAGGCAATCGCGGATACGGCCCGAGTCCTGTCCAGGTACGTAGATGGCATCATGATCAGGACCTTCGCCCAAGAGCGGGTCGAAGAGATGGCCCGCTTCGCCTCAATCCCGGTGATCAATGGTCTGAGCGACCTGCTGCACCCCTGCCAGATCTTGAGCGACATCTTCACCATTGAGGAGAGGCGGGGCCAGTATCGCGGGCTGAAGGTAGCGTATGTGGGGGATGGAAACAATGTGGCCAACTCCTGGATCAATGGGGCGCTGAGGCTCGGCTTTGATCTCTGGCTTGCCTGCCCCCCGGGGTATGAACCCAATGCGAAGATCCTCTTGCGGGCTCAAGAGGAGGGATCCTCTCAGATCATCCTCACCCACGACCCGAAGGAGGCGGTAGAGGGTGCCCACGTGATCAACACCGATGTCTGGGCAAGCATGGGGCAGGAAGGGGAGCGCGCAGAGAGGATAAAGGCCTTTCAGGGCTATCAGGTAAATGCCGATCTCGTCCACCGGGGGGAGAAGGATGTGTTGGTGATGCACTGCCTTCCCGCCCACCGGGGTGAGGAGATCACCGACGAGGTGATGGATGGACCTCATTCTGTGGTCTTCGATCAAGCGGAGAACCGTCTCCATGTACAAAAGGCTATCTTGACCCTCTTGATGGGAAAAGGGCAGAACGATGAACAAGGGCGTTAAAAAGATCGTATTGGCCTACTCGGGTGGATTGGACACCTCGGTAATACTGAAGTGGCTGCAAGAAGAGTATGCAGGTGAGGTAATCGCCTTTTGCGCCGACATCGGCCAGGGAGGAGAGATTGAAGAGGTGCGCCAGAAGGCCATTGCCACCGGTGCGAGCAAGATATATATCGAGGATCTTCAGGAAGAGTTCGTCCGGGACTTCGTCTTCCCCATCATCAAGGCCAACGCCATCTATGAGGGGGGCTACCTGCTCGGCACCGCTATTGCCCGCCCCCTCATCGCCAAGGGGCAAATGGAGGTGGCACGCAAGGAGCAGGCCGACGCCGTGGCCCATGGCGCCACAGGCAAAGGGAATGATCAGGTGCGCTTTGAACTCACCTACTACCACTTCGACCCCACTATACGGGTCATCGCCCCCTGGCGGGAGTGGGAGTTCCGCTCCCGAGAGGCCCTCATCCGCTATGCCAAAGATCGGGGTATTCCAATTACCGTCACCCCCGGGAAACCCTACAGTAGTGACAGAAACCTCTTGCACATCAGCTTCGAAGGGGGGATCTTGGAGGACCCGTGGCAAGAACCCGATGATGCAATGTTTTGCCTCACGGCAGCCCCGGAGCAGGCGCCGGACAAACCCCTTTACTGCGAGATAGATTTTGAAGACGGGGTTCCGGTCCGCATTGATGGGAAGGCGCTTTCCCCAGCTCAACTGCTGTCGCGGCTCAACGACATGGGAGGTGCCAACGGCATCGGCAGGGTGGATTTGGTGGAGAACCGATATGTTGGCATGAAGTCCCGGGGTGTCTATGAAACCCCGGGGGGTACGATCCTCCATTGCGCCCATCGAGCACTGGAATCCATCACCATGGACCGTGAAGTGATGCGCCTGCGCGATTCCCTCATCCCCAAGATAGCGGAACTCATCTACTACGGATATTGGTACTCGCCGGAGATGGAGCTGATGCGAAAGCTCGTGGATGAAACCCAGCGCGACGTCACGGGGATTGTCAGGCTGAAACTGTACAAGGGAAACTGTCTGGTGGTCGGCCGGAAATCGGATAAGTCCCTCTACCACAGCGGTTTTGCCACCTTCGAGGAAGATGAGGTCTATCGACAAAAAGACGCCGAAGGCTTTATCAGACTCAACGCCCTCAGGCTGAGGATCAGGAGGTTATTGGGGCGATGAAGGAGCGGTACGACCCCCATCAGATCGAAGAGCGATTGCAGCGGTATTGGGAACAGGAAAAATGCTTCCAGGCGGTGGAGGATCCGAAGAGGGCGAAGTATTATCTCCTCGAGATGTTTCCCTATCCCTCGGGTAAGCTCCACATGGGACACATCCGGAATTATTCCATCGGGGACGTGGTGGCCCGATATAAGATGATGCAGGGGTATAGCGTCCTGCACCCCATGGGCTGGGATGCCTTCGGGATGCCTGCGGAAAATGCCGCCCTGGAACACAAGATCCATCCCGCCCAATGGACTTATGACAACATTTCCTACATGCGGTCTCAGCTCAAACGGATGGGCTTCAGTTATGACTGGGATCGAGAGCTGGCCACCTGCGACGTGGACTACTACAAATGGGAACAGTTGATCTTTATCCGGATGTATGAGCGAGGGTTGGTCTACCGGAAAAAGGCCCTCGTCAACTGGTGTCCGGAGTGCCAAACGGTCCTGGCCAACGAACAGGTGGAAGGTGGGGCCTGTTGGAGGTGCCATGGTGAGGTGGAAAAAAAGGAGCTCGAGGGTTGGTTCTTTAAAATTACCGCCTATGCCGAGGAGTTGCTCGATTACTGCGATAAACTCCCCGGTTGGCCTGAGCGGGTCATCACCATGCAGAAGAACTGGATCGGCAAGAGTATCGGGGCGGATGTGGCATTTCCCTTGGAGGACGGCAGCGGGGCTATTACCGTCTTTACCACCCGCCAGGACACCCTCTTTGGCGCCACCTTCATGGTCCTGGCACCGGAACACCCCCTGGTCTTGGAGCTCTGTAAGGGAAAGGATCAAGAGGCCGAAGTGCGGGCCTTTGTGGAACGGGTGAGAAGACAGGACGTGATCGCCCGCATTGCCGAGGATATGGAGAAGGAAGGGGTTTTCCTGGGGACCTATTGCATCAACCCCCTCACGAATGCACGGATGCCCCTCTATACCGCTAACTTCGTCCTCATGGAGTATGGCACCGGGGCCATCATGGCAGTCCCCACGCACGATCAGAGGGATTTCGAGTTCGCCAAAAAATATGGAATCCCGTTGATGGTGGTAATCCAGCCGCCGGGCGAAGCCCTTGACCCAGCCACCATGATTGAGGCCTATACGGAGGATGGGATCATGGTTAACTCCGGCCCCTTCGACGGCATGGACAACCGTCAGGCCATGGAGGCCATCGCCGACTATCTTGAAGAGAAGGGGATCGGCAGCAGGGCCGTGAATTACCGTCTTCGGGATTGGGGGATTTCCCGGCAGCGATATTGGGGTGCCCCTATCCCCATGATCTACTGTGATTGCTGTGGTATTCAGACCGTTCCAGAAGAGGATTTACCGGTAGCCCTCCCCCTGGATGTAAAATTGAAGGAGAACGGCGCATCTCCCTTGCCCGACCTCCCCTCCTTTGTCGAG
>MGQF01000031.1:31803-31893 GCA_001797745.1 Deltaproteobacteria bacterium RBG_13_52_11
AGAGAGAGACGGATACGATGGATACCTTCGTAGAGTCTTCCTGGTATTTTGCCCGCTTCACCTGCCCCGATTACGATCAAGGACCCCTTG
>MGQF01000032.1:0-102 GCA_001797745.1 Deltaproteobacteria bacterium RBG_13_52_11
AGATTGCCTTGTCTCCCACGTCCTTGCCCGGAACCGGGATCAGGCGCACGGCCGTGGTCTTATGGTTGAAGACGCCAATGGCCATCTCATCGGCGATAATGG
>MGQF01000032.1:310-6242 GCA_001797745.1 Deltaproteobacteria bacterium RBG_13_52_11
ACGGGTCACGCGGAAGCTCGTCTTTTTGATGATCTCCGAGAGGTCACCGAGGGTCAGCCTCTTTCCGGATTGGAGCGCCCGTTCCAGCTCCTTCTTGACCACTCCGGGTCCGCTTACCCCGACATTGATGACAGACTCCGGCTCCCCGTATCCCAGATAGGCCCCGGCCATAAAGGGATTGTCTTCAGGCATATTCGCAAAGACAACCAGCTTGGCACAGCCAAACCCGTCCTGGTGGGCAGTGGCAAGGGAGATCTCCTTGATCGCGTGCCCCATGAGCAACACCGCATCCATATTGATCCCTGCCTTGGTGGAGGCCACGTTGACTGAGGCGCACATATGGTGGGTCGACGAGAGGACCTCCGGGAGGGTGGCAATCAGATTTCGGTCTCCCCGGGTGAACCCTTTTTGCACGAGGGCCGAATATCCGCCGATAAAATTGACCCCGACCTCTTCAGCCGCCTCATCGAGCGTTCTGGCAACAATTACATACTCCCCTTGTTCCAATGCTTCCGCAACCGCAGCGATGGGGGTAACCGCAAGACGCTTATTGACGATAGGGATCCCGTATTTTTCCGAGATCTGATCGCAGACTGAAACCATCTCTCCGGCAACCCGCTTGATTTTGGAGCGAATCCGCGTGCAAAGCTCCGTGGATGAGGAACTGACACAGTCCCTCAGACTGATGCCGAGGGTGACGGTGCGGACATCGAGATTCTCATTCTTGAGCATCTCGATTGTGCGGATAATTTCCTCGGAACTGAGCATAGCCAATCAACAGTTGTTGAATTTATATTTGGTTAATGGCGCGGAAGATGTTCCCGTGCTGTATATCGACTGTCACGCCTATTTCCGCACCCCGGTCTCGCAGGACCCTCTGGATGAGGGCGAAATCCAGTTGTTTCGGAATATCCACTTCATAGATCTGGATGTACTCCAGCTTCTGATTGACAGGGATCACCTCTGCTCCCAAGCGGGTAATATTGATTCCCTGCTCCGCTAAAATAGCCGTGATTGCATAGACCAGTCCCGGACGGTCTTCCCCGCGAACGGTGATCACAAAAGGTTCCGTCTCTCCCGCGTCAAACGCAAGTCGCTCTCCGGAGTTGAGCATTCGGACATGGATCTCCAGGTTCATCTCCCTTGCCAGCGCTTCAAGGGCCTTCTTCAGCACTTCTACCTTTGACCCCTTCAAAGGAGCGACAACCACGATCATGGCAAACTGCCCCATGAGCACGGTCTGGGATAATGCCTCGATGTTGCAGGCGTTCTCGAAGAGGGCCTTTGAAACGCCGGCGACAATACCGGGCCTGTCATACCCCATGACCGAAACCGAAAGCCATTCATCCAGCTTCTGCTTCTCCGTAACCATTTGCCCCTGAAGCCTCCATCACCGGCAAGTACGTATTTTCTATTATTTATCCCTCAAACCCCTTGAAAGTCAACCCAAAAAAGAGACAGGATGAAGGGGCAAACCATATCAACCCTGATCCTTGGGTATCGTGAAAACGGAGACCTCCCCCTGGGACTTCATCGACCACGGCATCAAAAAAGGGGATTTGTGGAAGGAGTACAAGGAGGCAGTAGGATAGGTCTTGTTATTCCCTCTTCCCTTTGGAGAGAGGATTAATCCCGCGCCGCTTTGCAAAAATCAGGGAATACGGGATGCCGCTCCCGCTCTTCAATATAGAGATAAGGATTACGGGATCCCGAAGCGGGAAAAGCGGCAGGTGAGAGTCAAACCATGAATGAGGTCTTTAACGAAAGCATTGCTCTTGCTCCTTGAATATGGCCCATGCTAGAATGACACCTTCAGCAGCAGGATCAAATGGACTAAGAGACAGAATGCAAAAAGAAAATCTAAAGAACTTAACTATCAGACCTGCACGCAAAGAGGATGCCCGCTTTCTTGCCCGCATGATCCTCATGGCTGGAAGGGCACATGTCAAAAAAGGAATATGGGAAGTTGTTCTTGGCGGCACGGTGGAGGAGTGTTTGACCTTTCTTGGAATCCTGGCCGCAACGCAGACACCGCACTTATTTCATTACTCATGCTATCTTGTGGCAGAAATCGATAATCAACCTGTTGCATCCTTAGGAGGCTATGACCCACAGGTCATGGGGTATCATGCTTTGAAGCAAGCAATTCCAGAGGTCCTTAAAAAGTTGAAACTGCCCGGTGACGCGAGTAATGACGCTGGAAATCGATCTGAAAGGATTCTCTCGTGCCTCCCGAGAGAGATTATCGGTTCATGGGTCATTGACAGCGTAGCTACCCTCACAGAATGCCGGCGCAAAGGCATCGCAGGCAAACTCCTTGAAGAGATATTGGAACAAGGTCGCAGCCGCGGTTTCACCAGGGCTCAAATCAACCTGTATATCGGCAATGTCCCGGCTCAAAAGGCGTACGAAAAACTCGGATTCAAAGTCGTTGAAGAAAAGTTTGATCAATATTTTGAGGGAGAAATCGGCTCACCAGGCATGTTAAGCATGGTCAGAGAGCTCTCATAGGGAATCATACGGCTCAGTCAGACGCTGCAACCTAACATCTACCAGCGTCTTACGCTCAAGGAACCTGAGAGGGACGTCCATGTACGAGCACCGTGCACAACCTTTGTTATCAAGCCATCTGTTCCTTCACCGGATGTTGAGGCATGGCCTCGTCGCGCTGTGCCTCATCTTCGTCTCCCTCGGCATCGGTGTCATTGGCTACCACGTTACAGAAGGGTTTTCATGGCTCGATGCCCTGCTGAACGCCTCGATGATCTTGGGTGGTATGGGCCCGGTGAACGAATTGCACACGGTTGTTGGCAAGCTCTTCGCCTCGGGATACGCGCTCTTCTCGGGGGTGGCCTTCCTGGCGACGGTGGGCATCCTGGTGGCACCCCTGGCTCATAGGCTTCTCCACCGTCTGCACTTAGAGGCGGGTAAACAATGAGCACCGCTGGTGCAGAATCCGCAAGGAGTGTAAGAGGTTACATCTTCCTAACTATCTTTCAAATCTCCCTGGAAATTTTTTAAAGATAGAGCCCCCCCTATCCTTCTGTAGCTTTTCTGCTTCTTGATTGATCCTGATAAAGCGGTGCTTCAACTCATAAAAGCCGTGCCACCAGGCATAATCAGGTGCCATCATGGCGGCACCCATCCGGGCCCTTCGTCCTTCATGGTGCCAGAATTCGTAAAATTCCCATTCGAGCTCTTCATCAAAATAGCTTCGGTTTGAAAGAAGGCCGGTCTTGTAAAGGGAATCCATCAACTCCTTTATCGGCTTGAAATAGTTGTCGTTGTAATTGATCACCACCTGATCCAGGTTGAAGAAATGGGCATCAATCCATTGCTGGGCATGGCACTGCAGGCAGACCTTCTTCATTCGCTCACGTTCCGTTTTCCATGCCGTAGTTGAGGGAAAGGGCGCGAATTCGCTCGGTCGAACAGTCAACGGGGCCTGCAGCTCCCATGAAAGCCTCTCGGTGACATCGTGCGTCCCAGACACATCCGCGGCAGCTGACATATGACACGTTGCACAGGTCGGTGCCCTGTAATCCCTCCCCGCTTGCCAGAGCAGATCATCGGGGTTCCAGTTCCAGGTTTGACCCTCGGCATGGTAGATGGTCCCGTGCTTGGATTCATTGTAGATTTCTATCTGGGGGTGATCAGGCCCGAGATGGCACTGGTCACAGGCCTCGGGCTTCCTCGCTTCAGCGACGGAGAACTTGTGTCTGGTATGGCAGCTGCTGCAACTGCCGAGGCTGTTGTCCGGGTTTCTCCTCCCCACGCCGACGTTGGGCCATGAGCCCGCTACGGGTTTTCCATCGGTGAGCTTCACCACGGTGCCGTGGCAGGCATAACATCCGCTTGTACGCTCTGTGGCATTGTTCATGCCGTCATTGAGCCAGCGATCGATCGTCCACATGATCTCGTACGTATGCGCGTGCTTGCTCTTCGCGTACTGAGCTGCCTCCTTCGGATGGCAACCGCTGCACTGCTTGGGGGTCACTACCACCGAGATGGGATTAGGGTCGTTCTCCAGGTGGGCTGTGCTGAAAAGATTATTCGCCTTGCTCGTTTTATGACACGTATAACAGTCTACGTCCACCCGCGCATGGACGCTCGCCTGCCAATCATGATAGATCCCCGGGGTTATCTTCTTATGGCACGCGACACAGGTCGTACCGGAGATGGCCTCTGCCCTGGTCTCAGGGATCAGCCTGATGGGAAAGCCCCAGCGCCAAACACTGATGCAGCAGAGGATCAAGAAGATGATGACGAGATTGGCATAGGCCATTTTAATGAAGGCCTTTTGGGCGCCGGAGAGCCCTTGCGCCGTATCCCCTGTCTTTTTGACCTCTCCCACATACCGGACTTTTTCGAAGACCTCTGGGCCGTGCGGCGCCCCCTTGAGGGCCTCGGTGAGATCCGCGCCTGCCGCGTGCTTGCCAAGGTGTCGCCCCTTGTCCCATTTGGGACTGGCAGTGACGTCATAGATCCTCTTTGCATAGACCACATAGGCCCGTTTGCGATTAGTGCCGTCAAAAAAGGCAAGATTCGCCATGGTGACGTCGTCCCCGCCACGAGGTTTCTTTTGCCTCTTGACGTCTTGTTGCATGCGCCGGTGGATGATGGTGATGGCAATAACACCAAGGGCTATCATGCAGAGGAAGAGGAGGATCTTGATAAAGAGCATGAGGCCAAAGGTGTTGTCGAAGAACTGCCCCCAGCTGCTGATGCGCGCCCATGTCAGATAGAGGCCGGTGAGGGCAAGGGTGATCATGCACGAGACGCCGAGGATGCGTTCATGCTTGGGGATCCCGCCGATCAGCCGGACAGGCCTGATAAAGATGTGTATATAAAAGATCGCACCGAAGAATACGACAGCTGCCAGGAGGTGGAGGTACCCGATGATGAACCGCAGGGTCTTGTGCAAGGGCGTCTGCAGGGCATCGGCCTTTTTCAAGAGCCGCTCGGGGATGGGGTACTGATACCCGTTCTTAATATAGGCAAAGCCAACGGCCTTGAGCTGGCCGCCGGTGCTCTCTTGATGGCAAAAGATGCACCCCTTTCCTGTCTCAGCTGCATACTGCTCGGTGGCAAGGGCAGGGGAAGACGCAAAAACAAAAAGGAGTAAAACGGCACTGAAGAAAATATGGCAGCAATATCTTTTAATGCCCATAGCTTCTCTGCTGATCTCAAAAAGAACAAGGATCCCTCACAAAAAACAGGGGAGTACTGGTTCTCTTATCATTACCTCAACAAAAAATCAATGTCAATTACTACGGAAAATATAAAATAGTGTGCATTGTATATTTCTGCTTGATGATCATGTTCTCGCCAAAAATATTTCCGGACGACGTGGAGTTGGTGCTAAGACAGTTCGAATTAGGCTACAGCAGATTAATTCACGAGGGGGTTGCAATGGATGATGGTCTCGTGCCGTTGTGCCCCTACTGAGACGATGTGGATGGGTGTCTGGGTCAGCTCCTCTATCCGTGCGAGATAGCGCTGGGCAGCAGGAGGGAGTTGGGATATCTCCTTTGCCCCGCTGATCTCCTCGTGCCACCCCTCCAGCTCCTCGTATAGGGGTTTACAGCGGGCCGCCACATCAGTGCTGGCGGGGAATTCGGTGACCACCTCATCCTCCACCCGGTAGGCAATACACACCTTGATGGTCTTGAGCCCTGTGAGGGTATCCAATTTGGTGATGGCCAATCCTCCCAAGCCATTTACCCTGACGGCGTGTCTCACCACCACGGCGTCAAACCAACCGCACCTTCGCGGCCTCCCGGTGGTAGCCCCATATTCCCCGCCCTTTTCCCGGAGCATCGCACCGATCTCATCGGAGAGCTCGGTGGGGAAAGGGCCGCCCCCCACCCTGGTGGTATATGCCTTGCTGGTCCCCAGGACGAGGTCTATCTGCGTGGGCCCGATACCGGCA
>MGQF01000032.1:6269-14331 GCA_001797745.1 Deltaproteobacteria bacterium RBG_13_52_11
TTGGAGGAGGTGACGTAGGGAGAGGTGCCGTGATCCACATCGAGCAGGCTCCCCTGGGCACCTTCGAAGAGGATCTTTTTTCCCTCCTTGATCTGCTGGGCAATAAAGAGGGATGTATTGGTGACATATCTTCGCAGCCTCTCTCCATACCGCATGTATTCCTGATAGAGGGGTTCCAACTCCAATCCTTGCTCCTGCAAGACATGGGTGAGGTAGTAATTCTTCTGGGCCAGGTTTTCCTCCAATTTCCTGCGAAAGATTTCTTCCTCAGCGAAGTCGATGACCCGGATCCCATCCCTGGAGGCCTTGTCCTCATAGGCGGGGCCGATACCCCTGCCCGTAGTCCCGATCTTCCCTGAACGGATGCGTTCCCTGCCGTTGTCGATCATCTTGTGGTAGGGGAAGATGATGTGGGCCTCCTCACTGAGCAGGAACTGGGAGTCGTCCTGCAAGTATCCCTTTTCTTTTAAGCTATCAAGCTCCTCAATGAGGACCTTGGGGTCAACTACCACCCCGTTGCCGATGATACAGCGTTTCCCTTTATGGAGGATGCCTGAGGGGATGAGGTGGAAGACGAATTTTTCTCCTTCCACCACGAGGGTGTGGCCGGCGTTACTCCCCCCCTGGAAGCGGACGATCACGTCGGCGTGCTCTGCCAACAGGTCGATGATCTTCCCCTTCCCTTCATCGCCCCATTGGGTCCCTACCACTATTATGACGTGCGCCATATCCTCCCGTGTCTAAAGTTGGATCAACCGGACAGAATTCACATTGGGGAGATGGCTGAGCTCGTCAAGAACGTCTGATGTGGGGATCATGTCCAGGTGGAGAATGCAGAGGGATTTGCCCCCCTTCTTATCCCTGCCGAACTGCATGTTTCCGATATTTATCTCCTTTTTCCCCAGGGCAGCCCCTATGTTCCCAATGACCCCTGGTTCGTCGAGGGTGTCTACCAAGAGGATGTTTCCCGCTGGTATTGCTTCCACGAGATACTCATTCACTACTACCAATCTGGGTTCTTTCTTGCCGAAGAGGGTGCCTGCCACCTGATGCGTTTTTCCATCCGCCTTCGCCCTGAGGGTTATGAGGCTCGTGAAGTCGGCCGCCTCCGTTATCTTGGATTCCCGAAAGGTGATACCTCGTTCCTTGGCGATAAAGGGGGCATTGACATCGTTGACTTGTTCATCCATGTAAGATTTAAGGATCCCCACGAGGACGGCCGAAGAGATAGGGGCTACATTGTGCGCAGTCACCTCTCCCTGATATTCGATGATGAGTTCCTTGAGTGGGAAGGGGCACGTCTGGGCAAAGAACCCCCCCATCTTCTGGCCGAGGTTGAGAAAGGGACCCAAGGTAGCGAGGACCTGGGCATCCACTGAGTGGACGTTGACGGCATTTCTGACGGTCCCCTCGGTCAAATAGGCTGCCATCTGGTGGGCGATGTCGATGGCCACGTTCTCCTGCGCCTCGCTGGTGGCGGCACCGAGGTGTGGGGTGCACACGATGTTCTCCACCCCCAACAGGGGGTTGTCAGGAGGCGGTGGTTCTTTGGTGAATACATCTACTGCCGCCGCCCTGACCTTACCGCTTCGGCAGGCCTCTGCCAGGGCCTTTTCATCGACGATCCCCCCGCGGGCGCAGTTGATCACCATCACCCCGTCCTTCATCTTGCTGATGGCCTTGGCATCTATTAAGTTCTCCGTCTCCTTGCTCTTGGGGACATGCACGGTGACGAAGTCAGAACGGGCGAAGAGTTCGTCGAGGGAAACCATCTCGATCCCCTTTTGGGCGGCAAGATCAGGGGAGGCATAGGGGTCGTAGGCAATGACCTTCATCTTGAGCCCCCGACCACGATCAGCCACAATGCCCCCGATGTTCCCGAGGCCGATGACCCCCAAGGTCTTGCCGAAGACCTCCATCCCCATGAAGCGCTTCTTCTCCCATTTCTTCTCCCACATAGTGACAGCGGCTTGGGAGATACTTCTAGCGATGGCGAACATCAGGGCGATAGTATGCTCCGCAGCAGCCATGGAGTTTCCCCCCGGCGTGTTCATGACCACGATCCCCTTTTTGGAGGCCGCCGCCACATCGATATTGTCCACACCAACACCCGCCCTGCCGATCACCTTGAGATTAGTGGCCGCATCGATGATATCGGCAGTCACCTTGGTGGCACTGCGCACCACCAATCCATCATACTCACCAATAATGCTGCGCAACTCCTCGGGTGAAAGGCCTGTCTTGACGTCTACCTCTACCCCCTTTGCCTTTTGTAAGATCTCCACCCCCTGCGGGGAGAACTCATCGCTCACCAATACTTTCATCTCATGCCTCCCTCTATTCTTCTGCGCTTAATATCTCCTCTGCTACTTTCACCCCTGCACCCAGTTGCACGGGGTAACCCAGACCCTTGAGGACAAGCTCCAGGGTACTGACGGCCTGGATGATATCCAGAGGTTGAAAATAGCCTATGTGGGCAATACGGATGATCTTCCCTTTGAGTTGAGACTGCCCCCCGGCGATGATGAGGCCGAATTTATCCTCAAAATTCTTCTTAAGTTTCTTTCCATCGACCCCTTCTGGGGCCTTGATGGCGGTGAGGGCGTCGCTGGGGGATCCTGGAGCTAAAAGCTCCAACCCCAGGGCCTTGGCCGCCTCCCTGGTCGCCCGGGCGAGCCTTCCATGCCGCTTGAAGACGTTTTCCAGCCCTTCATCTTTGATCATCTTGAGGGCCTCCCGCAGCCCCACCACCAAGGATATGGCCGGGGTGAACTGGCTCTGGTTCTTCTGCGCGACTGCCAATTCCTCTTTGAGATTGAAGTAAAATTTGGGGAGGTTCGATTTTTCTGCAAACCCCCACGCCTTGGCGCTCAGGGCCACAAAGGCCAGTCCTGGTGGGAGCATGAAGGCCTTCTGCGAACCGCTGACCACTACATCAAGCCCCCATTGATCCATGGGGAGGTCGGATACCCCGAGGGCGGAGATGGCATCCACTACCAGGATGGTCTTGTCACGCCCCTTTACGATATCGGCGATCTCCTTGATGGGGTGCATCACACCCGTAGAGGTCTCGCTGGCCTGCACGAAGACCGCCTTGATTGTGGGTTTGGCGTCGAGGGCCTTCTTGATCAAGGCAGGATCGACCGCCTCACCCCAAGTGACATCGATGGGGGTAAAGTTCACGCCATAGGCCTCGCAGATCTCGCCCCACCGCTCGCCGAATTTTCCTCCTCTGACCACTAAGGCCTCGTCGCCGAGGGAGAGGGTATTGCAGACCGCCGCCTCCATGGCGCCGGTCCCCGAGGAGGCTAAAACAAGGACCTCTTGCTTTGTCTGAAAGACGTACTTGAGCCCCTCCCTGACCTCCTGAAAAAGCACCTCATAGCCGGGGTCCCTATGGTGCATCACCGGTCCTGCCATGGCGAGCAAGACCCGCTCAGGGACAGGGGTAGGCCCTGGCGAAAAGAGTTGTTTCTTTATCATGGTTTCCCTCCGTCAGAAATTTAGCTTGTTTTCGTTTACTAAGCACAGCATTTTATTTAAGGTGGGCGGTAATGTCAAGGTCTTTAGTCATCGGCCTTCCGCAACCTTGACATCTCCCTTCATTTCCCTTAGCCTTGGGTTGCCGCGGGAGGAGCAGATGAGAGAAAAAGGGGTAAGAGAGATTATGCAGGAGAAAGGGGTGGAGGGAGTCCTTTTCTTCAGCCCGGAGAACATCCGATATCTCACTGGGTTTTCAGGGAGCGAGGGTTACCTCTTGGCAAGGAAGGATGACAATCTCCTGATGGTGGACTCCCGATATACCGCACAGGCCCAAGAAGAGACGAGGGGATGCCGCATCGCCCTCTTGGAGAAGAAGGTTAAGGGACTCATGGAACATATCTCACCCCTGGGGTTGAGGCGTTTGGGCTTTGAGGCCCAGGGGATCTCCGTGGCCCTCTTTGAACAACTCCAGGAGGCGATGAAGGGGCTGGAGTTGGTTCCTGTGAAGGAGGAGCTTGAGAGGCTGCGGGGTTGCAAGGCCCGCGAGGAGATCACCGCCATACAAGGGGCCATCGCGATAGCGGAAGGGGCATGGAAAGAGGTAGTGGAGATGGCTAGGCCAGGGGTGAGGGAGGATGAGGTGGCCGTTGAGCTTGAGTACAGTATGCGCAGGGGCGGCGGCGAAGGGATGGCCTTTGATTGCATTGTCGCCTCAGGCCCCCGGTCGGCCCTCCCCCATGCAAAGCCGACCTCCCAATCATTGAAGGAAGGGGATTTGCTCCTCTTTGACTTCGGCTCCCGATATGAAGGGTATTGTTCCGATGAGTCCTGTACCGTGGTCCTGGGCCGCGCAACGAAAGAACAGCAGCGCATATATAGCATTGTGAAGGATGCCCATGACAGGGCCATAGAGCACGTAAAACCTGGGATGAAGCTCTCTGAGATCGATGCAGCGGCCAGGGGGCATATCTCCAAGGCCGGCCATGGAGCGCATTTCGGGCATGGTACAGGGCATGGAGTTGGTCTGGCCGTCCATGAATGGCCCGGGGTGGGGAAGGACTCCCGGGATAGGGCCGAAGCAGGGATGATCTTCACCATTGAGCCAGGGATCTATATCCCCGGCTGGGGAGGAGTGAGGATTGAGGATATGGTTCTGGTTACTCATGATGGCTGCGAGGTCTTGACCACCATCTCCAAAGACCTCATGGTACTACAATAAACCTTCCCGCGCAGAAGCGCGAGGCAGCGTAGTTGTTTTAAAAATTACCTCCTCCCCCTGGCGAAGATCCCGCCCTCATTGTGGCGGGGATGGGGGAGGATTGAGAAGGGGGTGGACATACGCCCTCGTTTGCCCCCTCCCCTCACCCCTCCCGCAGGGGAGGGGTGTACTGGTATATTTTCGTGAAAATACGTTCTTGGATAACGAAGAGGAGGAGCACAATGACGGTCGCGACGGCAGATTTTCGCAAGGGACTCAAGATCGAGCTGGAAGGGGAACCCTATATCATCGTTGATTTTCAACACGTGAAACCCGGCAAGGGTGGCGCCTTTGTCAGGACCAAGCTCAAGAGCCTGGTCACCGGCAACATCATCGATAGGACCTTCCGCTCAGGTGAAAAGGTGCAGACCCCTGCCCTCGATGAAAGGATGATGCAGTACCTCTATCAGGAAGAGAACAAGTACCACTTTATGGATACCGAGACCTACGAGCAGATTGCCCTGACAGGGGATCATCTGGGGGAGGACAGCAATTTTTTGCAGGAGAATGTCGAGGTGAAGATCGTCTTTCACAATGGCCACCCCATCGGGGTGGAGCTCCCCACCTTTGTGGAGCTTAAGATCGTGCAGACGGCGCCAGGGCTGAGGGGCGATACGGCCAGTGGTGGGGGCAAGCCCGCGACGTTAGAGACAGGGGCGGTGATCCAGGTACCCCTCTTCCTCAATGAAGGGGATGTGATCAAGGTGAGCACCAGGACAGGGGAGTACATCGAACGCGTGAGGTAATCTGAAAGGCAGGGGAGGAAAGGAGGTGTCTGGTGGTACCATGGCACAAGTGTGTCGCCAGACGCCCCCCTTTTCAGATATAAGGAAAAGGTAGATTAAGCGCATTCACCAAAGCGATAACCGGATAGGGATAAGTATATATACGGGGTGCATGCAAAACACCGCTCATCACCCGGAAACGGATAGGGCTTCTTCATTGAACCTGACTGAGACGACCTTGGACACCCCAGGGTTCTCCATGGTGATCCCATAGAGGGCATCGGCTATCTCCATGGTCCCCTTGTTGTGGCTGATAAGGATGAATTGGGATTGCCCGCTCAGCGCCTTTAAGACTGCCGCGAAACGGTCTATATTGGCGTCGTCTAAAGCAGCATCCACCTCATCTAAGAGACAGAAGGGGGTGGGTCGCAACAGAAAGAGCGCGAAGATAAAGGCGATAGCCGCCATGGCCTTTTCCCCCCCAGAGAGGAGATCTACATCCTTAAGCCGCTTGCCCGGCGGCTGGATGAAGATGTCGACCCCCGGCTCAGGGGAGGATTCGTCGAGAACCAGTGCACCCCTCCCTCCGCCGAACAATCGGGGGACAAGCCCCTGAAATTCCTTGTTCGCCTTGGCAAAGGTCTCTTGAAAGCGCGTGGTTGAGGTGCGGTTTATCTCGGCGATGGTCTTGCCTAAGTTAGCCAAGGACTGCTGAAGATCCTCTTTTTGGGCCTCGAGAAATTCATACCTCTTTTTTAGATCCTCATATTCCTCCACAGCCCCGGGGTAAACTTCTCCCAGCCGCTCCACCTTCTGCTTAAGATCAGAAAGCCTCTTCTCAGCTCCTTCACGATCATCAAGGGGGACGTAATCCTCCTGCCCCAGCAGCGATGACAGGGTAAGACCATAACGTTCTTGTATCCTCTCTGTCAGGTGCCGCATCTCCATCTCTATTTGGGAAAGGGCGATCCCCTGTTGTGCTATGGATTCTTGAATCTCCTTCAATTCCCCACGCACACCCTTCAACGAGGCCTCCCGTGCGGAGATCTCCTCCCGGATCCCTTTTACCCCCTCCCCCTCCTGATCGAGGGCATTCACCTTCTGCTCCCTCGCGGTGATTAACCCTCCCAGGGATTCCCTGATCTGCTTGTCCGCCTCGACGGCATCCTCACTGCGCTTCTGTACCTCCTTCAGCTGCCCTTCTTTCCTTTCTTGCTGTACGCTGAGGGAGTCCTCCGTCCTATCCAATTCCTCGAGACCGCGCCCAAGGTTGCGTTCCCGCTCCTGAAGGGAGGCCAGTTGTACCTGGAGTTCGGTCACGCCGTGCCGTAACTGATCTCGTTCCTCCCTGAGCTTCAGCAACTTCCCCTTCACCTCCTCGATGTGTCCTCCCTTTTCCTCCTTGATCTTTCTGCCATCGGCCATGTCAGCTATGGCCCGCTTGACCTCATCGCGCAGTTGCTCCGCCTCCATGTCGATCTGGGCCAACTCAAAGGTTAAGATCTCTTCCTTGCGCTTGAGGACCACGAGGGTTCGCTTGGCATCATCCACCTCCCCCTTCACCCTCAACTCTTCCCGCTCCATCTGGTATCCATCCTCCCGCAGGGTCTCCAGCTCCCCCTTGATCACCACGGCCTTCTCCCTCAGCTCCTCGAGCCTCGTGGATAGCTTTTTCTGTTCCTCCTCCTGCTTGAAAATGGCCTGCTCAGTCTCCTTGATCTCCCTTTTTCGGGCAAGAATCCCCGTAGGGGAAGGATCCCAGCTCCCCCCGCTCAGCACCCCATGCCTGTCCCAGAGATCACCCTCCATGGTCACCAAAATCCCCGCCCATGCCTTGTGCTCCTCCTTGATACCCCTCAGATCCTTGACCAACCATACCCCGTTGAGCAGGGTCTCTAACAGGGGGCGATATTCCCCCTTTGTTCGCACGAAATCCAACAAGGGACCGAGGAAGCGTTGATCCCCTTTCATCTGGGGGGGGATATCGTGTGCCAGGAGCAGGGGGATATCCATGGGGAGAAAACTCCCCCGCCCCAATCGCCCCTCTTTGAGGTATCTGATTGCCTTGAAGGCCTCCTCCTGCCCCTTGACTATGAGGGATTGAAGCGTGTGCCCGAGAGCGGCCTCCAAGGGGGCCTCATAAGGGGGGTCCACCTCCACCATGTCCGTTAAAACGCCGATAATCCCCTCTCTCAACGAAGCGCCGTCAGAGGTCATAATGGCCCTCACCCCTTCTGCATACCCCTCGAACCGCCTCTGCATGTCCGAGAGGGAATTGAGGTGAAAACGAAGTCTGTGGAGTTCGCCTTCTGCCTCCTTCAGCTCCACCTCCGTGTGGGAAAGATCCTCCTGCAGGCGCTGCAGTTCTGCCTCCCGCCTGCGGAAATCCTCATCCAGGGCCTCTTTGCGTTTCGCCAGCCCCTGTGCTACCCCTTCCCCCCTCTTGATTGCCCCCTCCAGCTCCCGCTCCTCCTTGTGGAGGCCCTCCAGTTCACGCTCCACTCTCTCCTTCTTGTCTATAAAGTCCCGCTCTCTCTTGCGGCCATCCTCAACGATGTTCTGGCAACGGGCGATCTGGGCAGAGGCCTGCAAGACC
>MGQF01000032.1:14392-18166 GCA_001797745.1 Deltaproteobacteria bacterium RBG_13_52_11
TTAACCCGTTCCTCCTCCCGTTGGATCTCCCCCTCGATGCGGTAGATCTCCTCCTGGGCGTGGGATAAAACTTCCTCCTCTTCTAGGAGTCTGCGTTTCAACTCCTCCAAATCACCCTCAGTCTGGGAGGCAAGGACAATCCGCTTCTGCTCCTCATCTCTTGTACCCTGAAGGGATTCCTTCACCTCTGTGAGCCTTCCCGACTGCTCACTAAACTCCACCAGGGCCAGCCCCACCTCCAGGGTACCGATTTCCTTCTGGTACTCCCGATACCTGCGCGCTCGGGCCGCCTGCCTTCGCAGCGCATTCATCTGTCTGCGCACCTCGCCGATAACGTCCTGAACCCGCAGGAGGTTTTGTTTGGTCCTCTCCATCTTCTGGAGGGTCTCACGCTTTCTCTCTTTGTATTTGGTGACCCCTGCCGCCTCTTCGATGAGGTGTCTCCTGTCCTCGGGACGGGCATTGAGCAGCATGTCCACCTCACCCTGCTCGATGATGGAATAGGCGTTTACCCCTACGCCCGTCCCGAGGAAGAGATCCCTCACGTCTTTGAGTCTGCAGGGAACCTTGTTGATCAGGTACTCGCTCTCCCCTGAACGGAAGAGGCGCCTGCCCACCATGATCTCGCTGTAATCCCCGTATCCCTCTAAGGGGATAGCCCCATCGTTTTCGAAGACTAAGGATACCTCGGCCATGCCGAGGGGCTTCAAGGACTCGGTGCCATTAAAGATGACATCCTCCATGGAGCGGCTCCTCAGGTGGGTGGGACGCATCTCCCCCATGGCCCACAGCACGGCATCGGCGATATTGGTCTTGCCGCAACCATTGGGGCCCACAATGCCGGTGACACGGGAAGGGAAGGTGAAGACCGTCCGCTCCATGAAGGACTTGAACCCAACAATCTCAATACGCCTCAATCTCATCGGATCGCTTCCCCCTCGCGCCTGGATCCGATATATCCGAGGGCACGCTCCAGCCTCTTGATCACCTGATCCCTCCCGATGCCCTCCATGACCTCAAAGAGCCCCGGACTGGTCGTCTTGCCGGTGAGGGCCACCCTCACCCCCTGAGCTGCTTGGTTCAGTTTCAGCCCCTGCTGCTCAATCAGCTGGCGAAAGAACCTCTCCAGATTGGCTTCTGCAAAATCGTTGCTGTTGGGGAGCCCTTCGAGGAGACAGGTCAAGAAAGGGGACAGCTCAGGTCGGAGGAATTTACGCGACCCTTTCTCATCGTAGGGGAAATCATCCTTGAAGTAGAATTCAGCCATCTCAGCCATTTCCACCATGGTCTTGGCGCGGGGCTGGAGACTCCGGATGACCTTAATGAGCCTTTCATTCAACTCCACTTTTACCCCCCGTTGCAGTAAAAAGGGAATGAGCTGTTGGGCGATCTCTCTGGGGTCGCCCTCCTTGATGTAGTGGGCGTTGAGCCAGAGGAGTTTTTCGGGATTGAAGATGCCGGCCGATCGCCCCGTTCCCTCCAGGGAGAACCGCTCGATCATCTCCTCTCGTGAGAAAATCTCCTGATCTCCATAAGACCACCCGAGCCTCGCCAGGTAGTTGACCAAGGCATTAGGCACGTAACCCATCTCCTGGTAGGCGGTGACTGAGGTGGCGCCATGCCTCTTACTGAGCCTGGTGCGGTCCTGCCCCAGGATCAGGGGGAGGTGTGCAAATGCCGGGGGTGGATAACCGAGGGCCTCATAGAGGTGGATCTGGCGAGGGGTGTTGTTGAGGTGATCATCCCCCCGGATAACGTGGGTGATCCCCATAAGGGCATCGTCCACCACGACCACAAAGTTATAGGTGGGGGTACCGTCGCTGCGCAGGATGATGAGGTCGTCGAGTTCCTCGTTTTCAAAGGTGACCTTCCCCTTGACCAGGTCATCCACGACGGTCTCCCCCTCCTGGGGTGCAATGAATCTGATGACGGAGGGGAGGTCCGCAGGTTGGTCCGTGCGCTCGCGGCAGCGCCCATCGTATTTGGGTTTATCCCCCGAGGCCAGGGCTTGCTGACGCCGCTCTTCCAGTTCCTCGGGGGTACAGTAGCAGCGATAGGCCTTCCCTGCCTCCATGAGTCGCTCAACATGCCCTCGGTACAGGTTTATCCGCTGGCTCTGGAAGTAGGGACCTTCATCCCAGTCCAGCCCTAACCATTTCAGGCCGTCCAGAATGGCGTTGAGATACTCCTGGCTGGACCGGACCACATCGGTGTCCTCGATCCGCAGGATGAAGGCACCACGGTGATGGCGGGCGAAGAGCCAATTAAAAAGAGCTGTCCTTACCCCCCCGATGTGCAGATATCCCGTAGGACTGGGGGCAAACCTCGTCCTGATTGCCATAATCCCTTCTCTGCTAGAAGTGTATGCCGAAAAAAACTCCGCCGACCACAAGGGCCATGATGAGATAGACCGCAAAAACTATCAAGACGGTGACCACGGCCTGGCCTGGGGTGATCTTATGAACCTTTTCAAGTCCCACGATCTGTAGATAAAGCCCATACAGACCGGCTATAAACCCCACAACAGGTATCCAAGCCAGAAGGTTCACGGCACCGGCATAGGCCACCACGCGGTACACCCCCTCATACCCCCCCTTGCCTTCGAAGAACTGCTGGGCGATGAGGTGCAGGATCGCTGCCCCGATAAAGGAAAATATCACACCGGCGATGACGACCTTAAAGAACATGAGGACCTCTCCTCCTGTAATGATGACGGCAAAGATACCGGAGACCCCCAGGCAGACCGCCAAAAAGGTCACCGGAGAGGGATATCCCCCGGTGGTGGGCATATTTTGATAAAAATCGCTCGGTTTGACGAGCACCGTCTTGATCACCCCGATAAAGCTACCGATAAAATCCTTGGTGTTAAACTCATAGGTGTTCCCTGTTCCTCTCTGCTCTTCCATGACATAACCTCCTTAGTTGAAATTTATCCCTGAGCCCCCTTTGATGCATTGTAACATACAACCAGGGGGCTGCAAAACCTCGCTTTTTAAGCAAAAAATATCACTATATTTTGACCTTGTTGAGCTCCATACCACAACATATAGTATTTGTCAAGAATTTTCCCTGTATGGCGCAGATGGCCGTGAGGGCTGTTAATAATAGGTGCTCTAGTCATGACCCATGAAAATATGATATGGTACTAATAATATGCAAAGAAAAACAGCTGCTCTCGTCAAGAGCCTAAAATAAATAGGCTGGCATTCCCCAAAACAACTATCCAAGGGAGAATCATGAAATCAATAGTGAGCACATTAGCAAAATCACAGGCTCTTGCAAACCTGATCTTTTCAATCGTACTTTTCGGCGTCAAGATACTGTTTAAGCTGACGGCAATGAGATTTTCGTTCTTCAAAAATCGTCTCAAAGAGAAGAATCTGACTGTCCAAATAAAGCTCAAAGACGATTCGCGTGGCAGATATTTTACCTTCAAGGATGGGAGGATTATTTCCAAGCGTGGTATTCATGCCAGTCCTGATGTCACCTTGTTTTTCGGGAGTGCCCGAGTGGCGCTGGACATACTCGTACCGCCACGCAACCAGCTGGCCACAATTAATGCGATGAAGGGCTTTCATTTGGGGCTCGAGGGTCCTGATGAGCTGAGTTGCTGGTGGATGGAGACATTGAGTCTTATGCTCAACGCCAGCACGAGATATGGAACGCGGGTCGGCAAAGGTGTCATGAGATATACCAGCAATACCAATGGCGGTCCCGTCTTCGTCTATGTAAAGGATGGCAAGATCATACGGATCACGCCCATTGAGTTTGACG
>MGQF01000032.1:18178-29693 GCA_001797745.1 Deltaproteobacteria bacterium RBG_13_52_11
AGCCATGGACCATCAAGGCCAGAGGCAAAACATTTACTCCTCCCCGTAAGACGACGATTTCTCCTTATACCCTTGTATTTAAATCAATGATCTATTCGCCGGATAGGCTTTTGTACCCCATGAAACGGGTTGATTTTGATCCCAATGGAAAAAGAAACCCCCAGAACCGGGGCATCTCAGGGTATGAACGTATCAATTGGGATGAAGCCCTCGATATCGTGGCTCATGAGATAAAGCGCGTAAAAAGAGACCATGGCCCGGGGGCCATTCTCAACGGCAGCGGGTCCCACCACCTCTGGGGCATTCTGGGTTACTGGTTGAGCGCCAGGATGAGATTCTTCAATAACATCGGGTGGACCCCCGTCGGCCATAATCCCGATAGCTGGGAGGGATGGTACTGGGGGGCCATGCATCATTGGGGCCAGAGCATGCACCTTGGTGCCCCTGAGAGCTACGGCACCGTTGAAGATTGTCTGAAAGAATGCGAGATGGTGGTCTTCTGGTCCAGCGATCCGGAATCGACGAGCGGTGTCTACGCTGCCTTTGAAGGCACTGTCAGGCGCCAGTGGCTCAAAGAGCTGGGCATCAAGATGGTCCACATAGACCCCTTCTACAACCACACGGCAGCCCTCTTCGGAGGCAAGTGGTTTGCCCCGAGGCCGGCAACGGGGAATGCCCTGGCATTGGCAATCGCTTATGTCTGGATTACGGAAGATCTTTACGACAAAGAATATATTGCAGATCGTACCGTTGGTTTTGACCAGTGGAAAGACTATATCCTCGGCAAAGAAGATGGAGTGCCCAAGACACCTGAATGGCAGGAAGGCGAGGCCGGCATCCCTGCTAAAGATGTCCGTGCCCTGGCCCGAGAGTGGGGGAGGAAAAAGACCTACCTCGCTGCAGGCGGTTTAAGTGGTTTTGGCAGCGCCTGCCGTGACGCCACCGGTAACGAATGGGCCCGTTCCATGGTCTGCCTCATGGCCATGCAGGGGCTCGGCAAGCCCGGCATCAATATGGGGGGCACCCAGCAGGGGACACCTATCGACACGAGCTTCTACTTCCCCGGCTATGCCGAGGGTGGACTGTCGGGGGATATTGCGTGCACCGCGATGGGCGTTGCCCTTTATCAGCGCATGCCCCAGCTTGCCTCAGTCAACACGGTTTATCAGGAGGTGCCCAGGCTGCGTATTCCTGAAGCGATCCTCGACGGCCACACCGAGGGATATTTCACTGATGCCAAAACCATTGAGGGCCAATTCCGCAGGTACGAGTACCCGGCACCCGGCTATTCGCCCGTCAAGATGTACTACAAATACGGCGGCTCTCATATGGGCACCATGTGTGAGACGAACCGCTATGCCAATATGTACCGGTCCGAAAACCTGGAGTTTGTGGTCAACCAGTCCATTTGGTTTGAAGGTGAAGCCAAGTTTGCCGATATTATCCTGCCTGCCTGCACCAACTTTGAGCGGTGGGACATCAGTGAGTTCGCCAACTGCGGAGGATATATCCAGCATAGCTTCAATCAGTGCAACCACCGTGTGGCACTCATCCAGCATAAGTGCATCGAACCCTTAGGGGAATCGAAATCAGACTTTCAGATCTTCCTTGATATCGCCAAGAGACTGGGGTTTGGCGTTATGTTTTCCGAGGGCGTCACCGAGTTTGACTGGTGTAAGCGGTTATTCGATGCCACCGATGTCCCCAAGGCCATGACCTGGAAGGCGTTCTTGAAAAAAGGCTACTATGTTGTTCCTGCGCCACAGGAGAAACTGCGGGCCCCTGTCTCTTTCAGGGCCTTTGCAGAGGATAGACTGAAAGATACCCCGGAGATCGCGCCCTTGCCTGCTGATTACACAGAGCAGGTATTTAAGGGGCTTCAGACCCAATCAGGCAAACTGGAGTTTGTCTGTTCCAGCCTGCAGCGCTTTGCTCCTGATGACCCGGAGAGGCCGGTGATGACGAAGTATATCCCTGCTTGGGAGGGCCACCATACAACCAAGCTTTATAAAAAGTACCCCTTGCAGCTCATTACCCCCCACCCGCGGTACAGTTTTCACACCATGGGCGACGGCAAAAGGAGCTGGATCAACGATATCAAGGATCACCGGGTCCTCATTGACGGGTATTACTACTGGATAGTACGGATTAATTCCTCCGACGCAAAGGCACGGGGTATCAACGAGAACGATCTGGTCAAGGTCTTCAACGACCGGGGTGCTGTTATCTGCGCGGCCCAATTGACCGAAAGGGTTGGTCCTGGTACGGTTCATTCCTATGAGGGCTCGGCTGTTTACGATCCCATAGGCAAACCGGGAGTATCTCCGGACCGCGGCGGATGCATGAATATATTGACCCCCAGCCGACCCATCATCAAGAAGTCCCACAGTATTGCCGCGAATTCATGCCTTGTGCAGATAGAGAAATGGAGTCATGGGGGAGATCTGCAATGAAGAAATGGTATCTTGTCATTGACGTAGAAAAGTGTGAAAACTGCAATAACTGCTTTCTGTCCTGCAAGGACGAGCACGTGGAGAACGACTGGCCGGGATACGCGGCGCCCCAGCCCGGACAGGGACCCAGTTGGATAACCATCGAGGGGGTGGAACGGGGGCAGTATCCCTTCATCGACGTAGGCTATCTGCCTGCCCCTTGTATGCACTGTGACAATGCCCCCTGTATCAAGGCAGCCAAGGACGGGGCAATATACAAGAGACCCGACGGCATCGTCATCATTGACCCCGTCAAGGCAAAAGGGCAGAAGAACCTTGTCAATGCCTGTCCATACGACGCCATCCAATGGAACGAAGCGCTGATGCTCCCTCAGAAATGCACCCTCTGCGCCCATCTGCTCGATGAAGGTTGGGAAAAGACCCGCTGTGTACAGTCTTGCCCCACCGGGGCATTAAGTATGCGCCATATCGAAGACGCTAAGATGCAGGAAATGATCAAGACTGAAAAGCTGGAAACCTATCAGCCGGAACGTAAAACCAGCCCTCATGTCTATTATAAAAATCTGCATCGGTTTACCCGATGTTTCATCGGCGGCAGCATTGCAGTGAGAGTGGATGGAAAAGATGAATGCGCCGAAGGAGCTAAAGTCACCCTTTCCAATGGTGCAAACGAGAAAATCGGCGAATGCATGACCGACAACTACGGTGATTTTAAGTTTGATAACCTTGAAGAGAATAGCGGCGCGTACACGCTCCGGATAACGTACACCGGTTATGAAACGAAAACCATCAAGGTCAACCTGACAAAGAGCGTCAGCGCAGGGATGATCTTCCTCTAAAGGTCTCCGTATCCAGCCGGTTTCAGGGGGCAAATTGGCAAATTCGGAATGTGGATTGCTGCATAGAAGACCAAAGCAACTTTGGAGAATGCGGAAGAGGTTTTTAAAGCAGAAAAGGGGTTATCCGATGTCCAGGGTTGTAACCGGCGTGATGAGGTACACATGAATATTCGTTCCTACACCTTTGAAGAATTTGTCGAGCGGGTCCGGGCCTTTCATGGCTTCGCCGCTCCCGGCGTAGTCATCGGCGGGTTTATGGTAGACCTGGCTTACCAGCACCTCCCCGAAGAAGGACAGTTTAATGCCATCTGTGAAACCCCCAAGTGTCTGCCTGACGCCGTACAGCTTCTCACGACCTGCACCGTCGGAAACGGCTGGCTTACCGTCGTCAATATAGGCCGTTATGCCATGACCCTTTACGAGAAATCGAAAGGTGAAGGGACACGGGTCTCCCTTGATGCGCTTAAGATAGAAGCGTGGCCTGAGATCAAGAGCTGGTTCTTTAAGCTGAAGCCTAAAGGCGAGCAAGACTACCAACGCCTCATGGAAGAGATCAGGGATGCGGGTTCAATGATCTGCACCATCCAGCGCGTGAGGGTCGCCCCCCGCTTTCTGGAAAAGAAGCGCAGGACAGGATTTGCCATTTGTCCCCGCTGTAAAGAGAGTTATCCCATTGCCGATGGCGACCTCTGTCTTGGCTGTCAGGGTGAAGAACCTTACCTGGTGCTGGAGATGCGGGATGATCCAGCCAAATCATCTTAACACTTTAGCGCCTGACTTTAGAGGCATTTCTGACCGGGGGACCAATTCCATTCCAATTCAAAGAGCTAAAGTGTTACAAATTTGACTTATATTCGACTCTTACCTCACCCCCCATAATAGTCCGAACAACGGAAAGGGGGGACGATTCACGCCCGGGGATGGAACTGGCGGTGGAGTTGTCTGAGGTATTCTTGATTTACGTGGGTGTAGATCTGAGTGGTGCTGATGTTCACGTGTCCCAGCATCGCCTGGATGAACCTGAGATCAGCCCCCCGCTCCAAGAGGTGGGTAGCAAAAGAGTGGCGCAAGGTGTGGGGGGTGATCCGCTTGGTGATCCCGGCCTGCATGGCGTACTGTTTCAAGATCTTCCAAAACCCCTGCCTGCTCAGTTTCCTCCCCCGGTTGTTCAAGAAGAGATAAGGACTCTCCCTCCCCTTGAGCATGGCCGGCCTGACCCGCTCCAGGTAGATCCTCACGCGCTCCATGGCCACCTCCCCGATGGGGACAATCCGCTCCTTCCCCCCCTTTCCCCTGATTGTCACAAACCCCACCTCCAGGTTCAACCCGCTGGTGGGGAGATCAACGAGCTCAGAGACCCTCATCCCCGTGGCATAGAGGAGTTCCAGCATCCCCCCATCCCTGATCCCCCGGAGGCCCTCAGCATCGGGCTGAGCCAAGAGCTTCTCTACATCCTGAACGGTGAGGACATGGGGGAGGGTCGAACTCAGCCTGGGAAGTTCCATATCCTCTAAGGGGTTGCTTTCCAGATACCCTTCTCGCGAAAGGAATCGATACAGGCCGCGCAGGGCCACCACAGCCCTGGTGATGCTGCGCAAGGAGAGGCCCCTCTTTTGCAATCGCTGCATAAAGGCCATGACGGTGAGCGTGCTGGTCTCGGCAAGGGAGGCGATCCCCTCCCCTTCTAAAAATGCCACGTAGGCGTTGAGGTCTCGACTATAGGCCTCAAGGGTGTTGCGGGCAAGACCCTTCTCCACCGCCAGATAGTGAAGAAAGGGATCGAGGATCTCTCCCCTCATAGGTTTATAATATCAGCTTCGAGGGTATCCAGACAAGCGATGGCCACGGTGCAACGTCCAGAGAGCCATCCACCGCACTCCCCTGGATTCACCACCAGGACGTGCCCCACCCTCTGCACCTCAGGGCGGTGGGTATGGCCGTAGACGACGAGGCGATATCTGTTGCTGGACGCCACGGCCTCCAGGATGGACATCTCGTGGGCCACCAGTACTTGCCACTCACCAACCGCGAACTCAGAAGGAGTCGGGTGGATCCTGCCATCAGCAATCCGCTGAAGCCCGAGCTGTTCCCCATCGTTGTTCCCGAAGACCCCTCGATAATCGCACTGAAGGATTTGGTTCAGGGGGTTCAGAGAGAAAGGGGCAATGTAGTCCCCCGCGTGAAAGACCATCTGGACCCCATGGGTGTTAAAGAGTTCGCAGGCCCGCTTGATCATCGGCACGTTGTCATGGGAATCGGCCATGATCCCTATCTGCATCCCCCTACCCCCTCACAGGCCCGTATGTCCAAAACCACCCTCTCCTCTACTGCTTGCGGGCAAATCATCCACCTCCTGCAACTCAGCGCGGCAGACCTGATGGACGACCAACTGGGCGATCCTGTCGCCATCCCTGATGACAAAGGGTTCATCACCCAAGTTGATCATGATCGCCCCGATCTCACCTCGGTAGTCGGCATCGACGGTACCCGGTGAATTGAGCAGGGTCAACCCATGCTTCAGCGCGAGCCCGCTGCGGGGTCTCACCTGGGCCTCGTACCCCTCGGGCAGGGCAATGGCAACACCCGTGGGGATGAGACGCCATCGACCTGGGGCTAACGTAACTTCATCTCCCTCTAAAGAGGCGAAGAGGTCCATCCCCGCAGAGAGGGGTGTCATATACCGGGGGAACGTCGTCCTCTCACCTCGTAACCGTTTTACCGGTACCCTCACCATCTCACAGATCCAACGCCTTCCAGGGGAGTTCCCCCTCCTCAATAGCCCCCAACAGGGTGATGCAGAGGGGATGGGAACCGAACATCTCCTGCGCGACCTCGGCGATTGCACTCTCTGAAACCCCCTCCAAACCCTGCAGGACCTCCTCCAGGGGAATGTGACGATTGAAGCAGATCTCGTCCCTGGCCAGCCTGCTCATCCTCCCATCAGAACCCTCGAGGCTGAGGATCGTACCACCTCTCAGGTACTCTTTGGCCGCCGACAGGTCCTCCTCCCGAATCCTCCCCTCCCGAATCGCCTGCAACTCCTGCAGGATCAGGGCAATGACCTCCTGGATCTCCGCTTTGGTGGTGCCGGCGTAGACCCCAAAGAGGCCGGTGTCCGTATAGGTGTTGAGAAAGGAGTAAATGCTATAGGTCAGGCCTCGCTTCTCCCTGACCTCCTGAAAGAGGCGTGAACTCATGTTACCCCCCAACAGGATGTTCAGGGTGTGGCCGGCATATCGGAGCCGATGATCGTGCGGTATCCCTCCGGTCCCTATGCAGAAGTGGACCTGTTCCAGCTCCCGGTAGGTAACCTGCATCCTGGATTTCCCTCCGTGCGTACTCTCCCGTTGCGATGGAGAGGGGCAGGGGTGCAGGTGGCCGAGCTTGGCCTTGACCAGATCCACCATCTGCCGGTGTTCCAGACCCCCTGCTATCGCCACGATCATCCTGTCAGGGGTATACTGTCTCTCCAAAAAGGCGATGATCTCCTTGCGCTGGAAGGTGAGGACTCTCTCCTTCACACCCGTTATGGGGTACCCGAGGGGATGATCTCCCCAAAAGGAGCGGTGAAAGAGGTCGTGGATATAGTCATCGGGTGTATCCTCGACCATCTTTATCTCCTGCACGACCACCATCCGCTCCCGTTCTATCTCCTGGGGGTCAAAGACGGAATTGGAGACGATATCGGCCAATATATCGACGGCCAGGGCGGCGTCTCGCTTGAGGACCTTGGCATGGAAGCAGGTATATTCCTTCCCGGTGAAGGCGTTAATACTCCCCCCCACCGACTCAATCTCCCTGCTGATATCAAAGGCGCTTCTGCGCTCTGTTCCCTTAAAAAGGAGATGCTCGATAAAATGAGAGAGGCCACGCTCATCACTCCCCTCATCTCTGGACCCGGTCGTGACCCAGATACCGAGAGATACTGAATCTAAGGTCGGCAGGGCCTCGGTCACAACGCGGATGCCATTATCCAACTGGGTCTTCTGATAGCCTTCCATCATCGAGAAAATAACTTTCTAAAATTTCCTCTCCGCTGTCGAAGATCCCGCCGTCTCGTGGCGGGAGCGGGAGAGGGGGAAAATAGTTTCATTGTTTGTGGGAGACGTATCCGTCATGATGAATTGCTCACAAAAAAAGACCGACTCCTGCGGTCTTTTTGCTCCTCAGATGGTACACGGGAGGATTATCACACGTCTCGCCTCTTGTCCCGTTCATGATCCCTTGGACCTGGTCGCCCTTCCTCGGCGAGTACCGCCTTGCGGCTCAATCTGATCTTGCCGTTGCCGTCGATCTCGAGGACCTTTACCTGGATCTCATCCCCCACCTTGAGGACATCGGAGACTTTTCCCACTCGCTCGAGAGCAATCTGGGATATGTGGACCAGACCTTCAATCCCGGGCAGGATCTCCACGAAGGCGCCGAAGTCCATGATCTTCTTGACCTTTCCCATATAGACCTCCCCCACCTCGGCATCCTGAGAACATCCCTTGACCAGGGCGATGGCCTCCTCGATGGCCTCGGCGGATGGCGAGGCGATCTTTATGGCCCCGGTATCTTCGATGTCTATCTTGCACCCGGTCTTCTCGATGATGGACCTGATATTCTTTCCCAAGGGGCCGACGACGTCCCTGATCCGATCCGGGTTTATCTGGATGGTCACGATACGGGGGGCGTGTCGGGAGAGCTCCGCGCGCGGTTTTTCCAGGGTCTTGTGCATGACGTCGAGGACGGCGAGCCTGGCCTGACGGGCCTGATTAAGTGCCTGCCCCATAATTGCCTTGCTCAGGCCGGGGACCTTCACATCCATCTGAAGGGCGGTGATCCCCTTTGCGGTTCCGGCCACCTTGAAGTCCATATCGCCGTGATGATCTTCATCCCCGGCGATATCGGTCAGAATGGCGACCTGACCATCTCCTTTCATGAGCCCCATGGCGATGCCGGCCACCGAGGCCTTGACGGGAACCCCTGCATCCATCAGGGAAAGGCAGCTGCTGCACACGGTGGCCATGGAGGACGAACCGTTGGACTCCAACACCTCCGAGACCACCCGAATCGTGTAGGGAAACTCTTCTGCCGCAGGCAAGATAGGCAAAAGCGCCCGCTCGGCCAGGAAGCCGTGCCCCACTTCCCGCCTGCTGGGTGCGCGAAGAAAGGAAACCTCGCCGACGCTGAAGGGTGGAAAATTGTAGTGGAGCATAAAGGTCTTATACATGTCTCCTACTAAGAGGGATTCCACCTTTTTTTCATCTTCGGAAGTACCGAAGGTCGTGACGGCCATCACCTGCGTCTCACCCCTGGTGAAGAGTGCCGAACCATGGGTACGAGGCAACAGGCCCACCTCACTGCTTATCGGCCTGATGTCCGTAGGGCCCCTGCCGTCAAAGCGCCGCTGTTCTTGAAAGATGAGCGAGCGTACGAGCTGCCGCTCGGCATCCTCGCAGGCCCTCCGCACCTCTGCAGCGACCTCCCCATCCGCGCCGCCAAATCGCTCCACGGCCTCTTGAACGATCTCGTGCATCTTGTCCCGGCGTTCAATCTTGTGCGAGATCTCGAAGGCGCTGGTAAGCAGGGGCTTTACAAACCCCTTGACCTCATCCCACAACGGACCACCGGTCTGTAAGGGGGTATAGGGTCTCTTTTCCTTGCCGCCGCGCTCCCTGAGTTCGTCCTGCATATCGAGGATCGGCTTGATCGCCTCATACCCGGCGAAGATGGCCTCGAGGACAGCTTCTTCATCAATCATCTGCCCGCCACCTTCAACCATCACCACCCCCTCGCGGTTTCCCGAGACAATAAGCTCCAGATCGCTCTTGGCCAATTCTTCCGTCGTGGGGTTGAAGATAAAATTTCCGTTGACCCTCCCCACCTTAACCCCGGCAAGCGGGCCCTCAAAGGGGATGGCCGATATCTGCAAGGCTGCGGATGCCCCGATGATCCCCAAGATAGAGGGATCGTTCTGCCTGTCTGCTGAAAGCACCGTGGCAATCACCTGGGTCTCGTTGCGGAACCCCTTCGGAAAGAGGGGCCTGATGCCCCGGTCGATCAGACGGGAGGAAAGAACTTCTCTCTCGGTCGGACGCCCCTCCCGCTTAAAAAACCCTCCGGGGATACGCCCCGCCGCGTAGGTCATCTCCATATAGTTTACCGTGAGGGGGAAGAAATCGATGCCTTCCCGCTCCACTCTGGTTGTCACTGCCGTCACCAGGACAACGGTCTCCCCGTAGTGGACAAGGACAGCGCCGTCGGCCTGCTTGGCGACCTTGTCAGTCTCAATGACAAGGGTCCGCCCTGCCCATTCTCGTTCAATCTTCTGATACATGCAATCTATCTCCTCTCAGGGATCGAGGCTTTATTTCCTGATCCCCAGCTCTTTGATCAGTGTACGGTAGCGCTCCGTATCGTGGCGTTTGAGATAATCGAGGAGGGACCTCCTCAGACTAACCATCTTCAGGAGACCTTGGCGGGAGTGATGGTCCTTCTTGTGTGTCTTGAAGTGCTCTGTCAGATAATTAATCCGCTCGGTGAGTAGTGCTATCTGCACCTCGGGTGATCCCGTATCTTTGTCGTGCAACCTGAATTGCTCTACAATCCCCTTTTTCTTCTCGACTGCCAAAACCATTTACCTTCCTCCTTGATCAGCCATATTGTGCATTGTATCTCTAGCACAAGAGGGCCTTTTTGTAAATATGACATCGTGAAAGACCCTCAAGGGTCTGAGCACAAGGCCCTCTTTTTCTCGCTGAATGCCCCCTACGGCGACAAGTCCTCCCCCTTTGCTCGCCAAAACCCTCACCACTTGCCCATCCTCCTCGGACCTATGATGAAGACCCTCGAGGGCTATGACCTGTCCGTTGCGGATCTGGAGGGCATCTGCCTCTCCCACCTCAACGGCAGGCAAAAAGCCCATGGCCTCGGACAGCGGGATGATCCGTTCCTGTAGTCGCCCCGTGTTGAGCAATCCCTCGATATCGTCCAGAAACAGGGCATCCTCGAGGCAGAAGGGACCGCTGCGCATCCGGCGCAGCTCAGCCAGATGAGCACCACAACCCAACTCCCCCCCGATATCATGGGCCACGGTGCGAATGTACGTCCCTTTGGAGCACTCGATGTGGAGATGGAGGTAAGGTGGGGCGATCTCCGTTACCTGGAGCGCATAGATCTCCACCTCCCTGCGGGCCCTCTCGACCTCTTCCCCCCTGCGCGCCAGTTTATAGAGGGGCTCGCCTTTCTGCTTCAGGGCGGAGTACATGGGGGGGAGCTGCATAATCCGCCCCCTGAATCGCCCAATCACCTCCTCAATCTTGTGGGGCGAGAGGTCATACGCGCCCACATCCACCGACTGAAGGATCTGCCCCTCCCTGTCCTGGGTGTCAGTAATCACCCCCAGGTGGAGGGTGGCCTCATACACTTTTTGCCCGGTCTCTAAGAAGGGGGCGAGTTTTGTCCCCTCTCCCAACAATATGGGGAGCACACCCGTAGCGAGGGGATCGAGGGTCCCCAGGTAACCAATCTTTACACCAAACAGCACCCTCTTGAGCTTACGAACCACATCGTACGAAGTGACCCCCGTTGGTTTATCCACGACGAAGATGCCGTTCACCCCTCGGGCTAACCCTCCCATCAATGCTCCTCACCTGAATCCTTCACACCCCGCAACAGATCCTCGATGTGTTCCCCATATTCCAATGAGTCATCAAACATGAAGTTGATCTCGGGCATATATTTGAGCCGCATCCTCCTGCCCAACTCCCTTTTGATATAACCTTTGGCGCTCTCCAATCCCTCGTACGACTCCTCCTTGTCCTGTTCTCCTCCAAAGACGCTGTAGTAGACCTTGGCTGTTCTGAGGTCATCGGAGACGGCAACCGTGGTAATGGTGACAAACCCTATCCGCGGATCTTTCAACTCTCTGAGAAGGATCTGTGAAATCTCCTCCCTGATCTGGTCACCCACCTTTTCTGACCTTTTAAACCTCATCATAGTTAAAGTGCAAAAACTCCATCTCCGAACTAACCACCTCCAGCAAGCCCAATCCCTCAATGTAATTGATTACCTTATCGAGGGAAGAATTGATAAACCGTCTATCCGTTCCCACCAGACATATCCCCACGCGGACCCGCTGCCATAGATCATGTCCACCCACTTCGGAGATGGAAACATTGAACTTATTCCTCACCCGCATCATGAGGCTTTTGATAACCTGCCTCTTCCCTTTAAGAG
>MGQF01000032.1:29724-37572 GCA_001797745.1 Deltaproteobacteria bacterium RBG_13_52_11
ACCGTTCCTGAAGACCCGCACATCCGCGCCCCTGACCAATTTTCCCTCAATCACATAACTACCGGCCACCACGCCGATCTTGGAGACGCGGAAGGCCTCCCTCACCTCAGCCCTGCCGAGGATGACCTCTTTCTTGATCGGTCCGAGTAACCCCTTGAGGGCCTTTTCAATATCCTCGATGACCTCATAGATGATGTTGTACACCCTGATATCCACCTGTTCCTGTTCCGCCACCCTCTTTGCCTTGCCCAGGGGGGATACGTTAAATCCAATGATCACCGCATCGGAGGCAGCTGCCAGGTTGACGTCGGTCTCCGAGACCCCCCCAACCCCCTGATGGATGACCTCAATCTTGACCTCGTCAGTGCTCAACCTCTCCAGGGCCTCCTGTATGGCCTGGATGGAGCCGTGGGTATCCCCCTTGAGGATCACCCGCAACTCCTTCATCTCGCCCTCCTGGATCCGATCATAGAGATCTTCCAAGGATAGATGTTCTGGCCTTACCTCCGCCTCTCCCCTGAGCCGCTTCTGGCGATGGAGGCTTACGTCTTTGGCCACCTTCTCGCTCTCCACGCAGATAAAGGCATCCCCGGCCTTGGGTGTATCGGTGAAGCCAACCACCTCTACCGGTGTGGCCGGCCCCGACTCCTGCAATTGATTCCCTCGCTCGTCCAGCATGGCCTTCACCCTGCCATAGGTGTCCCCTGAAACAAAGATCGCGCCGGCCTTCAGGGTCCCCTCTTGTACCAGCACGGTCCCGACTGGACCACGTCCCCTATCTAACCGGGCCTCAACAACGACGCCGCGAGCGGGTTTGTCGGGGTTCTCCTTGAGGTCCAGCATCTCCGCCTGCAGGAGGATCAATTCCAATAGATTATCTATCCCCGTTCCCTTTTTAGCGGATACCTGAGCGTGGAGGGTATGTCCCCCCCACTCCTCAGGGACGAGGCCTAATTCGGTCAGGTCTCGTTTGACCCTTTCCGGGTCAGCTTCAGCCTTATCTATCTTGTTGATGGCAACGATGATGGGGACTTCGGCGGCCTTGGCATGATCGATGGCCTCAACGGTTTGGGGCATTACCCCATCGTCAGCCGCCACCACCAGCACCACGATGTCCGTCACCTGGGCCCCCCTGGCCCGCATAGCGGTGAAGGCCTCGTGTCCCGGGGTATCGATAAAGACGACGGTCCCCTTATCGAGCTCAACCTTATAGGCCCCGATGTGCTGGGTGATGCCCCCGGCTTCTTCGTCAACCAGGTGGGACTTCCTGACAGCATCGAGTAACAGGGTCTTGCCGTGGTCCACGTGCCCCATAATAGTGACCACAGGGGGTCGGGGAAGGAGCTTGTCAGGGGAATCCTCAACCCGCTGCAGGATCTTGTCTACATCGATGGCAATGTTCTCCACCTCATAGCCGAATTCAGTGGCCACCAAGGCGGCGGTATCCACGTCGATGGTCTGATTGACGGTGGTCATCACACCCAGTTGCATCAACCGTTTGCCCACCTCCCCCACCTTAGCCCCCATCCGCTGGGCCAACTCTCCCACCGAGATCACCTCAGTGATCCTGATGACCTTCTTGATGGCCTTAGGGGTGGTGATCTGGGTCTTGAGGCGTGGTCGGGTAACTACCTTCCTTTTGGCAGGCCTTGGTGCGGTGAAAACCCGCTCTCCCCTCCGTGCGACAGGGGCCTCCTCAAGCTCGCCTTCTTCAATGGTAATAACCTCCCTGCGTCTCCTGAACTTCTTCCGGGCCTTCTCCTCAAGCTCCTCTCGCTCCTTCTTGGTCTTTCGCTCTTTTCTTTCCTTCTCGGTCAGTACCTCAACAACAGGCACTTTTTCCACAACTTCTAGGGGCTTCTCTTCGCGGGGGCGGGGGGGCGTTACCTTTTCAGGGAGTGTAGGCTCGGTCTTCGCCCGCAGATCGACCCTCCCCACCACCCGCGCCGGCCGCGTTTTCTCCTTGGGGATCTTGACGACGCGGGGTTCCTTCTTGGGAGATGGGGCTTCTTCTTTGACCTCGATCACGGGAGGGACTTCGGGGGCCAATTCCTGGGCCTCTGCCGCCGCTTGTTCCTCGGCAGGAAGCTCCAGCTCCGTCACCCTCTTGCGCCTGCGGATGATCGTGGGCTGGATCCGTCTTTCTTCGACCTCAACCTTGCCGTCCTCTTCCATGCAACCTATTCCTCTCCTGCCATGGCCCGCAAGAGTCCTCGTAAAAAGCCCTCTTCGACGTCACGGGGCAAAGAAGCTCGCAGTGAATAGGATAATCTCCCCTTTTTCTTGAGCAGGAAGCGCACACAGTCTGCCTGGTGGCACAGATAGGCCCCCCTGCCGGGAACCCTCCCGCCTTCATCAACCATCAATGCCCCGTCTTTGATCACGATTCTCACCAACTCCCGCTTTTGCCTCTGTTGACCGCACCCCAGACAGGTCCTGATAGGAACATGCTTGGTCCTCATTCTCCCTTGTCGATATACTCCTTGGCCGTCTGGATCAGGTTCTCCGCCTTCTTGCGGCTACAACCAGGCAGCTGGGAGAGAACTCCCACATCCGCCTGGAAGAGATCCCGCACACTCCCATATCCTGACTCCTGCAAGAGGGCGGCGGTCTTCTTTCCTACCCCGGGTAGCTGCTCCAGGGGGTCATCCCCCCGTCTGACCCGCTCCAGCTTCCCTTCCTCTGAGACAGTGGTGAGGCCAGCCATGGCCCGGGCGGCCTCCACGATCTTCTCTCCCTTCTTTTCACCGATTCCGCAGATTCTGCCCAACTCCTCGCCGTCTGCCTCAGCCACATCCTCGATGGTGTAAAACCCCTCGTCATAGAGGACTCGGGCGATGATCTCCCCTACCCCGGGTAGGGCAGTGAGGCGCGCAACGACCTCTTCCGAGAGCTTCTCCATCTTCGATTCGCTCTTGATGTCGATCTTCCATCCCGTCAGCTTCGATGCCAGGCGGACGTTCTGCCCCCGCTTGCCGATGGCCAGGGAGAGTTGGTCGTCCGCTACGACGATCTCCATATACTTTTCCTCATCGTTGAGATAGACCTTGGAGACCTTGGCTGGTGAGAGGGCGTTACAGACGAACTTGGCTGGATCCGAGCTATAGGGGATAATATCGATCTTCTCCCCCCGTAACTCCTGTACTACGCTCTGGACCCGGGAACCCTTCATTCCCACCGATGCCCCCACGGGATCCACATCGGCGTCGTTGCTGTACACGGCTATCTTGGATCGCTCACCAGGCTCCCGGGCCGCACTCATCACCCGCACAATCCCTTCGGAGATCTCAGGGACCTCGAGTTCAAAGAGCTTGGCCAAAAAGCCGGGGTGGGTTCTGGAGAGGTAAATCTGGCACCCGACAGGGGTCCTCTGGACATCCAAGATAAAGGCCTTGATGCGATCCCCCCGCTTATAGGCTTCACGTGGGACCTGTTCCCTCTTGGGCAAGATGGCCTCAGTCCGACCGAGGTTCACGTAGATGTTGCCACGCTCGATCCGCTGGACAAAGCCGGTGACCACCTCCCCCTTTCGGTCCTTATACTCGTTGTAGGTGGTTTCCCCCTCCGCATCCTTGACCCGCTGCATGATAACCTGTTTGGCCGTTTGGGCCGCGATCCTCCCTAGGTCTTCGACGCTCAGCTTGACCCCCAGACTGTCCCCGACCTCCGCATCGGGGTCCATCCGCTTGGCCTCTTCCAAAGGGATCTCCAGATCGGGGTCTTGGACCTTTTCAACTACGGTCTTAAACAGGAAGAGCTCGACCTCTCCCAGGTCCTCGTTGAAGCGTGCCTCGATGTCCTTCTGCAGGCCGTATCTCTTCTTCGAGGCCTTTAACATGGCATCTTCCAGGGCCTCAATGATGACCTGTTTGTCGATGCCTTTGTCCCTTCCAACCTGTTCGATGAGATAGTTAAGGTTCTGGTTCATCTTGTTGCCCTCACAAACGATTCAGTTCAAGCTCAAGGTTCGCCTTGAGGATGGATGAGAGGGGAATGACAAAGACCTCGCTTCCCTCCACCTTCACCATGACCTTGCCCTCGGCGCAGCCGAGCAGATCACCCTTGAAGTTGCGCCTCCCCGACACCGGATCTTTTGTCTTAATCCGCACCCGTCTGCCGGAGTATTGGATAAAATCCGCCTCTTTCTTTAAGGGTCTGTCCAACCCGGGGGAAGAAACCTCCAGACGATACGAGGTCGGTATGATATTCTCCACATCCAGCAACTGCCCGAACTCCCTGCTCACCCGGGCACAATCGTCCAGCGTTATACCGAGCTTCCTATCGATGAGGACCCTCAGGACCCAGCCTCCCCGCTCCCACTTATATTGGATATCCACCAATGAGAGCCCTTCTGCCTTTAGGAAGGGCTCAAGGATTCCTTCGGCCTTCTGCACGATGGCCCCTCTATTCATATCATAATAAACAGCCCCTAACAAAAAAGCGGGTTTTTATACCCGCCTTTCGAAAAAAAGCAGGATTTGTTATCCTTATTTTTAGCACAGGTGATTTAAAAATGCAAGGGGTTTTTTCAAATGATCAACGGATGATGAGGCGAACCCCCTGCTCCCCTTTCTCTATCTTATCCCCTACAGAATGACCGCATTGGGCACACAAATATTCGTATTTTTCAGCATCGGGGAGGACGAGCAGCAGCCTTTTGCGAACGGGGGTCGCCATCTTACAACGGGGGCAAAAGAGCGCGGTGGCCTCAAAGTTCTTATATTCTGCCTCACGTGCCATCGGTTTAAACATAATGCCGAACAGGGCGTTCGTCAAGGCATGGCACGAGGGCTGCAGCTTGGGGTTTAACCCTTCACACCCCCCTTTTTGGATCGCTGTTTTAAGAACTATTTGAACAAATAAATATTAAAATCAATTTTATCTAACTTTCACCCAAATTCTTCTTGACAAAAAATGAGAAATTGGCTAAATTTATTGTCCCTTTCGTTCGAAGATTTATGCTCAGGACAATATGTTAGGATAGGGTGCCGTAACCCATAAGGAGGAGGGTATGTTTTATGGTACAGACTCAGGCATTAGATATCGGCAGTAAACTCAAGGCCATTAGAGGAGAAAAGAGGATCTCTCTGCGTACTTTGGCTAAGTTGAGCGGTCTTTCGGTGAACACATTGAGCCTCATCGAGAGGAACATCACCTCTCCGACGGTAAATACCCTCTACAGCATCAGCAAGGCCTTGGGGGTGAAGATCAATTACTTCTTCGATGAGGAGAGGATAGAAGAGGCGATCTTCGCCAAAAAGGGGCAGCGCAAACAGGTGGAAACCAAGGATAGGGGGATAAGATTTGAGAGCCTCGGTACCGGCCTCATACAGCAAGGTCTGGAGGCCTATATGCTTACCGCCACCAAAGGCACCAAGAGCGGGACCAAAGGGGTAAGCCATCTCGGAGACGAGCTGGTCTTCTGCCTGCAGGGGAAATTCCAATTCGAGATCAAGAAAGAGAAGTATACCCTCGAAGAGGGAGATAGCCTCCTCTTCAAAGGAAGTCTCCCTCAGCAGTGGGAGAATATCGGGAACGGGGATTCCGTCCTCCTCATGGTGAGGGGGATGGAAAAATAAAGAGAACCATCTTCCCTGGGTACATCCTCCAAGATCGTGTCGCAACAGTTGATTCTGGCCTCTTCTTCGCCGCGGAGAAGAGACCTCCTCTCCTCATTAGGGCTTCAGTTTCAGGTCGTCCCTGCTGCGTTACGGGAAATCCCCTCTCCTCATGAAGCCGCCAAAGACTTCGCCGTCAGGGTGGCAGAGAAAAAGGCCCTGGCCGTCGGGAATAAATATCCCCACGCCTGGGTTATCGGGGCCGACACAGTAGTCGCCGTTGAAGGTGAGATCTTAGGAAAACCACGCGACAGGGAAGACGCAAAGAAGATGTTGCAGCAATTGGCCAACAGAGAGCACGTAGTGATCACCGGCTACACCCTCATGAAGGTAGCGGAGGGGAAAACGATGAGGGGGGTTGAGGAAACGCGGGTCAAGATAAGTTCTCTCGATGAGCGCGAGATAGAGTGGTATATCAATACCGGTGAGCCCTTTGATAAGGCAGGGGGATATGCCATTCAGGGGAAAGGGGCCTTTATGGTAGAATGGATAGAGGGATCGTATACCAACGTGGTGGGGCTCCCCCTTTGCCAGCTCATCAGGCTCTTCAAGGATGTGTCCATTGTCGATATCTTTTAGATACGGAGGGTCTTTTCTCTTTCTGCACAGATTCTCATGGCCGAAGATACCATGGGCGCAATAGAGAAAAACCTCAATCAGGTAAGGGAAAGGATAGAACGTGCTGCAGCCAAAGCGGGGAGGGACCCCCGAGGAATCAAACTTATCGCAGTTACGAAGACAGTTGCAATCGAGAGAATACAGGAGGCCATCGCAGCAGGTGCCATGATCTTCGGAGAGAACTATATCCAAGAGGCGAGGCACAAGATAGAGGAGATAGATAACCCCGGCGTCCAATGGCACTTCATCGGACACCTCCAAACAAACAAGGCCAACTACGCGGTGAGGCTTTTTGATCTCATCCATTCGGTGGACAGCATCCATGTAGCCTGGGAATTGGATAAAAGGGCCGCGGCGGCAGGCAAGGTCGTTGAGTGCTTGATCGAGGTGAGCCTTTTCCAAGAAGGCTCCAAGTTCGGGATAAGCAAAGAGAGGGTCCCTGAGCTGACCCATGAAATGGCAGGACTGAAAAACATCTCCTTAAAGGGGTTCATGACCATGCCCCCCTATTCTGATGATCCAGAGGAGGCCAGACCATATTTCATCGCTTTGCGGAGGCTCAAGGAAGAGATGGAACGGGATGGCACCCCCCTCTCTGAGCTCTCCATGGGGATGTCAACGGATCTTGAAGTGGCCATTGAAGAAGGAGCCACTATAGTCAGGGTTGGTAGGGCCATCTTTGGCGAGAGGAGAGCATGATGGCGAAAAAACTATGGGGAGGGAGGTTTCCTCAGGAGACCAATGAGCTGACAGAGGAGTTTACCGCTTCCATCTCCTTTGACAAGAGGCTCTACCAATACGATATCACGGGGAGCATGGCCTACTGCGAGGCGTTGGCAAAGGCGGGGATCATCGCTCCGAATGAAAAAGCGCGGATCCTCCGGGCCCTGAAAGAGATCGAGCAGGAAATAGAAGGCGGAAACTTCCCCTTTTCTGCTTGCTGGGAAGACATCCACATGCACATAGAGCAGAAACTGCTGGAGAAGATCGGTGAGGTAGGAGGTAAACTCCACACGGGGAGGAGTCGAAACGACCAAATTGCCCTCGACGTGCGCCTGTACCTGAAAGAAGAAACGGCCAGCATCATCGACCTTGTAAAGGGGCTTCAGACCAGCTTGGTGGGGGTAGCTGACAAGCATGTGGATGTAATCATGCCCGGGTACACCCACCTGCGTAAGGCCCAACCCATCCTTTTCCCCCACCACGTAATGGCCTATTATGAGATGTTCAAACGCGATAGGGAGCGGTTGACCAATGCCTTGAACAGGATAGACGTCCTCCCCCTGGGCAGCGGCGCCTTGGCCGGCACCCCTTATCCTATAGACCGAAAGTACCTGGCTGAACTGTTGGGTTTTGCCGAGATCAGCCGGAACAGCATCGACGCCGTGAGCGACAGGGACTTCGTGGCGGAGTTCCTCTTTTGCTGCGCCCTCCTCATGATGCACCTCAGCCGTCTCTGCGAAGAACTCATCATGTGGTCCGCCCCGGAGTTCGGGTTCCTGCGCCTGCCCCAAGCCTTCTGCACCGGTAGCAGCATCATGCCCCAAAAGGCAAATCCCGACGTACCGGAGCTGATCAGGGCAAAGACGGGGAGGGTTTACGGCGCCCTTAT
>MGQF01000032.1:37578-41313 GCA_001797745.1 Deltaproteobacteria bacterium RBG_13_52_11
GCTCACCGTGCTCAAGGCCCTCCCCTTGGCGTACAATAGGGATCTTCAAGAGGACAAGGAGCCCCTTTTTAACACCGTCGATACAGTCAAGAGCTCCTTGCGGATCATGGCTGTCCTCCTGGCGAACGTAGAGGTGAATGAGGAGGAGATGAGGAAGGCAGCTGCAGAGGAATATACCAACGCCACCGATCTGGCCGATTACCTCACCAAGAGGGGGATCCCCTTTCGTGAGGCCCATCAGATCACGGGGAAGGCGGTGCAGTACGCTGAAGAAAAGGGCAAGGCCCTCGACGCCCTTTCTCTCGACGAACTCCGATCCTTTTCCCCAACCATTGGGGAGGAGGTCTTTGACTATATCCGTATAGAGGGATCGGTGGATCACCGCCAAAGCCTAGGGGGTACGGCCCGTCAAAGGGTGGCTGAACAAATAAAAAAGGCCCGAGAGGAGCTATCATGATTATGAAAAAAACGTTTCCCATCTTGATCTTTCTTATCATCTTCGCAGGGGGGTGTGGTCTTAAGGCCTCTCCTGTTCCCCCTGATGTGCTGGTGTCCAAGGCCATCAAGGACTTGCAAGGCATCGTCAAGGAGGACGCATTTTATCTGACCTGGAGCGTCCCCAAGGCAAACGTGAATGGCTCCACGCCGGTTGACCTGGTGTACTTTCGGGTGCTCAGGAGGGACGAAACGGCAGGGTGCCCTGAGTGCCCCGGGGAGTTTAAGGTAAAGGCTGAGTTGGATCTCCGCACACCGAAGGGCTATCTCTTAGAAAAAAATACCGCCACCTGGGTGGATAAAAATCTCAACGAGGGGGTCATCTATATGTATAAGATCGTCGGCGTCAACCATTGGGGCTACCCCAGCGCCCCCTCCAATGAGGTGATGATTAAATGGGCTGCTGCGCCAGTGCCGCCAGAGCCACCTGCACCTGAAACCCCAGAAAAGCAACCAGAGGCTGCTCCTCAGCAGCCCGCCCCTGCCACGCCAGAACAGCAACCGGAGGGTGCTCAAACCAGGCCGTAGGTGGCTCTTTAGCCAACATGATTGGGGGCATAGTTACCGGGTAGACGGTATCGGGGGACGTTGTTCAAAAATTTCAGTTTACAGATGATTTATGATTTTGATAATTTTGAGCAACGTCCCCTCTTTGACCCTTACCCATGTCCAACCCCAGGTCCTCAGAGGTCGATAATACTTTTCGGAGTGGTCGCGTTTTGCTATCGCGGACGGGGCAAAGACTAAAATGATCGCCGCAACAAAGAGTGGGACGAATCGCAGCCCCTTTGCTGTCCCGGTCATGGTTTAAGACCTCCCTTGTGCTCAATTAAACCATATCCCAACGGTCTGCAATATTAACCCCAGGATTAAAGCAATCCAACCGCAGTTATTCAGCCACCCTTTGAGAACCGTAGGAAGCGAAAATTGTTTCCATTTTCTAGAAAGAACCATTAGCACAACACCTGAGAAAGATAATGCAAGCCCTGCGCTCAAAGCAAATTTTACACTTATTTCAGGAAGTCGTTCCGCCATGAATCCACCTATAAATCCTGCACAGCATGAGAATATCAATATCCAAACATAGTGTTTCAGCTCTATTGGATCCTTCTCCGGTTCAGGTATCCCATTTTTGTTTTCTCTGTTCATTTTCTCCTCCTTTCTTTCTTATTAGCGTAAAAAACCTAGCCCCCTAAGTACGCCAAGAACTATTTCTACTAAAATGACCGCAATTATCCCACCTATGATAGCTCCCTTTAGGTGAAAGATTCTCTTTTTCCTCCCTGCGATAATACCTCCAAGGACAGTGCCGATAATAATTACAAGCATTCGCAATCCAGTTAAGTCCATCGTCCCCCCTTTCCGTTGTCAAACTTCCGCCTTAACGTCTTTAAGGCCCCTCTGTTTCAACCAGAAGCATAATTGGGGACATCCTATATCCCCCTTGTCAAGAGCAAAGAGTGAGTTAAGCAAAAAAGGGGGGACGTTGGTGCAAAAACAACTTCCCCTTTCTATCATTGGTAAGTATCTTATTCACCTATGTCCCCTTGTTTCGTCATTAAGTCACCAAAGAGACCGGGCATGCTGATATGATAGGATTCTTTCGTCTTTTGAAAGAATAGTGGCATTCTCTTCACGGGCAGTAGCAACAATTATTTGATCTGCGGGATCGTTGTGAAAAGGTTGTGGTAGCACTGTTGATCGATAGGCAATCACTGGAGATAAAGGAACAAGCCTGAGTTTTGGCATATCGAGGGCCGAATTAATCCAATCTTCCGGATCATATGAAATGCCTAACCGGCCTTTTTCGAGCAGTTTGCTGAATTCCCACAGAGAAATTGCAGATAAAAGCAATTCACTATATTTGCTTTGTGTCACCAATGAGTGACGATACTTTTTCCGAGAGATTTTGTGGGCGCATATGCCACCATATCCAGGTATGAGTATCAAGCAAGTACTTCATTTGCTTGATTCCCACATCTCTTCTCCGAGAGGAGTAATGATATCTTTCTCAAAAATGAAGGCATCAGCTAATTTACCTGGTATAGGGCTCTTATCTTTATTACGGCATGGAATTATTTGTGCTAGTGGCTTTCCACGCTTTGTTATCACGATTTCTTCATGTGTCTTAGCTATTTGGTCTAGTATTTTTAAAGCATGTGCTTTGAATTGGCTTATACCCATCGTTTTCATGGATACCCTCCTTATTCACAATAAGGTAGTCAAATGAAATGACTATGTCAAGGATGCAAATAAATCTTAGGAGCCGAACAATGAGTAGACTGACCACTATAAGCGCCCCCAGACTGGTTTGTCAGCCTAATACGCCGAAAATTTTAAATTACAGCCAACGCTTACGCCGTTTGTAGGCCTTGACATCCTTATAGGTCTTTAAGACACCGGAGGATGCAACCCCCAGGTAGAATTCTCTCACGTCCGGGTTCTCCCGCAGATCGCTCGCATTTCCCTCCATCACAACCTTACCATTCTCCATGACATATCCATAGTGGGCCAACTGCAAGGCCATGCCGGCATTCTGTTCCACGAGTACGATCGTGGTCCCCTGCTCCTTATTGATGCGTCCCACAATGGCAAAGATCTCCTTCACGAGCAAGGGCCCCAGGCCTAAGGAGGGTTCATCCAAGAGCAGGAGCCTGGGCCTTGCCATCAAGGCCCGCCCGATGGCAAGCATCTGCAATTCACCGCCGCTGCAGTATCCAGACAGAGACCTTCTGCGGGCCAGCAGGGGGGGAAAATACTGATACACCAGATCCAGATCCTCCTTGGTGGAGGCACGGCCAGAGCGGGCCGCCGTCCCCACCCTCAGGTTTTCCTCCACGGTAAGGTGTTCGAAGTGGGGACGCCCCTCTAATACCTGGATGATCCCCAAACGGGTAATAGTCTCAGGTGCCGCATTCTGAATAGATCGGCCTTCATACTCAATGGTCCCCTCAGTCACCGCTCCGTTCTCCGGCTTCAGCAACCCGGAAATGGCGCGCAAGGTCGTCGTCTTACCTGCACCGTTGCTCCCGAGCAGGGAAACGATCTGCTTCTTCCGAATAGCGAGAGACACGCCTTTCAGTATCTGGATGACATCCGAATAGACAACGCTGATATTGTTCAATTGCAGGAGGATATCATTGTTCATAGCTCACCGTGCGCTTAATAGGAAAACGGCCACAGCCTAAAGCTGGAGCGGACAACACGCCAGACCTCCGCCAGCCCCCGCGGCTCGAAGAT
>MGQF01000033.1:0-607 GCA_001797745.1 Deltaproteobacteria bacterium RBG_13_52_11
GTGAAAAGGCCTCTCCCTCTTTGGTGCGCATGATCTCCTGTTTGCGCCCGATGATGACGAGGTGACCATCTGCATCAAAATAGCCTGCATCCCCGGTATGCAACCACCCATCGGCCAATGTCGCGGCCGTCTCCGTGGGATCCTCATAGTACCCTATGAAGTTCGACGGGCTCGCAACCAATACCTCTTGATCATCCGCAATTCTGACCTCGGTGCGGGGCAATGATTTGCCGACCGTCTCCGGCTTCACCTCCCCATCAGGCTGGACTTGAAAGACCCCGCTGGCCTCGGTGAGACCGTAGGCCTGCTTCAAGTTCAATCCGATGGCCCTAAAGAAGCGAATGACATCGGGGCTGATGGGGTGCCCACCGGTGATGGCGGCCCGCAGCTGGGAACATCCCACTCGATCCAAGAGGGATCGATAAATGATCCCCGATGCAACCCGGACAAAAAAACCTAACCACCGGGGAATAGGTTGTTTTTTAGACTCCCTGTCTACCGCAGTTTCCCCGATCCGCTGGCAGAGGTGGTACAGACCACGCTTGATAATGCCGGAGTCACTGATCTTCACTCGAATCTTGGAGGCCAGGTCTTCCCAAAATCTGGA
>MGQF01000033.1:641-11383 GCA_001797745.1 Deltaproteobacteria bacterium RBG_13_52_11
AGATCTTCCGTCACCGTTTCCGGGGTCTCAGGGAAATTCATGACCATCCCCCCGCAGAGGGACGCCCCCATCCCCCACATTTGGTCAACGATCCACGCGGGGGGCGTGATGGAGATCCAGTTGTCTCCGACACCGATGGGCGAGGTCTCCAACCACTTCCTCGCCATATCGATGACGCTCTCATAGCTCAACATAGCAAATTTCGGAAGCCCTGTGGTGCCGGAGGTCATGATCATCAAGGCGAGATCACCGGGTTTGCCTTTCCGTAACTCCTTTTCAAATTGCCCGGGCTTCTTCTTTTGCAACTCTTTACCCAGCTCCAATAACTCAGCAAAACTCAACAGCCACTGGTTGTCTCGATACGTCCTCATCCCCGTGCGATCGATGTAAATGATGCGACGGCAATGAGAGAGTTCTTTCTGGGCCTCCAATAGTTTATCGACCTGTTCTTGGTCCTGGGCGACCACATAGGCGGCTTGAATACGATTGAGCCCAAAGGTCAGCTCTTTGGCCACCGACGAGGTATAGAGATTGAGGGTATACGCCCCAAGAGATTGGGCCCCGAGCTCACTGAAGAGCCACTCTGGGTGATTGTCCGTGATGATGCCAATAAACTCGCCACGTTTGAGGCCAAGGGACAAAAGGCCCAAGGCCACATGCTTGACATAATCCAGGTACTCGTGCCAGGTATAGGGCTCCCAGATCCCATAGGCCTTCTCCCGAATAGCGACCCTCTTGGAGCCCCATCGTTTCGCCTGTTTGGCCAAGATCCGAGGGAAGGTAAGCTTGGAGAAGGCAGATAAGGTGCGTTCGTCGATGTATCCTTTGTTCGCCTTCATAGTACTCATGAATGTCCTTTACGAAGTGTCTCTCTCTGCTTACATAATACCGGCATCACCCAAGTAGGCCCTGATGACCTCAGGGTGATTTTGTACTGCCTCAGGGGATCCCTCAGTGATCTTTCTGCCAAAGTCCAGAACAATGACCCGTTGGGAGATGCTCATGACAATGGACATATCGTGCTCGACCAGGATCATGGTCTGCCCCCATGCCTCATTTAATTCCACCAGGAATCGAACCATATCCTCCTTCTCCTCCAGGGTCATACCCGCGAAGGGCTCGTCCAACAGCAGGAGCTTCGGTTCTAAGGCAAGGGCACGGCCGAGGTCCACCCGCTTCCGTAACCCATAGGAGAGTGAGCCCACTGGCTTCTTCCTGATGGACTGTATCTCCAGAAAATCGATGATCTCCTCGATGATCCGTCTGTGGCGGACCTCTTCCCTCTTGACCGATGGCCAAAAGAGGGCTGCCAGACCCACACCATATTGACAGTGAATATGGCGAGCCAGAAGCATGTTGGCAACAACACTGGCCCCAGGGAAAAGCTCAATATTTTGGAAGGTCCTCCCGATGCCGCGTCTCGTTATCTCATGGGGATGAAGGCCTTGGACCTCATCGCCGTTGAAGACGATCTTTCCCCCCTGTGGATGGTAATAACCGGTGATGGAGTTCAGCAGACTCGTCTTGCCGGCGCCATTGGGTCCGATAATGGCCATCAACTCACCCGTTTTGACGCCCAGATTGATAGTCTGGAGGGCCACCAGCCCCCCAAAGCTCAGAGAGAGATCTTTCACCTCCAGCTCAGCCCGATGGTCATCGGGCTGAGCAGAGGCGAAGATACTCGGTTGCCCTCGAAAGGCCTTCATTATTCTAGTTCAGCTTAAGCTGACCTTTCCCAGGGACAAAGAAGTTCGTCATCGGTGAGTAGGTAGCATCCTCATGAATCTGCACGATCCTGGCCACGAACGACCCTTCATGGTTATCCTTAGCGTAAGCAGTAGGAGGAACGAGTCCGCCAAAATTCTCATTGCGGAAGGACTCCATGGCCTGATTGATGGTCTTCGTATTTATCTTCCCAAATTTCTCGTGGGCAAGCTGGAAGGCCCGCTCCATGATCATGCCGACGACCACACCTTCCCAGTATGAGGTGTCGAATTGCTTAATGCCACTGTACTGGCCCACCTCCATCATGAGGGCTACCCCCTGCACGTTATCTCCTGGGAGACCACCCGAGAACTGCATGAAGAGACGATCCCGGATCTTGCCCTTGGCCAGCCCGAAGAAATCCGGGTCTGTGGCGGTCCAGGTCCCAAAGAAAGGCACGTTGTAACCAATAAGATCTGCATCCCTGAGGGCATTGGCAATGTGGACCGGAAGGATCTGCATGAAGACATACTCCGCGCCTGCCTTCTTCAGCACGGCCAGTTGAGTCCTCAGATCACCGCCGGCCTTTGAAGGAAACTCCTCTATCCCGACGATCTCGATGTTGTTCTTGGCAGCATACGCCTTACTCGGGTCATGAATGGCCTTCCCGTAGGCATTGTTGTAAGTGAGCAGACCAACCTTGGGAGCCCCTTTACCCTTATGGGTGGCCAGGATGTACTCCAGTACGGCCTGGGAGTCCAACGTATAACTGCCAAAGGGCAGATACATGTAATCGATGGGGGGCTTAAGTATTTCAGGAGCTGTAGAATAATTTATGCAGGGTGTCTTGTACTTTTGGACGATTGGCTTTGCCTGTAACCCTGAACCGGCGTCCCAAGTGGCTATCATGTCCATCTTGTCCAGGGTACAAAATTTCTTCACGAATTTGACGGCCTCAGCAGGATTGTAAGCGTGATCAACCACGGTCAGGTCGATCTTTCTTCCCCCAACACCGCCCTTTTTCTCGTTGACGTAGCGGAAGTAATCCCGCTGACCTCTGGCGTGGAACTGACCCCACGTGGAGGCGGGACCAGTCAGGTTAATCACGGCTCCGACCTTGATGGGTTTTGCCTCAGGCTTTGCCTCTTGGGCACCCACCACTATCGTCATCCCGGTACACAAAAAAATGGCTATAATGGAAGCGACTATTGCCTTTCGCATAACCCTCCCCTCCTTGTCTTTGTCTTTATAAGGTTAATTTTTCATGCACTCTCCCTTTACCTTGAATGAAAATGCCTTACCACCTCCTTTTTCTTTGTTTGTAAAAACTATATCAGACGAAAAACAGTTGTCAAGCAATAAAATAGTTTACTTTATCCAAAAAATCACAAATAAGCGGTTTTTATCCACTCTATGAAACGAATGCCGGCAACGAGACTGGGCAGTGAGCGCCCTGCGTCTTCGATCCAGCACCCATGATGGAGACACAGGACGCACCCACTTCTATTCCCACTTCCTCTCATCGACGATCGTCTGGCGCTCTTTGGGAATAGTCCCCCGGGGTACACATTCTATCCTATCCGGCCTCACACGGCATACCTGTGGAAATCGTTCGAGCAGGCGGCCTGACAATTGATCTTTGTCCATTGATTCATCCATCAGTTCAATCTTCAAGACGAGTTCGTCACGCCCCCCTGAGTGCCCAACGATCAGTTGGAACTGAGATATCTGATCGAACTCGGAGAGCACCTGCTCTGCCTGTTTGGCTATGACGAACATACCCCGTACCTTGACCGCGTCAGCGGTGCGACCAACGATACCACTGATTCGATAGGCGGTTCTGCCACAGGGGCACGGTTCAGTTACATATGACGACATATCGCCGGTGCCGTAGTGTATCAAACCCCAGAGAGCGTTGTGTAGCGGCGTGGCGACAATCTCGCCCACCTCACCAGGCCCCAGCTGTTTTTCCGTATCGGGATCGACTATCTCTATGACGTATTCATCCATGAAGTGCATGCCTGATTTCTCGCGGCATTCGTAGGCCACGCAACCACCCAGATCAGTCACCGCATAGCACTGATAGGTGTCGATGCCGTATCCTTCTTCAAGCTCCTTCCTCATGGAGGGAGCAAGCATCTCGCCGGTAAACCAGGCGCGCTTGAGGGCGAAATCCCGACGGAAATCATGCCCCATCTCCTCGGCCCGCTTGATAATGGTCATCAAGAAACTGGGCATCCCGGTATATCCGGTAACCTTCAGGTCGAGCATCGTCTTGATCTGCGCATCGGTATTACCGACCCCGGTTGGGATCACCGTCGCCCCGCAGGCCCGTACCCCCTCGTGAAAGAGTATGCCGGCAGGAGACATATGATAGGTGGGCGTGTTAATCACAACATCACCCTTTCTAAATCCGGCCGCATATATCGTCTTGCCGAACCAACTGATGCCCTCAATCTGATGGGGACCATAGATGGGGCCGGGGGTAATGAAGACGCGGTCGACCTCTTCGGGGGAAGCAGCCAAGAAGCCACCATAGGGCGGCCTGGATCTCTGGCGCTCGATAAGATCGCCTTTTCTGGTGATGGGGAGCTTCTCGAGATCCTTCACCGTGCGAACCTCAGAGGGTTTAATCCCTGCTCGATCGAAGATCTCCCGGGCCGAGGGGGCATGGCGGTAGGCATGTTCGAGGGTCTCTCGTAACCTCTTGGTCTGATAGTGCTCCCTCTCCTGAACAGACATCCCCTCCAGCTCGTCAAAAAACCCCTCTTTTTTTGTCTTGGACATTATATCCTCCCCTTGTGCCGTGCATGTTATCTCGAAACAGTGACATGGCGCATGGAAGCCCCCTCCCCTTCCATCTCCCTTCTCACAAAAAAGCATACACCTATATTCACCCATGTCAACTCATCATAAAAAATCTCTCGATCTGACCTTCCCCCCCCCTTCTATTGCTTGTCTTGACGAGCCTTGCGTGAGATGCTATAGGAATCAAAAAGGCAGGAGGAAAAGGCAATGAAGGTCTTGGGACTGGTGGGGAGTGTGCGCAAGCTCGGCAATACGGAAATCCTCACCAAGGAGGCCCTCATGGGGGCCGAGGAGGAAGGGGCCGAGGTGGAGATCCTCCGCCTCACCGACTATGCGGTGAAGCCCTGCCAGGGGTGCGCCGCCTGCCTCTTCCAGGAGAGGGACTGTATCATAGAGGATGACGCAAACTTTATCTTCGCGGCCATGGCTACCAGTGACGGGATCATCCTCGGTGCCCCCTGCTATATCCTGGAGGCTACTGCCATCGTCAAACAGCTCATCGATCGGGGCTTTGCCCCCATGCAACAGAATAAGATCCGGGGAAAGGTAGGAGGGGTGATTGTCCCCTACGCCACCCGGGGGTGGACCCAAAATGCCTTCCAGCAGACCAATACCTGGCTCCTCTCCCTGGGGGTGGATGTCATTGATCAGCTCCTCTGCCACGTCCAGGGGCTCAGCGAGGCACCCTTGTTCTCCCGGGAAATAGAGCGTGCCCATACCTTGGGGAAGCGGGTGGCTCAGGCCATCAAGACCGGCGACCACGCCTATCAGGGTGAGGAGGGGATCTGCCCCATCTGCCACGACCGAAACCTCAGGGTCTTGAAGGACATGGAGACCGTGGAGTGCCCGGTGTGCGCAGTCAGGGGTTCCCTCCAGGTGGAAGGGGGAAAGATCAAGGTCATCTTTACCGATGAAGCAGTAAAGCGCCATCGGTGGACCGTGCGAAACCTGAGACGCCACTTCACCTATCACCTCAAGCCATCAAAGGACTTCTTCCTCAAGACCAAGCGAGAAAGAAAAGAGATGGCCGGGCGATACAAAGGCTATCTGGGGATGTGAGGGTACAATGCGCTATCTCGTGAAGTTCAGGTACTATCCCGGAGACCCCCTCGAGGAGATAAGAAAAGAGGATCTGCAGAGGATTGCCGAACGATGGGGTCTGGAGATCGGTTTAGAAGAAGTAAAGGGTGAGGCCACAGGGGAATACGAGAAAACCCTCGACAGGGCGTTGGAGGAGATAACCCAGCAGGTAATCACCATGGAGGGTGAGCAAGAACCCTCCCTGCGCGGAGGATTGCAGGAGATCATCGCGAGGTATCGGGCCCCGCGCACGGTCTATGCCCTCTGGGGAAGCAACCCCGCCGGTATGGCAATCGCCAGGGAGACCATTGAAGAGATGGATGGGTGGTGGTGATAGGGGAGCATAGAGAGCAGGAGCATCCCAAGGCGCGCCCCCTCGAGGCCTTTCCAACTCAGGTCGAGGGGAGGGAGATGATCGGGATCAAGGATCCAACGGGGATTTGCCCTGCGATCGTCTGTGTCAAACCCGAGGCCTTTTTCCTCATCACCCTCATGGATGGGACCAATAGCCTGCGGGATCTGCAGGCAGCTTATATGCGCAAATACGGAACCCTTCTGTTAAGCGATACTATAGAGGGCCTCATCGAGCAACTGAACTCCCACTACCTCTTGGAGACCCACCATTTTCAGGATTATATCCGCCAGCTTCAAGAGGATTTCAAAAACGCGCGCACCAGAAAAGCAGCCTATGCCGGCACGGGGTACGAGGCAGACCCTCGGCAGCTGAAGGCGCAACTGAGGGGATACTTCCAAGGGGAGGATGGTCCGGGGCTTCCCGAAGAGGGGGCCGAAAAAAAAGCGCTCAAGGGGATCGTGGCCCCGCATATAGATTTCACCCGGGGAGGGGCGTGTTACGCCCACGCCTATAAGGCCCTCGGGGAGTCCACAGGTGCGGACCTCTATATCATCCTCGGGACCTGTCACACCCCTCTGCAGTACCCCTTCGCCTTTACCCTGAAGTCATTTGAGACGCCGCTGGGGCAAGTAGAGGTCGAGGAGGACGTCGTCGAAGCAATAGCAGGACGACTCCCCTTTGACCCCTTTCTCGACGAGTTCTCCCACCGCAGCGAGCATACCATCGAGTTTCAGGTCATCTTCCTCCAATACCTCTTGGGAGAAAGGGGGTTCAAGATCTTCCCCATCCTGTGCAACTCCTTTCACGAGATGATTCAAGAAGGGATCTCACCGATGCAAGACCCCCTCTATAAAGATGCCATATCCATCCTGGCGCATGGATGCAAGCAGCTCCCCAAGACGTGCCTTATCGCCAGCGCCGATCTGGCCCACGTCGGACCCCAGTTCGGCCATACAGAGGTGGTCACCCCCGGGGTCTTGGCCAAGGTCAAGGCAAAGGATTTAGAGATGCTTCACTATGGGGAAGCGCTGAAAGGGGAGGAGTTTTATCAATTTATCCTCCGCGAGGGGGACAGGAGAAACATCTGCGGCCTGCCACCCCTGTATGCCCTGTTACACCTCATAGATGCCCAGAAGGGGGAACTGCTGCGATATCAACAGTGGTCGGATACCTCTGGTAAAGGGGCAGTAACCTTCGCCGGCATGGCCTTCTCCTGAACGCCATACGGGGAGGGAAAGCCGTTACACACGGTGCAATGGAGATTGCAAAAGACCTCTGGGAGGCCGCCGAGGACCTCCGCTACCTCCTGAACCGGGGCTATCCCAGGGATGCCTCCCTACAGTTGGTGGGTAACCACTACAACCTCGATCACGATTACAGACACCTCCTGCGTCGAGGCGTCTTTCCCGCTTCGCTCGTTGAGGAGCGGGAGCGAAAGAGGGTTCCCGTGGGAGAGCTCAGGGGAGAGGGACTGGCTGTGGACGGCTATAACTGCATCATCACCCTGGAAAGCGCCTTGAAAGGCAAGACCATCGTGCTGGCCGACGACGGCTTTGTGAGGGACATCTCCGGGGTCTCAGGCGGATATCGGGAGACCCCGGAAACAACAAAAGCCCTGGGACTAATCATGGCATTTCTGCAGTCCGCGGGGCCGGCAGAGGCCCTCTTCCTCCTTGACTCTCCCATCAGGGGGAGCGGGGAACTCGCTGCCCGGATCAGGACCCTGATGAAGGAGCATGGGATCCAAGGGGATGCCTCGGCAATAAAGGTGCCGGAACGGATCATGGCCGGATATAGGGGGATCATCGCCTCCAGCGATACCGCCGTCATCGATCAAAGCGAGCGGGTCTTTGACCTCGCAGGACACCTCATCGCGGAGCATCTGCGTATCCCCTCTATAATAGAAATAAAAAAGCAATGAAAAACGCCTTAATTCACAGCATTGACCCCCTCTCCCCATCGAGACTGTGTCGCAATTCAAATATTTCCCTCGCCCCACGTCAGCGGGGAGAGGGTGGGGGTGAGGGGCTCAACTAAAAAGCATTTAAAATATTGTTTTTATTGTAACCCCTCATCCTGCACCTTCTCCCCTAGTAAGGGGAGAAGGGATATTTGGTGCTAAAATGTAATTACGACACAGCCTCATCGGGGAGAGGTAATAGTAAAAAACCATTTTCTAGTGAGAAGAGATGAAGACCGCCCTGCTCTATAGCGAGGAGATGAAGCGCTACGATTTCGGCCCAGGTCATCCCTTTCGCGGGGATAGGCACGCAAGCTTCATGAAACTCCTCAAAGAAAAGGTGGGGACGGATAGGGGATTTGACCTCATCGCGCCCACCCCTGCAGACGACGATCAACTTCAGCTGGTCCACTCCCCAGCATACATCGAGTTCATCAAAAAGGGGGAATGGGACCCCTGGTCATGGAAGGCAGTGGAATTCGTGGCAGCTGATACCCCCCTTTCCCCTGGAATGGATGAGGCAGCCAGGGTCATCGTCGGGGCAGGTATTGCAGCCGGCGAGCTGGTTGCCACTGGTCGCTATAAGGCAGCCGTCAGCATCGGAGGGGGGATGCACCACGCCCGTCCTTCCCGGGGAGCGGGATTCTGTATCTACAACGACGTGGCCATCTGCGTGAGAAACCTGCAGAAGAAGCACGGAATAGAGCGCATCCTTATCCTCGACACCGATGGCCACGCCGGAGACGGGACGTGCGAGATCTTTTATGAAGATCCCCGGGTCCTCTTTATCTCCCTCCATCAGGACCCCTTCACCCAGTATCCGGGCACGGGATTCCCCCGCCAAATCGGTGAGGGAGCGGGAAAGGGTTTCAGCGTCAACATCCCCTTGCCCCCCCGTACCGCCATTGCCCCTTTTCTCTATGCCCTGGAGGAGATCTTTTGTCCCTTGGCCCACGAGTTCAAGCCGGAGATAATCCTGCGCAACGGGGGATCCGACCCCCACTTCGACGATCAGCTCGTCCAACTCGGCATCACGGTTGAGGGGTTCCATCGGATCGGCAACACGGTGCGGGAGACGGCAGAAGCGGTCTGCGACGGAAGGATCGTGGATATGGTGGGGAGCGGATATAATCCAGCGGTATTGCCCTACGCGTGGCTGGCCCTCGTGTGCGGCGTCTCAGGGCTCGCGGTGAACCTCAAGGACCCCATCCCCCTCCCCCCCTAGTTAAACGAAAGGGTGGGTATGGAAGAGGTAAAAAGGGTTGTGAAGGAGGTTAAGGGATATCTCGCTCCTTTTTGGAATTGCTTCGGGTAATCCAGCGGGCTGATCTCCCCTTGAAGGTCCATCAAGTCATTGTTATATTCCTTTAAGACTGAGGAGAAGGTATGTGGCCTTTGGTAGGGATATTTGTCAGCTCCTTTGTGGTGGGGCTCTCCGGGGCGCTGATGCCCGGCCCGGTCCTGACGGTGACCATCGCCGAGGCCACAAGGAGGGGGTTTTGGGCAGGCCCTCTTATCGTCTTGGGGCATGGGATCATCGAGCTCTCCCTCTTTATCGCGTTGGTACTGGGGCTTGGCGGGCTCCTCAAGCACAACCTCGTCTTCGGCATCGTGGGGACAGGCGGGGCCATGGTTCTCATCTGGATGGGAGTGGGCATGGTGCGAGGGGCAAAGAAAGCCACGTTGAAATTCCAGCTGGATGAGGGAGAACGGAGCAGACCCGTTCTCGCAGGTCTCTTGACCAGTGTATCCAATCCATACTTCATCATCTGGTGGGCGACCATCGGGCTCTCGTATATCGCCCTGTCCCAGCGGCAGGGGATCATAGGGCTCGGCTCCTTTTATTCGGGCCACATCATGGCTGATGTCGTCTGGTACTTCTCCGTCGCCGCAGCCATAACGGTGGGGAAACGTATCATGGATGACCGGACATACCGGTGGATCATCGGCCTCTGTGGAATACTCCTCATGGCCCTCGGGCTCTACTTTGGATCAACGGGCCTCAAGGCGTTGATGTGAAGATAGCTATCAGCAAAGGGTTCAAGGATTCCAGGGGCCAAGGGTTCCAGTAAATCCTAGTTTTTACACTTGACCCCTTGAATCCTCGACCCCTGGAACCCTTTTCTCATTCATATAAGAAGGAGGTACGCTGTGATAGTTAAGTTACTGGTAGTCGGACCAATTCAGGCGAACTGTTATATCCTCGGCTGTGAAAGGACCAAGCAGGCGGCAGTCATCGACCCCGGGGGGGACGTGAACCAAATCCTCATGGCCCTGGCCAAAGATGAGCTGCGCCTGGTCTATATCATCAACACCCACGGACACTTCGACCACACCGGCGGAAACAGGGCCCTCAAGGCAGCCACCGGCGCTGAGATCCTCATCCACCGCGCCGATGCCCCCTACATCCTCAACCAGGGGGCCAGTGCCGCGGCGTGGGGCATGGGGGTGGAAAACTCCCCTCCCCCGGATCGCTACTTAGATGAAGGGGATACCATCACCTTTGGGGACATCTCCCTGGAGGTCCTCCACACCCCCGGGCACTCTCCAGGGGGAATCGCTCTGGTCACCGATAAGATGGTCTTTGTCGGGGATACCCTCTTTGCCGGTTCCATCGGCAGGACAGACTTCCCCGGAGGGGATTACGATGGGCTCATCCGCGGGGTGCGGACCAAGATCTTCACCCTTGGGGACGATGTGGTGGTCTATCCGGGGCACGGGCCGAAGACCACTGTTGCGCAGGAAAAACAGTACAATCCCTTTTTCGCTGAAGGGGGATGAAATGGTTTTAATACAGTCTGCTTCGCTTACTTCCTCACCGAGAACACCGTTTGC
>MGQF01000033.1:11747-14276 GCA_001797745.1 Deltaproteobacteria bacterium RBG_13_52_11
ATCCGACAATACCGTATGATGAGATCGCTCCATCTCCTCTGGTGCAGGGACCTTGCGCCGTGCAAGGGTGAGCATAGCCAGGGTTGCTAATGTAGGGATCACCAAGATCGCAAAGCCTCCCCGATACCCCCCTCGCAAAAGGAGCGCCGCGCTCAGCACCAGCGGCCCGATCACTGCGCCTATCTGATCCATGGCCTCGTGGATGCCGAAACCCCACCCCCTCCCCACCTCCTTGGTGGCATAGGAGAGGATGGTGTCGCGCGACGGGGCCCTGATGGCCTTTCCCATGCGCTCTGCAATGATAAAAAGAGCCGCTACCTGCCACACACCTGCCAGGGCCAACAGGGGGATGGCGAGGATAAGGCCATAGCCGATAAAGACAAAGACCCAATAGCGCCCTGTGCGATCGGCCCAGTGCCCGGAGAGCATTCGCAGGGCATAGCCGAGAAACTCCCCGAGCCCCGCAATCAGTCCAACCATAGCGGCGCTCGCCCCCAGGGTATAGAGAAAGGGACCGGCGACGCTGCGCGCACCTTCATAGGTGATATCGCCGAACAGGCTCACCACCCCCAGCATGATGATGAACTGATAGGCTATGCGGCGGGTGTCTTTATTACTGCTGTGCATGGTTCCAGCGCTCACTTTTTTTTGGGAAACTAAGGGTTCATCACAGCCGAGAAAAATGATATAGTGATACTGCAACAGAATAATGGGTTCTGTAGGGGCATGCAAGAGAAAAAATGTTTACGCCAAAATTTCGATACACAAACACGATAGTCCGATTACTCGCTCGAATATCCGCAGCACGAGAGGTGATCCTCAATTCCCCTTTGATCCCTCGATGGGAAGTCTCGTTAAGACGGGAAGCAATAATTCACAGCGCTCACTCGTCCACAAGAATTGAGGGAAACAGGCTTTCTTTGGAGCAGGTAAGCGAGTTGGCACAAGGAAGAGAAATAACGGCGCTACGGCAGGACAAACAGGAGGTCCTGAATTACCTGGCGGTACTTGAGAATATTGGAAACATGATGCAAGGTGGCTCCCTTCGAGAGCAGGATATTTTACGTATCCACCGTATGCTGACAAAAGATACCTTGGAGAATCCAGATGACGGCGGGGTCTATCGTAAACGCTACGTGGTAGTGGCGAATAGAGTTACGGGAGAAGTCTTTTTCAGACCGCCGCAGAATGAGGATGTACCAAGACTGGTGAAAGACCTCACTGAATGGATAAACTCAGAGGAATCCAAAGAACTTGACCCTGTTATTGAGGCGGGAATAGTCCATTATGAGTTTGTTAGAATCCATCCCTTTGTTGACGGGAACGGAAGGGCAGCCAGAGTCTTAGCGGCCCTGATCCTCTATCAGCGAGGCTTTGACACGAAGCAATTCTTCTGTCTTGACGACTACTACGACGTTGATCGGAATAAATACTACCAAGCGCTCCAAAGCGTTAAGCAAGACACCTTGGATATGACCAAGTGGCTGGAATATTTTGTTGAAGGTGTCCATGTAAGTATTGAGACGGTTAAAGAAAGGGTCGCCCGACTGAGTAGTGAACGGTTGAGAAAAACGCCGCGGGGGAAACAGATTGTATTAACCGAACGACAGATGAGGATCGTGGAATTTATCAATCAGGATGGGAGCATAACAAATCGAACGGTGCAAGATATGTTCAAGATCTCAGACCGTGCTGCCTTAAAAGAGATCAGAAAGTTAGTGGATCTGAAAGTAATCAAGTCAAAAGGCAAAGGGAGAAGCCTCCATTATATCTTGGTGTAGTATCCCTATTACGGTTCGGGATTAGGTTCGGGATTAGGTTCGGGATTAGGCAAGGCTATGGTGCAGGGGCGAAGGTGATCTCGATGACGCAGCGCCCATCCCCCCTGACCAGGCTCTCCTTGATCTCGTGGAGGGGCTGGAGGCGCAGGGCCCGCATCACCCCATTGCGCACTGCCTGGCAGCCGCAGTCATACCCTTCGAGCATCCGCGCCTTTTTTACTGCCTCATAGACATAGCATTTGCTCCCGATCCAGACGCCGGTGTTGCCGTTAAAATGGATTGGGTCGTTGATATAGAGGGCGTCAAAAAAGGCGTTCTTCCACACGACCTTGAAGATGGCGAGCAGATCCTGGATCGAGCGCGGCCGCTCGATCACCCGCTCGCGCAGGAGCTGATTGGTCATCATGCGGAAGAGCCGCTCAGCCACCTCGAGGTTGATCCGGTTGGCCTGCTCAAACCCCAGCTCCTTGACCAGCGCCGCGTGCCAGAACGAATCATGCAGCCACCAGAGCTTTCTTAAGGTATCAACTGATGGGAATTCCGGTATCTCCATAAAATGCGCCTGAATCAAAATTAGGGAGAAGATTATACCACACCCCCTGCCCTCTCAAACACCTTCTTTTTCCCTTGACTTTTCCGATTTTCTTTCCTAAAATAGTTACAATAAGAGGCAAAACATTGCTACTTTTAAGTTATCCAGATGCCTTAACGAATCCAGTTCTGTATTTCAGGGGGAGGTGCAGAAGAT
>MGQF01000033.1:14332-14564 GCA_001797745.1 Deltaproteobacteria bacterium RBG_13_52_11
CGGACCAACAGATGGCCTCGGTGAAGAATCCGTCGAGGACAGACTCGCTCAGCGCGGCCTGCAGATCCCCAAGGCCCTCTTCGACTATTACTCCGTTGCCGGTTATCACTGGATCAACAGGGAACGTAACCGCCTCAGACCGATCGAGGAGCTCGATTGGTACGAGGACGACTGGCTGGTCTTTATGGATGACGACCAGGGAATTGTCTCCTGGGGAATCCACAAGCAAGAC
>MGQF01000033.1:14624-22736 GCA_001797745.1 Deltaproteobacteria bacterium RBG_13_52_11
CAAGATACCTCTACCCTGAGCCGGTTCCTCATAGACATGTGGAAAGAGACTGTTTAGGAAGAAGATTGGGGCGGGCCTTGATTGAGGACAACTTAACGTGAAAGGAGAGAAGATGTACAATAAGTTAATAGCGATATTGTTCATAAGATAAGGGGTCAGGTCTCAACTTTTGACAACGTATTTTGATACGATGGAGGAGGTAGCCAGTCGGGCAGGAGATTAAGAAGAGGTGATGGAGAGGGACAGGGGCATGGTGAAGCAACTTGAAAGCACAAGAAAAGAATTGTTGATTATTGAGACCTGACCCCACACGACTCATTTAAGTAACCACGTCCCCAAAATTGCCAAGTGAGTTATGAGTTCATAGTAAATCGAGCAAGGGATAACAAATGAGCAAGAACCACTTCAAACTTACACCTTCAGATTTTGCCTTTCTTTGGGAGGAATGCAAGCGTTGCTTCTACCTAAAAGTAGTTTGTGGTTTCCAACGTCCATTTGGGGCTTTTCCAAAAATTTTCACAATTATTGATGGCCAAATGAAAAATTACTATTTGGGTATGAGAACAGAAGAGATTAGCCCCGCGTTACCAAATGGCGTTGTCCGATACAGTGAGAAAGGGGTGGAATCGAAACCGATTTACTCGTCTAATTCGTCATCTTCATGCTTTATCAAGGGCAAATTCGACACGGTACTGCAATTCGACGACGGTACCTATGGTGTCATCGACTTCAAAACAGCAGAAGCAAAATCTGAGCATGTCCCATTATATGCACGCCAACTACACTCATATGCTCATTGCCTGGAAAATCCAGCTCCAGGGAAATTCTCTCTAACACCGATAAGTAAACTGGGTTTGCTAGTATATGAACCCCAGGAATATGGGTGCCTATCGTCAGATCGTGTAGCTCTTCATGGCTCTATTACGTGGATCAACATACCCAGGAACGATGATGGTTTCATTGCGTTCCTGGAAGAGGTATTTGAAGTATTAAACATGCCTGAACCACCGGCTGGCAGTCCGACCTGCGTATGGTGCCAATATCGAGATAGTAGTAGAAGAACAGGCCTATGAAGGAAAGAATTAATGGGTCGTTGCTGAAAATGTTTAATTAAACTTCTATCAGTCATTTATATCGACTTCACAGATTTCACGGATATATTATTAGGTATATGAACACAAAGAAAAAAAGTAAAAAATTAATTGGAGTAATTGTCTTTGGGATTCTTATTCTTATTTTTTCAATCGGAATGTTAGTTTTGTTAATAGTTGAGTATGTGAACAACAAATCTACAAACATGCAAACATTATCATTACTTATAGTTACTCTTGGTTTATTGCTATCTGGAATGTTTGTTTTAAAAAGGAGAGAATGGGCAAGAAAAATGCTTATTCTACTATCACTATGTTTTATTATTGATACATTTATACCTCTAAAATATTTCATTGAAGCAGTAAAAAAACCAATTATATCAGCTTTAATTGTAATTGCCTTGGGACTTATATTGTTTATATCAATCATTTATTACTTTATGCGCAAAAACGTAAGATCCTTTTTTAAGGGAGAAGATGGCTTCGCTTCTTAACATTGAAACGAAATGAGCGAATCTTCATTCTTGCTAATTTGGGATTAGTAACAAAACCACCCTTTCCAGCGGAGACGGTAAGCAGTATCGCTGATTTAGATCGTTACATTCACAGAAGGAGGTGAAAGATGGGCTATAGATTAATAGCGATACCGTTCATGGCTATTGTTTTGCTTTTTTCTGCATCATTGAGTAAGGAGGTGAGTGCAATGGCAGCGATACAAATAACGAGCCCGGCTTTTCAGAATAACGGTACTATCCCCGGGCAGTATACCTGTGACGGCAAAGATATGAATCCCCCTCTCGTGATTGGAAATTGCCCGCAGGGGACAAAGTCCATCGCCCTGATCTGCGATGACCCCGACGCGCCGGTCGGGATATGGGTCCACTGGGTGATCTGGAATATCGATCCAGGCGTGAAAGAGATCAAAGAGAATGCCGTTCCGCAAGGGGCCGTAGAGGGGATCAATGACTTTAGAAAGCACCGATATGGGGGGCCGTGCCCGCCATCCGGCACTCACCGCTACTTCTTCAAGGTATACGCCCTGGATACCATGCTCAATATCAGCCCGAATTCAACAAAAGCGGACCTTGAGAAGGCCATGAAGGGGCATATCCTTGCCGAAGGCCAGCTTGTCGGCTTGTATAAGCGGGGATAGCGGACAATAAAAAAGTCAGGTTAATCGATATGGAGCTACAAACACCGTTTCCATTACCCCAAGAAAAATCTCTAACGTGGTGGCAGCGAAACTGGAAATGGTTCGTCCCTGTCGCTGGCCTTGCGTTCCTGGCCCTCTTCGCGGCCTTTATCATGCTCATTATAACTATCGTCTTCGGCATGATAAAATCATCCGACGTGTACAAAGATGCTCTTGCGACTGCCCGGACCCATCCGGCTGTCGTGAAGGCCTTGGGCTCGCCGATCAAGGAGGGGATCTTTGTCATGGGGAGCATCAGCGTTAGCGGATCGTCAGGACAAGCCGACTTGGCTATTCCTATCTCCGGCCCAAACGGCAAGGGAACAATCTATGCAGTAGCCTCAAAGCATGCAGGTCAATGGACTTTCTCTAAACTTGTCGTCGAGATCAAGGCAACTAAAGAGATAATCGATCTCATTGAATCTCGGGAACAGGAAAAGACATCTATAAGATTTAAGATAAAATATGGGGTTGGATCTTTGCGCTTGTCGATATAGGAGTATCGGCATAACCACTCTTTCCAGATACGGGAGAAAAAGGAGGAACCCATGAGTAATAGAGCCAGAAACTATAACATAGTTTATACCCTATGCAGGTTATTAACCGTCTTCATCCTTTGTTTCTCACTTGCTGCCTGTGCAACCGTCCCGCTCACGGAAAGAAAGAGCCTACGCCTCATTCCTGATGCTGAATTGCTCTCCTTAAGCGACCAGGAGTACACAAAGGTTTTACATGAATCCAAGCTTTCGATTGATCAGCAGAAGGTCCAGGCGGTTACTCGGGTGGGGAAAAGGATTGCCTCGGCAGCCGAGGGATTTCTGAAGGATGCAAAAGAGGAAAACAAACTAAAGAATTATCAGTGGGAATTTAATGTCATCGAGGATAGTAAGACAGCGAACGCCTGGTGCATGCCGGGCGGGAAGGTGGCGGTTTATACGGGCATCCTTCCCTTTACCCGCACTGATGCCGGGTTGGCGGTAGTGCTTGGGCATGAAGTGGCCCACGCCATAGCCGAACATGGCAATGAAAGGATGAGCGAGGCCCTTTTGACGCAACTCGGAGGCGTGGCCCTTTCCGTGGCCCTGGAAAACCAGCCGAACGAAACTCGTCAGATCTTCATGGCGGCATACGGCGTCACCGCCAACGTGGGCGTCTTGTTGCCGTATAGCCGTCTTCATGAATCAGAGGCGGATCGAATCGGCCTGACGTTAATGGCCAGGGCGGGATACGACCCGCATGAAGCGATCCGTTTCTGGCAGACTATGAGCGAACAAGGCGGTTCCCGGCCGCCGGAACTTTTGTCTACGCACCCTGCTCCGGAATCACGTATCGACAAGATCAAGTCCTATATTCCCGAAGCCATGCGCTCCTATAAAGGCAAAAAATAGGTCCTCTCTTTAGCAAAAATCCTGCCATGATTCAGGGCCGGAATTCATTACCACGATTGACCAAACTGAGGAGAAGAAAGAGGGCCAATTTTTTTGATTGACCATATTATTGTTTGCAAGGTCACCCTCCTTCCCTTTTTCCTCATTTTTATTACAATATATTTTCCCTTTGTTCGTCTTATATAGTGAGATGGAAATGGTATTGCAATTGGAAATAGGCAGGGTTTATCAAAAAGAAAAAAACAGGCTTCTGGCATATATCCGAAGCAGGGTTGGGACCCTGGAGGATGCGGAAGACATCCTCCAGGACGTTTTTTACCATACGTTGCAAGGTGTCAGTGTCACGGATCGGATTGATAATGTAATGGGTTGGCTTTATATTGCTGCCAAGAACAGGATCATCGACTGGTATCGAAAAAAACGACTGCAAACGTGTTCTTTGGAGGAAACGGAAAAGTACTCGATAGAAGATCTGATCGCCGATTCCGGCCTCCATCCCGAGAAGTCGTATTATAGAAATCTGATCGCGGAAGCCCTTGCAGAAAGTGTCGAGGCACTGCCTGAAGAACAGCGCATGGTGTTTGTATGGCAAGAATTGGAAGGGATGACATTTAAAGAGATAGCTGAAATGACAGGGGAATCGATCAATACGCTTATTTCAAGAAAAAGATACGCGGTTCTATTTTTGAGGAAACAATTGAAAGAAATAAAATCTATCGTGGACGAAAAGTCATAGGAGGGTATTATGTTTAAGAGAGTTATCCGAATAGTCATGATGGTGCTTGGCGGCGTTGCCCTCGGGGTAGTGGTAGCCTTTCTGCTCGGGTGGGTTGTCATGCTTCTCTGGAATTGGCTTATGCCTGCAATCTTTGGACTTCCCACCATCGGTTTCTGGAAGGCATGGGGACTGGTCATCCTGGCGCATATTTTATTCAAGGCGGGTCGCCATGGGACAGGTCATGATGGCCATTTCCATCCTCATCCCCATTGGAAGGACAAGTTCAAGGAAAAGATGAAAAAACATTTTTGTGAAAAAACGCCTGGTCCGTCTGGGGCTGAAGGGGTAGATGCTCGTTAAGAGAGAAGAAGCAGGTCTATTTTGTTATGGCAAGGAATGACTGAGGGGGTGCACGTTGATGAAGCCTTTGTGCAAGGAACAACGAGGAATGAGCCGGCGGACCTTCCTGACGCTATCCGCCGGGGCAATCTTCACATCGATGATGCGTCATAATGCGGTTGCCGCTTCGAATCGGCAGACTGGGCCGGAATTCATTGAGACCACATACCAAAAGGACGGAGGGATAAAAAACCGGGCATTGATCGCTTATGCCAGCCGGTGCGGTTCTACGGGCGGGGTGGCAGATTCCATCGGACAAGTGCTGCACGGAACCGGAGCATCGATAGATGTGCGCGTTGTGGGGAATGTGAATGATCTCGGTCCCTATCAGACCGTGATCGTGGGAAGCGCCATTCGTATGGGTAAATGGCTACCGGAGGCGGTGGAATTTGTGAAAAAACACCGTGACGCGCTGGGTCAGCTACACACGGCCTACTTTGTGGTTTGCCTCACTATGAAGGATGATACGGCAGAGAACCGCAGCAAGGTCCTGGCCTATCTCGATCCTGTGCGCAAAGAGGCTCCTCACATACAACCGGTGGACATAGGTCTTTTCCCGGGTGCGGTAGATTTTGGCAAGTTGTCTTTCGTATCCAAGTCGATATTGAAGGCGAAGGGGGTTGCTGAAGGCGATTTCCGCAATTGGACATCCATCAGGACCTGGGCTGCCGGCATACGCCCGGCACTCCTCGGTATGTAGTTGTCACACACGGTACCACCTGCCAGGAGGGGTCCGTCGGCGTGGGGTGTGGGGTCTATTTTGTTGACATTAAAAGTTGATTAGAGGAAATCATGCCAAAAACAAGAATAGTTGAAACGGATTCAGGCATTCAAGGTGAATTCACCGTTGCGACCTACGATAATATGCAAAGGAGATTACGAGACAGGGGATGGATAGAGACGAACGACATTATAAAAAGCGGAATAACTGAAGGCCTCGCCCTGGAAATAGGTCCCGGCCCTGGATATTTGGGTCTCGAGTGGTTGAAAAATACCAGGGAGACAAAACTCAAGGGATTGGATATTAGCGCAGATATGATAGCAATGGCTGAGCGTAATGCAAAAGCATATAGCTTAACGAGGAGGGTTGAATATATACAAAGCAGTGGGAACAAGATGCCTTTTGATAATAATATGTTTGACGCTGTCTTTACAAATGGCTCATTGCATGAATGGTCAGATCCAAGAAACACATTTAACGAGATATGGCGGGTACTGAAAACAGGTGGTAGGATTTTTATCTCAGACCTACGGAGAGATATGTTTTTTTTGATGAAATGGTTTTTATATATCGCTACAAAACCAAAGGAAATACGTCCGGGACTTATTTCTTCGCTAAATGCAGCATACACACCCGATGAGCTGAAAGAGTTGATTAAAGGTACGAGATTAGCCGATTGTGAAGTAACCGGGAATCTGATTGGAGTAAAGATTACAGGGAAAAAGTAAACAAGAGGGGTCTGCAAGGGCAGGTTTCTTTTGTTGACATTAAAGGTTGCTTAGACATACAAAGGGAACATGGTTCTGAAGCAAGTTGCATGCTTCATATCCCCTCCCCTCTTCTCGACCTCAGGTCTTTCAAACCCAAAAACCAAACATTCCCCGATTGACAAACGTATACAAAGGATGTTGAATGACATTTAAATAATGGAGTTGCCAATGGAGAAGTTGAACTGTTGGGAATTCAAGAAATGTGGAAGAGAACCCGGAGGTGCAAGAATAGCAGAATTAGGGGTGTGTCCTGCTACGACCGAAAGACGGGCGGATGGTATTAATAATGGCATGAAAGGCGGCCGTGCATGTTGGGCAATCAGTGGGACATTCTGTAGAGGAAAGATGCAAGGGACGTACGCCTTGAAACTACTTGACTGCTTGCAATGCGATTTCTATCAACTTGTTTCCAAAGAAGAGATGTGGAACTTCAAGACTGGGGAAGAGATACTAAAACAGATCGAAGGAACGACCTAACTAGCAAGAGTAAAGAGGGGCGTTCGTGCAGGGCGGGCGTGATACCAGTAAGGACATTCCCCAGGCAGTAAGCGCACTCGTGAGGTCAGGTTATGGGATGGATTGGTTATGCGATAGGCACAGCGGTGGCATTGGCTGCTGCGGATTTCTTTATCAAGGTAGCTGCCGGCAAGCTCTCCAACAGCCTTGCCCTTTTGCTCTACGGGAGCTGCACCTTCAGCCTCGGGTTGGGGTGGGTTTTGCTCGATAAACTCCAGGGTGTGAGCATCCACGCTCAGGCACCGGGGGTCTTAGCAGCTACGGGCGTCGGGGTTGCCTTTAGCGTGGTCACTGTGGGTCTCTATATAACCTTTGGGGCAGGCGCACCGATTACCCTTGCTTCACCTCTTGTCCGCCTTGGCGGCCTGCTTATAGTGAGCCTTGCCGGATTTCTCCTCTTGCATGAACCCTTGACCTGGCGCTATGCAGTAGGCATGGTGCTTGCCGTCAGCGGGCTTTATTTGATCATCACCAGATAGCAAAAGGTAATCTCGGGGGACTCGTGCCCTCTTGACCTCCTAACCCCTCCCCTTGGGGAGAAGAAATCACAGGATCAACCTGTAATAAGCTACAGGGAATACGCAAAGTAAAAAGGGCCTTAGAGTATAAGGCCCTTTCATTCCAACACCAACGCTCATCCCGGATCAATCGTCAATGCCGGCCAATCGTTTGGCCGCCTTTTTCATCTTCGCTATATTGCTTTCGCGAAAGATGGTTACGCGATGCGCTTCCGGGGAGCCGCCGCCATGGATATCCGAGATGGTATCCGCGCTCTCCATGGCCAGTTTTTCCGCAAGCCGGTACATCTTGATGCGGTTCTCGACCGGGACACTGTCTGCGCCCTTCATATATTTCTTGAGCAGGTGGCCGATCTCCGAATTCTCAAAATCACGATCCGAAGGCAAATCTGCAACGAAGCCGCCGCAGATGTCCACCATGAGCCGAATTGCCTCGGCCATCTCCTTCCCCTCATGGATCTTCGATGCATTGGCCAGGACCGTATCGATAAAATAGGTCCCGGAAGGCTCCTGCTTGCCTTCGTATGATGACGCCAGACAGCATCCATAGAGGGTTTCGGCCCTATGAATCATATCGATCACCTTTTGCTTGTGATGGCCGGCTTGAGTCGTTCCGTTGTAATCCATCATCGTGAGGGCTACCCCAACCATGCAGTCGATCTTTCCGGCCTTGCAACCACCGTGGCTCTGTCGGTGGAAGGCGGAAAACCGTCCTACCATCTCCGTTGCAAACTCCGTTTCGCCGCATAGGAATACTCGATTCCAGGGGACAAAGACATCATTAAAAATGAGGGTCGGG
>MGQF01000033.1:22783-23992 GCA_001797745.1 Deltaproteobacteria bacterium RBG_13_52_11
CCGTGTATCCAGGCTGGAACGGCCTACCACATGGATCAAACCTGGTGTATCCGCGGGGATGGCAAAAGCTACGGCGTAATCTTTATCCTCTTTTCTCATCGCCCGAGTGGGTAAGACGATAACCTCATGGGACGAAAGGGATCCTGTCTGATGGGCCTTGGCCCCTCTGACAACGATACCGTCATCCCGGCGTTCTACCACATGGAGAAACATATCCTTGTCAGGCTGTTCGTGGGGGCCCAGGGAGCGATCCCCCTTAACATCAGTTACGCCGGCATTTCCCGTCAGGTCATTCTTCTGCATATATTTCAAGAATTCAATGAAGTTTTTGTAATAGGTTGTTCCATATTTTTTGTCGACATCATAGGTACAGATAGACAAGGCGGAGAGGCAATCCAACCCGGTGCATCGTTGGTAACAGGTCCCGACCCAGTTCCCAAGTTTCCGGTTGACCTTTACGCGCGCGACAAGGTCGCCAATGCTCGACGGCGGCAGGGTGAAGCGGTTAACCGGCTCGTTGATCAACGAACTCTGGGTAACAATAAGATCACGAAATTCATCCATCTCAGCCGCTTCATACGTTGCAGCGGTTGCTTCAATACCCGCACGCAGTCGCGGGTTGTCCACGACATTGGCGACTCTCTCTCCAAACATATACGCAGTCGGATGCATCTGTCGCAATGATTCGATATATTCCTCTTTTGTCTTAAGCCCCATGCTCATTCCTCCTCAGCTATGTGATTTCGCTCGAAAACTAGACATTAGTTAAAAAATACCATTAAAGAACTCCCCTCCCCTGGCGGGAGGGGATGAAGGGGAGGGAGGATAAACGATCTTGCACACCCTCACCCCTACCCTCTCCCGTTGTACAGACCGGGGTCAAGGGAGAGGGTGAATTAAAGGTATTTTCCCCGCCATGGGCAAGATTTGTGTGTAACGAAGCAATCATGAACATTGCTTTCGAAAACTAAAGGACATTAACATTCAGATTCTCATCCTCTTCCAGCATTTGCCTCAGGCTTTGCAGTACCTGCTTTTTGACATTTGTGATGTGTCGGGATAGAACTGCCTGGGCCCCTTGGAGATTTCTGGATACCACGCAGTCGAAAATCTCCTGATGCTCTTGATCAACGGATGTCAGTGATGCAATGGGCAAATAATTACCTCCGTATTTCAGAAAGAGGAGATCAAAGATATTGCGGAGTATTC
>MGQF01000033.1:24035-26060 GCA_001797745.1 Deltaproteobacteria bacterium RBG_13_52_11
AAATTCCATATTCTTGAATAGCCGTTCTTTGAGATAAAATTCCCGAGCCGCAGATAAATGGGCCTTAAGCGCCTGCTTTAATTGTTGTAGACCCTCTTCATCCAGCCGTTCAATGGCTGCGGGCAGCAGCGATAGCTCCAGTAATTCCCTGAGTTCGTAGATCTCCTCCAACTCCTGCAAACTGAATGGTTCTATATGATACCCGCGGTTGGGTTCATGGCGAACAAGGCCCTGAATCTCCAACCACTTGAGCGCTTGGATGATGGGGGTAGGACTCATCTGTAATTGTTCCGCGAGCTCACGATATGCGATCTTCTGGCCTGGAACGAGCTCTTTGTGATACAGCATTCGGCGAATGCCCTGGTAGGCCTTTTGACTGTGATCAATCAGGCCGTTCGTTTCCTTTTCCCCTTTAAACTTGACCATTCTTCAACCTAAGAAATTGCGATTAAATACTTGATTTAATCTTTAATTACATATATAACTCTTGTCAAGGACTTTTTAAAGGGGCAATATCTATTCTTGCATTATTATTAAAAATTGCATGAGGGTGAACAGTTCCTATGAGACTGTATGAATATGAAGGGATAGATATCCTTGAAAGCGTCGGGATACCCGTCCCCAGACGGGGTGTTGCTGAGACTACCGAAGAGGCGTTGCTTATAGCGTTTGAGATAGGATATCCGGTTGTCCTCAAGGCCCAGGTGCTCGTCGGCGGGCGGGGCCTTGCAGGGGGGATAAAAACGGTTGAAACTCCCGAAGAGCTCGAAGAGGCCTCGGGAAAGTTATTGAATTCCGAAATAAAGGGTCTACCCGTTCGCAAGCTCCTGGTGTGCGAACAGGCCGACATTCTCCGTGAACTATATATGGGTATAACAGTGGACGGTTTTTCAGGAAGGCCGGTCATTGTGGTGAGCACCGAAGGGGGTGTCCATATAGAAAAGACCGCGCGCCAGTCACCGGATAAGATCGTATCGTTTTACTGTGATCCCGTATTTGGGTTTTACCCCTATCAGGCACGGATGCTCTTGAGGCGTCTAGGGTTATCTGAGCGTCTTCTTACATTCTGTGCGGATGTCCTGATCCGTCTCTATCGCGTTTTTTCTCAGTTTGAGGCACTCATTGCAGAGATCAACCCACTGGTGATTCTTAAAACCGGGTATCAAGGAGGCCTCCTGGCGGTTGATTCGGTGCTGGAAATTGACAATTCAGCCCTTTCCCGTATTAAGTACTCGCTGCCACAGATGACGGAGCGCATTGAAAATCCATTGGAACGTAAAGGGAGGGAAATTGGGGTGACGTATGTGGATTTAGAAGGCGATATCGGGATCATATCCTCCGGCGCCGGGTTGGGCATGGCAACCATGGATATTATCGGCGAGCGACTCCGGCCGGCTAATTTTCTTGAAACCGGTGGGGGTATTACCGAAGAACTCCTCTATAAATGTATGGAACTCGTCATGATGAAGGTCGATTTGCGGGCAATCTTTATCAACATCTACGGCGGCATTAATCCCATCCATGAAGGCGCCCGCGGAGTTGTTCGGTATATCAAGGAGCATCATGTCACCTTGCCTATTGTGGCCAAGGCACTCGGGAATCACCAAGAAGAAACCTGGGAGATTCTCCGTTCAGGCGGTGTCCATGTGGTGACAGAGGCACCTACCGAAATCGCGGTGGACCGTCTGTTCGAACTGGTGGGGAAAAAGTAACCTGTAAAGCGACTATAGAGGGCGCTATAAGATGAGGGGTATGGATGAGCATCCTTATTGACGACACAACACGCGTGATTGTCCAAGGTATAACCGGCAAGATCGGCAGCACGCAAACCCGTTGGATGCTCAAGTATGGCACAACGGTAGTGGGCGGTATCACCCCTGGGAAAGGCGGTACAACCATCGAAGGGTTGCCGGTCTTTGATAGTGTCGAAGAGGCGGTCAAGGACACAGGGGCAAACGCCTCTGTATTTTTCGTACCGGCAGCGTTTGTCTTGGATGCCTTCTATGAAACCATAGATTCGGGAAT
>MGQF01000033.1:26066-26883 GCA_001797745.1 Deltaproteobacteria bacterium RBG_13_52_11
TATCGTCGTGGTCCCCGAACATATCCCTGTCCACGACGTCATGGAGATGCGCACGTATGCCTTACAAAACGAGGTCTTGGCATTCGGCCCCACAACGCCGGGTATCTTGGTTCCAGGAAAAGGTAAGATGGGCATCATGCCGGGATCACTGTTTGCGCCCGGGCGGGTCGGTATCATTTCGCGCAGCGGAACCCTATCCTATGAATTTGCGGGTATCCTCTCAGAAAAAGATATCGGTCAAAGTGCTGTTGTCGGAATGGGGGCAGACCCGGTCATTCTTACCAATTTACCGGATATTTTGAAACTGTTTGAAGCTGATGATGGAACCGATGCGGTTATCATTGTTGGAGAAGTGGGGGGCATACAGGAAGAGAAGGCGGCCGAGTTCATTGCAAACGGAATGACGAAGCCTGTTGCATCGTACATCGCAGGGCGACTTTCTCCGCAAGGCAAACGCATGGGGCATGCCGGTGCCATTGTCCGGGATTCGGCAGGGACGGTAGACAGCAAGTGTGAGGCCCTTAAGGCAGCGGGCGCAACAATCTTGAAATCCCCCATTGAGGTCATCGACTGGGCCGCAAAAAACGATATCCACTAACAAATCCCCGTGCTAAGGGCCGACCTCTTTTTTTCTTTTGCAATCGAGTTTTCTATAAAATGGTTATGAGACTTTTGCAAAAACGGCAAAAGGCAAGCCCATGCCCCTCTAGCTATTGTGAAGGGGTATAATTAACTTCAACATATACTTGAGTGCAATATCCACCATACCCACCATATCCACTTTTTAACGAAACACCGGCTTGCAAGGCATTAATAT
>MGQF01000033.1:26929-27327 GCA_001797745.1 Deltaproteobacteria bacterium RBG_13_52_11
TAGTATAGGTCGAAGAATTATAAACATATGTTGAATCGTCATCCGGTGTCACTTCATCGACCAGCCCATAATTGAGCTGACAATAAGAGGCCCCCCCTAGTGCGCATAAATCACCATAGGCATTGGGACGGATGGTTGTTGTTACCGGGGGCAATGTGACAGTTATAGTCGTCGTGGCAGTCGCCGTGCCCCCTGCGCCGGTGGCCGTGATGGTATAGGTCGTGGTCGTAGTCGGCGAGACCGTGGTTGAACCGCTGGTATTGACGGTGCCGATGCCATGATCAATGCTGCACGAAGTCGCATTGGTCGAGGCCCACGTCAGGGTGGAGGACTGACCACTCACAATAGTCGTTGGATTGGCAGAGATGCTCACGGTGGGAGCAGGCGGCGGCGCCACA
>MGQF01000034.1:0-2472 GCA_001797745.1 Deltaproteobacteria bacterium RBG_13_52_11
GGAACAAGGATATATTTCGAGGAGTAGCTTGAAAGATTTCCTGCACCTTCAGGCCGAGGAGATTTTATACGATATCTTTCTATGGGAAGCCGGAGACTTCGAGTACACGGATACTCCCCTCAATGTTAAGGGGAAACTGTTTATCCCCTTGAATCCCATGGGCATTATCATGGAAGCCTCACGGCGGATAGATGAACGGTCAATCATAAAAAGGGAAATTCCGAGCGAACAGTTAATCTTCAAGATATCAGAGAAAATGAGAGACACGGAAAAAGTCAAACTCACTAAAAACGAGCGGCGCATTCTCTCCTTAATGGACGGCAACCGGGCGGTGAAGCAGGTGATCAAAGACAGCGGTTGTGCTGAGTTTGCAACCTATAAAATTATTTACTCGTTGAAGATATCCGGGTTTATCGAAAAAACCCGGGAAGAAGAGAGCGACGTCGTCAACTTTATAGATATTATAAATATCTTTAATAATATTTTTCAGATCGTCTACAAAATTCTCGAACCTGAACTCGGAACTATGGTATTCACGATATTCGCTGAGTGCAAAGCTCAGTTGTCACCAGAACAACGAGATCTTCTTCAGGATTTCGACCTAAGCAAGGATGCTGCCGGCAACCGGGAAGCTTTATTAGAAGGCATTAACGAATTCCAAGATCGCCATCAAGGACGTATTCTGATCATCCAGAGCTTCAATGCTCTTTTGCGAAACATCATAATCAAAGAGACCGAGATCCTCGGTTCTCAAATAACCAGGAGAACACTGGATGAAATCGGGCAGATTCTCTCTTACGTTAAGGCATATCAGGGGGACTCGATTGAAAAAATAAAGACAGTCCATGAGATCGAGGCTTCTTTGGAAGAGTTACTTCACAAGACTCAAGATAAAAGGAAAGCAAAGGGATAAGGGAGATATGCCTTATAATGAGAAGAAATAGCGTTGGAGGTGTGAACCATGGAGGATAGAAACGTTAAATCCATCATAGACACGGCAATACAGAAGGAACGGGAGGCCCATGAGTTCTACAAGGATCTCTATAATTTTGTTGAGGACACCATCGCCAAGGATGCCCTCCTCTTTCTTGCAGAGGAGGAAAAGAAACACGAGGAGTTTTTGCAGAATTACCTCGAAGGCCGCTATGGAGCCGATGCGTTACAATTGGCTGATGTCATCGATTATGAAATAGCGCAGTATCTGGGGATGCCCGACATCGGAAAGGGTATGGAGGCGAAAGACATATACCTCGTCGCTGCCCACAGAGAACTTAATTCATACAATTTTTACAAGAACCTCGCGGATATCCACCCTGATGGCGAGGTAAAGGATCTGCTGTTAAAAATGGCGAACCAGGAACTCAAACACAAAGAGAAGGTAGAATATCTCTACTCAAACACCGCCTTCCCCCAAACAGCCGGTGGGTGATGGGGAGAGAATTACAGTTTCTCCTCACATCATTTTTACATGTTCAATAGCTTCCGAAAGGAAATTAATAGATACAGAAGCAGCTTTTTACCAACTCCCTCTTCTAATCCCTCAGAAGCATAAATCTCATGTAATTGATGCCATTATCCAAGGGGAACAAATACATGGTAGAACAAGAAACATTTTAAGGGCGATTAGCCCAGGCTACACAATAAGTATGGTATCGTCATGCCCTACATCACTCCTTGCATGTGAAGGAATAAAAGTGGTGAAAGCAGTAGCCCCCTGAATCTCCGTATACAGCAGCTCGGTCTCCGCCATGCATTGTCCGATCATGTGCTTAGAGGCCTCTTCGTAATCGGGTCTTTCCTCCTTACTTTTTGTACTCCATGCAGATGGGCTGGTGATCGTACACTGACAAAATTCTCTTACCCAACTTATTATTGCATCTGGTGCAATTGGTCGCACACGAAAGCCTCTCATCTAGCTGTTCGAAATTCCCAATTTGGAATAAGAAAGAGGGAACGTCCTTCAATAATTCAATTCAACATCAGCCCAGTCTCCTCTAGTCTCAGCGCTTTTTTTCTTTCTTCTTTGGGCGCTTGGTTAAATACCTCCAAAAAAAGATCAATACAATGAGAAAGACAATCATTAATAAATATTCGATGCCATATGTCTTGAAGAGGTCTACATAACGATTTAAATCACCCATCATTACACCTCCTTATCTTGACTCTTTGCCATTACAGTGCTATTCCTCCCCCTCCAATCTCGGGAGGTAATGTGTCCATATTGGACTTTGGTTTGCTCCTGGATGTGTAAGTTGTTAATATGATATCGACTTCACCTGGAAAGTGCAAGGAGAACTCACCTATGTTGGCCAAGGTACTGAGCAGCGCTGTGCTGGGGATGATCGATGGGTATATCGTGGAAGTGGAGGTAGATATCGCAGGGGGGCTCCTCTCCTCTTTTCCGTCCCACGACGGCTATCTCATAAAGGCCCTTTATAGCATAGGGGACCTTCACGCCCATGGAAATCGCGA
>MGQF01000034.1:2489-15204 GCA_001797745.1 Deltaproteobacteria bacterium RBG_13_52_11
TATGCCCCCCCTCCTTTTCCTCTTCCTCATATCCCACAATCATGGCCTTTATATGGGCGAAGAAAGTGTGGCCTAAGGTCGCAAGGTAGATGTGAGCAATCAGGAAGGCAGCAACGATATAGGCGATGATAATGTGGAACGCATCGATGACCCTCACTCCGCCGAGCGCCTCTATAACAGGACGAAATCTCTCCAGATCCCAGAGGAGGACGCCCGTTACTATCTGCAGAGGGACGAGGAAAAACATGATGCCGGAGTAGGTGGTCTTTTGCAAGGAGTTAAATCTGGCCTCTGGCGTGGGTTCGAACGGAGGGGGGTCGCCGAAGAATATGCGGGCAAAGTAGTACGTTGATTGCTTCGGCATGCCGACGAGGAAATCCCCCCGGGTGGGGACGTACTGTTTCACGAGCTCCCGTTTCCACACATAGAAGCCGAACCAGAGCATAAAATCAAACAACGCGATAAAACCAAAGATATTATGGATATTCACCGCAGTCCTGAAGGTCCCAAACCACCCGATCAAATCGGGAAATCGCAACTGCAGCCCTGTGAACACCAAGAGGAAGATGGCAAGGGTGTGGACCCAGTGCCAAATCCTGATCGTGAGCGGATACAATATGATCCTTTTACCGTTGTCTCTCTTCCGTCGATTTTCCTTTCGCCGAACCATAGAGAATATCCTTAGCTTTATTGACCCCCTCGGGGAATGGCAGAAAACCCTCGCCTTTAGTTCGATTTTTTACCCCAAAAAGGTTCAAGTCCCGCCTTTGGCGGGATAGTTTAATTGTGCCGCCTCTTCCTCAATTTTATGGTGGCAATCCTGAGAAACGCATGCAAGCCGACAAAACCCAAGCCGCCTAAGATGAATAAGATCCCGATAACATCCAGCCATTTATAGCCGATCGTCCTCACGATGAAGAGGAGGTCTTGTATATCCCGCTTAGCGAGCCTGTCCTCCCCCAACAGATAAAAACCACTGGTGACAGGAATGGCGTGAATCCCCGCCAAAATGCTCTTGTCCATGGGGAGGGTCCTTATCCCCCCCCCGTTCTCAGGTATTTCCATGATCAGTTTTGAGTAGAATTTCGCCCGGGAGGAATGGCAGAGGGAACAATCCTTCGCCTTGGTCCCTTTGTCGGTAAAGTTATGGGACGGTTTGAGGACCAAGACCTTCACCCCCAGCTCTACGTTTTCCCCGGGCATCCGTTCCTTTAATAATTGGAGAAAGGAGAGGACCTCTCGATCTCCCAGAAATCCGTTGCCGTCGCTATCCAGCAGCCTTACCAAATCAGGCCTTTCCCTCCCTAACCGTTTGGCTACCGCTCCATAATCAAGCCGCTCCACCTTCCCTTCCTCGTCCACCCTCTGGAGGTAAAAAACGATCCCCTTTTCCGCCTGAGGGGCATGGCACATGGTACACTCCAGGTCTTTGAAGTGCAGCTCCCTTTGGGGCAGCCAGAAGTGACCTCGTCTCGGATCATGGCACTTGGTGCAGATGGCCTGGCGCTGCTCAACGCCCAGCTCCATGAAGGGCACGCTGGAATGGGGATCATGACAACTAAAGCAGATCTTCTCGCTGACCTTGGCATGGAGGCTGTCCTTGTATTCTGCCATCACGCTTGCATGGCAGTTCGCACAGACAGGTGTCTTCAGCCCCTTGGCCTGGAACCCTTCCCCTACACGCAGGATGGTCAAATCAGCATGGCAGTCTACGCACTCCACACCGTTCTTGCCGTGCACGGTGCTGAAGTAGTTGTCCTTGGAGGGGATGGGAGGGATCTTGCCGATGATGGCCTTGTCCATCGTGACGGCGCGCCACCCCCCCCGTCTCTCAGGAAGCCTCAACATTACCTGGGAATAGAAGGGCGCCTCTGAGACATGGCACATCGCGCAGTCCTTGATTTCCTTAACTTCATCGGTATAGTCATGATATGGCTGTAATACGAGGACTTTCTCCTCAAGCCGCGGGGATGGTACCCCCTGCTCCTTGAGCTGGGCGATAAACCTGTTGATCTCAGGCACCTCCGCGATGCCGTTTCCATTGCGATCGATGGCCTTGACAACATCACCGCCATATCCGCGGGCGAAATCCGCCAATTGTTGATAGGAAAGGTTGAACCTCATCCCATCCTTCCCCTCTGCCGTGAGATAAAAGGAAAGTCCCTTCTCAGCCTTGGGTGAATGACAGACCGTGCACTCGAGATGCTGGAAGTGGAGCTCCCGCTGGGGCAGCCACCGATGGCCATCCTTCTCGTGGCACTTGAGACAGATCCCCACCCGCTCCTGTTGAGAGAGTTTCTTAAAGGAGGTAGTGGCATGGGGGTTGTGGCACTCGAAGCAGAGCCTCTGGCTTACCTTGGCGTGCTTGTCCTTTTCATATTGGTCTACAATCTTGTCATGGCACTGGGCACAGCTGACCATGCCCAGCCTCTGGGGATGGGGGAGGTCCTTGATATCGGTATGGCAATCAATACAATTGAGCTCATGGTGGACCGTGGAGCGAAACTGCTCGTAATCCACATAGAGGATAATCCCCCCCTTCCTCACCTCCTCTTTCCCAGGGGTAGGAATGACCATCTCAAGCCGCTCTTCCTTGCTCATCTGGAGGATATCGCGGGTCCCATGGCATTCGAGACATGCCTTGTTCTCTATGGGGAAAGCCACCCCTGTCCACGAGAAGAGGGAAAAAGGGGCAAACAGCACAAGGAAAATAATAAAGAAGGGGCGTGCAAAACTCCTTCCCCTCTTCTTTTCCGCAACCAGGGTCATCTCTTTCCCTTCTCTTCTCTTGAATTGTCTTCTCTGTAAAGTTTGAGCTTTGTGTAATAAATCGCTTTTTCATTTCATTGTCAAGATAAACTTTGAGTTACGCCTCATACTACAGTACAGTAAGGGAGAAGAGGGCAACCTCCCTGAATGCATGGTGAACCTCGCTAGGCTTACCCATACCGTGCCGTCAAAACGCCCTTGAACCTCTTCCCTCACCATGATATTTTCACGGTATATGAAAAAGGACACTTATATTCATATCCTCCTCATCGGAGAGGCGGACAAATTGATAGGCCTCAGGGAAGTGGAGGAAAATATAAAGAAAGATTTTGGATTCCCCACAAAGACTTTACAGAGCAAGATCAACCCGGAGGACTCCTATGATCCGGCGCGCAAACAGTATCACTCTACCAAGATCCTGAAGAAGATGTTGGACGAACTCCCCTCCGATGCCTCGAAGATGATCGGCATCACCTCCCCTGACCTCTTCATACCGATTTTAACCTTTGTCTTTGGCGAGGCCCAGTTGGATGGAAAAGTGGGGATCGTCTCCCTTGCCCGGCTGCAGCAGGAGTTTTATGGCCTGCCTCCCAACCAGGCCCTCCTGCAGAGAAGGCTAATCAAGGAGATTAAACATGAATTGGGACACACCTTCGGGCTCGTCCACTGTTCCCTCAGGGAGTGTGTAATGTTCGTGGCCAACAATATTGCCGATGTAGATGCTAAAGGGTCCTCCTTCTGTGAAGGCTGCAGAGGGCTGTTGCGCCGCGGCCGAAAAGGGGATTAAGCAACCGGGACGGCAGATGTTGAATTACCATCCCTTTTTGTTTAAGTAATCAACATAGAAATACCTTTAAAAACAGCGAGTTATAAAATACATGGTATTTTTGTTGAAATATTCAACAAATTGGCAGTGAGGGGGGATGGCGGCGGAATAGCGTTTTCTTAAAAAAGGTAGTAATTTCGGCCACCTAGCTGGATGCTCAGCGGCCTTTTTTGTGGCACGGAAAATGCTTTTTTAGGGGTAAAGAAAAAAGCGAGGGGGCTTACAATGGAAACTAAATGTCCCTTTTTAAAAGATCAGAAGGTGGCCTTTTGTAAGGTTTTTCCCGCCAGGAAGATGATCCCTTATGATCGGCTCTGTCTCCAGGACAATATCTGCATGAAAGAGGAACACCGTAACTGTCCTAGCTATCGTGAGAAAGAGGGTGAGCGAGTCTCCGGCCATTCCAGTAATAAGAAAGTCTGTCCCTATATGGAAGTGGAGGAGGTCCTCTTTTGCGGGGTCTATCCGGTGAAGAAGATGATACCGTCCAGCGCCTTCAAGCTGGAGTGCCCGTGTACCACCGAGGCCTACATCGACTGTCCTGCGTATCGGCAGATCGCCCAGGGGGATGTCGCTCCAAATGAGGCGGTCACGGTACGGGGTTTCCTGTTGGACGATACGGTCTATTATCACCGAGGTCACCTCTGGCTGCAGCGGGTCAACGGAAAGGTGCGACTGGGGTTTGATGACTTTGGCCAGTGGTTGCTGGGAGATATAGAAAAAATCACCTTTCCCCATCGCGAGGGACAGGTGGAGCGCAGCCAACCCTTACTGCGGATAAGCTGTTCCCACGGCACGGCCGAGATCGCCTCGCCCCTTTCAGGCACAGTGATGAAAGTCAATGAAGGGGCTTGCCGAGATACTTCTTTGATCAGTACCGATCCCTATGGAAAGGGGTGGTTGGTGGAGCTGCGCCTGGCCAAGGATGAAGTGGACCGCCTGGAACAGCAGGGCGAGGGGTTCTTCTCCACCCCTCAGGCTCGCAGGTGGTTGAAGGCCGAGGTAGATCGGCTCCACGATGTCCTGGAAACGGAGATTGGGGTTACTATGAGCGATGGTGGACAGTTGACGAGCAATCTGCTGGACGCCATCACCAAAAAACAGTGGGGTCTGTTAATCAAGACCTTCTTGAGAAAAAAGGAGGGATGAACCATGTTAGGAACCATTACTACTATTCTACTGGTGAGCGCAGGGATAGTCTTGGGCATCGCCATCATGGCCTATGCAATCTACATTACCTTTTATCCCTTTTCGAGGACCGTCGGCGGCGGTCTCCAGGTAATGAAGCACTATGGTAAGCAGCGCGCAAAGGCCCTCCGGCACGATTATGCCCTGGTCCATGATGCTCAACTAGGGTACACAATGGCCGATGGTGGTGATCGGATCAAAAAGAAGAAGTCCCGTAAGAACAAGAAATAACCATCGAGTGACTGATACTGAACGACGAGAAGCGGTAAATAATACATTTAAGGAGGTATAGAATGGAAGGCTTCACGTACGTCGATCTCTTTGCAACGAAAGGCATTGAATATCTCCTGGTGATCGGTTTTCTCCTGGTCCTTGTTCCCTTTTGGAGGTTTTTACGGGTGCCTGCCAGGACAGGTATTGAAGCGGTAAGAAGGGCCATGGCTTCAGTTGCCCAATGGTTCTCTACCCCAGAGGGATTGTATTATCACCAGGGGCATAGTTGGGTCATGCCACAAGGTGCTGAGCTGGTAAAGATCGGGGTGGATGATTTCGCCCAGAAGCTCGTGGGAAGGTCTCATAAGATAAGTCTTCCGAAAGTCGGTTCACGAATTGAGCAGGGAGATGTGGGATGGAAACTTGGTATTGATTCAAAGACTATTGATATGCTCTCCCCTGTTACCGGAGATGTCGTGGCAGTGAATAAAGATATTGTAAAGAACCCCGACCTCATCAATCAGGATCCATACGGAAAGGGATGGCTGATGATGGTTAAACCCCACGACCAGCGTGCGACCGTGAAAAACCTCCTGACGGGCAAGCTGGCAACGGCATGGATGGAGAAGACGACGGATGCACTCCGGGAGCGAATGGGAGGTGAACTCGGGGTCGTGTATCAGGACGGCGGTCTTCCCATATCAGGCATTGCCAAGGCCCTTTCTCCCGATGAATGGGATAAGATGGCGAGCGAATTTCTTCGGACACAGGAATAAAGCAGAATGAACGTATCAAAGTGAGGGCAAGCCCCTTAGGTGTGGGTTTCCCTCACTTTTTTTGCGAAATATCGTTGTCAAATGAAAAAATTGCACAAAAAAGGCTTGTTCAACCCAGAACAATAGCATACAATACGGGGCCAAAATAGTAGCTTAATAAGTACTCGCAGGAGGAGGGGGATTAACCAAACGAGGGACCTTTTCCACTATATGGATCATCGGTCTCGGGGTGGTAGTGGGCCTCATCGTCTTGTCTGCGCCTTCTACATCTACCCAAAACTATTCGAAGTAGTCTTCAGGTGCTCAAGGAACGTGGTGAGCAGAGGGCGGGGCGAAGATCACCGATGAGGAGTATGATGCGATCCCTAACGCCCAACTGGGCTTCACCATGGCCGATGGTGGTGATCAGGTTGAGGAAAATAGAGACGAGAAAAAAGAACTGATCGCTTTTGACACCAAGTAAGGAGGAACGCATGGATAGGAGGACATTTCTCAAAAGTCTCGGAATCGGAATGGCAGGGATGACATGTGGGGGTGTGCTAACACCGGGAAGGCTCAATGCCCAAGGAGTTGTCGAGGGTAAAGAGTTTCTCAGCATCCTCATCGACACAACCCGGTGTATCGGGTGTCGCAGCTGTGAGTTGGCATGTGCAGAGACATACGGTCTTCCCATTCCCGATATAGAGGACAAATCCGTGTTTCAAAAAGAGCGACGCGCAACGGAAACTCAGTGGACAGTCGTCAATCGTTATGAAACGTCAAAGGGAACCGTTTTTGCCGTGAAGCGGTGCATGCATTGTAATCAGCCCGCTTGTGTAGCGGCCTGCCTCGTGAAGGCGATGAGGAAGAGGCAGGAAGGACCTGTCACGTGGGAGACAAATTGCATGGGCTGCAAAATGTGTTCATTTTCGTGTCCCTTTGATAAGGCGATACTTGAATACCATAGCCCCACCCCGAGGATCCGGAAGTGTTTCCTCTGCTGGGACAAGAGGCTCGTAAAGGGGGAAATCCCCGCCTGCGTCGAGGCCTGTCCGACAGAGGCCTTGCTCTTCGGCACCAGGAGAGAACTCATTGAGGAGGCGAGGACACGAATCTATACACACCCTGACCGCTATGTCCACCACCTTTACGGAGAAAATGAGGTTGGTGGCACATCCGTTATGTATCTTTCGGCAGTGCCTTTCGAGCAGCTCGGCTTTCGCACGGACCTCGGAACAACATCCCTTCCTGAATTGAGCACCGGGTTTCTCTACGCCGTTCCTATTATTTTCGTCCTGTGGCCAGCCTTTCTGCTCGGCCTCAACCGTGCGACACGGAAGCAAGAGGATTAAGGACATATAACTCAAGAGATAAAGGAGACCGCGATGAAGGCAAAAAAGGCTTCACAGGAGGCACGGACGCTGAAGGACTTTATAGATTTTATTATCACTGAGTTAAAGCCGCGGGGTAAGCTCCTTACACCCTTCAACATAATCTCTGCCCCTATCCTGGCCCTGGGAATCATCCTCGTCATATATCGCTTGATCCACGGGTTGGGTTCGGTTGTCACCGAGGCCCCTGGTTTTCCGTGGGGGATATGGATCGGCTTCAACGTCATGGTGGGGGTTGCCTTTGCCGGGGGTGCTTATGTCCTCACCTTTGTCGTCTATATCCTGCGATCTGAAAAATATCACCCCATCATACGGGCGACAATCCTCAACGGGTTTCTCGCCTATGTCTTTTATGCCGGTGCGATCTTTCTTGATTTAGGCCGCTGGTGGAACATTGTAAACCCGCTCATCGGCAATAAATTTGGGGTCAATTCTGTCCTCTTCCTCGTGGCCTGGCATTTTTTGCTCTATATGATAGCTGAATTTATCGAATTCTCCCCAGCCTTTGCTGAGTGGCTGGGATTGAAGAGGATCAGGAAAATACTCCATTCCTTCACCCTCGGAGCAGTGATCTTCGGTATCACGCTCTCAACCCTCCATCAGTCAGGTCTGGGGGCACTGGTTATGATGGCAAGGCCCAACATCCATCCCCTCTGGTATACAGAGTTTATCCCGGTACTGTTCTTGGTCTCCAGCATCTTTGCGGGACTTTCTATGGTCATATTTGAAGGGACTATAAGCACCCGGGTCTTCGGCGGCCAATTAACCGATGACTATCGAAGGTCCTACGAAGACATAGTCCTCGGCCTGGGCAAGACATGTGCCGGGGTGATGTTCGCGTATCTCTTCTTAAAAGCCCTCGTATTGATACATGGCGCCGACTGGTCACTGATAGCTACCCCCATGGGGTACTGGTATCTGACGGAGGTGGTGGGGCTTACTTTAATACCCTGTATCCTCTTCTTGCGTGGTTTTAGAGATAGAAATATCAAGGTGATCCGTATAGCCGCCATCCTCACCATGGCCGGGATCATCATCAACAGGTGTAACTACGTCTTCATCGCCTACAAATGGTATGTGCCCTTAAGCGAGCGGTACATCCCTTCGTGGCAGGAGATCGTCATGGCCCTCACCATTGTCTTTGCGCATATTTGGGCGTTCAGGTGGATCGTCCATAGGATGGCGGTATACCGAAGACCACCTGAGTGGACCGTTGAACAGGACAAGGAAGAAGAAAGGGCATTAGAGGTTGCTTCATAATAGAAGTATGTGAGTCAGAGGTGAAAAGAGTTATCCGTGCTCTTGAAGGAGGTAACGCGATGATGAGACTGACCTTACTATCCATTCTGTTTGTGAGCATCTTCTTATTCGTTGCCCTGGCATACCCTACGGACACACCCAAGACCATCACGTTAGAGAGCGTATCGAACGTATATGGGCCGGTTGAATTCTCACACAGGTATCATGCCGAAATGGCCGGCGATTGTGCGAGCTGCCACCACCATAGTGCAAAGGGTTCTACCCCCGCGTGTGGAGAATGTCATGAGTCCATAACTGTCTATCGCTATAAAGGTGCTCAGAGGGAAACGGGTATAGGGCTCAAAGGAGCATACCATCGTCAGTGCATGGGCTGTCACACGGAGATGGAGAGCGGCCCTGTGGGCTGCACAGATTGCCATGAAAAAGAGGTTAAAAAGTAAAACGTCAATAATCGTTTCATATACGAGCACGTTTGATCCTTCCCACAGCGTTCATTACGAGCCTCTCTTGTGATGGATGGGGCGAGTGCTGAGGAGTGTTTCTGTGTGCGCATGCAGTGCCTATCCCGTGGTCTTTAACGGGATAGTATGATATGTTATCTTGAGGGGATATCAGATGCCGTATCGAAGATTGAGTGTTAAGCTCATCTTTTGGGTAGTGGCTATCACGGTCATCGTGATAGGGGTCTTCAACTACATCAGCTTAAACACCCAACGGAAACACTTGATTGACGAGGTTATTCTCGGAACCAGACAATTAAGCGACACAGTGAAAAAGAGCCTCAGGTTCGACATGCTGCACAACTATCGGGAGGCCCTCTACAACTCCATCGAGACTATTGGCGCACAGGAGGGGATAGAAAAGATACGCATATTCAACAAAGAGGGGGCCATCATGTTCTCCTCCGATAAGGAAGAGATGGGACAGATGGTGGACAAAAATGCCGAGGCCTGCTATGCATGCCACGCCGAGAAGAAGCCCCTGGAGAGGTTGGCCATCCCTGAGAGGAGCAGGATCTTCAGGGCCGATGGATACCGGCTCCTGGGAATAATAAACCCTATCTACAACGAGCCCGATTGTTATAATGCCGCCTGCCATGTCCACCCCCGTGATCGGACGGTCTTGGGGGTGCTTGATATTTCTCTCTCGCTCGCCGCTACCGATAAGAGGATAAAGGAGATTAGGGGCACAACCATACTGCTCATGGCCATCACCATTCTGACGGTCTCCGCCATCATCGTTCTCTTTATCCAGCGGGCGGTTTATCGGCCGGTCAAAGAACTAGTCGAGGGGACAACCAGGGTAGCGGCAGGAGACTTTGACCATACCATCCCCTCCCGCTCCGAGGACGAGATCGGGCAGCTGGCTAAATCCTTCAACACCATGACTCGGAGGCTCAAGGAGATCCAATACCAGCTCTTGCAGTCGGAGAAGTTGGCAGCCATCGGAAAATTGTCCGCCACCATCGCCCATGAGATAAACAACCCCCTGAACGGCATCCTGACCTATACCAAGCTGATCGAGAGAAAGTTGGTCCATGGCACCCTCAAGGAGGAAGAAATTCCTAAATTCCGCTCATATTTGGCGATCATGGAGAGGGAGACGGAGAGATGCAGCACTATTGTGAGAAACCTCCTCGACTTTGCCCGTCAGAGGGAACCCTCATTGAAACCTGATGTGGATATTAATGAGGTGGCAGAGGAGGCCCTCTCTCTGCTGGCCAATCAGATAGCCCTGCAAGAGATCACGTTGGAAAAAAGATACGGCCAACTCCTCCCCATTATGGCCGATCCCATGCAGTTGAGACAGGTCTTACTCAACATCATCCTCAACTCCTGCGAGGCCATGCACAATGGAGGTATCTTAACCGTCAGCACCGCCTTGTCAAACAAGCGAAAGAAGGCAGTGCGGGTGGAGATTGCGGACAATGGGGTGGGAATTGATGAGAAAGATCTCTCCAAGATCTTCGACCCCTTCTTTACCTCCAAAGAGAAGGGAACGGGGTTGGGGCTGTCGGTGGTTTATGGTATCATCAACTCCCACCACGGTACGATCCAGGTCAAGAGCACGGTGGGAGAAGGGACCACCGTCATCATCAAGTTGCCCGTAGAGGTAACGGCAACCGAGACAAGCCACCCTCCTGAGGGAACAGGTGAAGAGTAATGAAGAAGCCCGTAAAAACGGGTCTCACACACAGGGACCAACGGAGATAGGGAATGAAAGCAGAAGTGAACATATTGGTCGTCGATGATGAAGAGATCGTGCGAGAATCTCTGCTCGATTGGCTGCGGGAGGACGGCTACCAGGTAGAGGCCGCGGAAGATGGATTTAAGGCCTTGGAGAAGTTCAAGGAGCGATCCTGGGACATCGCCCTTGTTGACCTCAAGATGCCCAAAATGGATGGCCTGGAGCTGATGGAAAAGATCAAAGAGACCCGGCCTGAGACCCAGGTGGTCATCATCACCGCCTTTGCGACGGTCAACACGGCCGTACAAGCCATGAAGATAGGGGCCTATGACTACCTGGTCAAACCCTTCAACCCCGAGGAGTTGTCATTACTCATCAAGAGGCTGGTTGAGAGCCAATCGCTGATCAAGGAGATATCCTATCTCCGCAAGAAATTACATAAACAGTATCAATTTTACGATTTGATAAGCAAGAGTGTCAAGATGCAGAAGGTCTTCGACTTGGCCCATACCATCGCCAAGAGCAACTCCAACATCCTAATCCTCGGCGAAAGCGGAACGGGGAAGGAACTCCTGACACGGGCAATCCACAATGAGAGCTTACGGGCCGCTGGATCATTCATCCCTGTCTCGTGCGTTGCCCTCACCGAGACCCTGCTCGAGAGCGAGTTGTTCGGACACGAGAAGGGGGCCTTCACCGACGCCATCGCCCAGAAAAAGGGGAAATTTGAGCTTGCCGATAGAGGCACCATATTCCTCGATGAGATCGGAGATATCAGCCCCAAGCTGCAACTCAGTCTCCTCCGGGTCCTCCAGGAAAAGGAGTTCACGCGGGTGGGGGGAACAAAATCGATCAAGGTCGACGTCCGCATCATCGCCGCTACCAACCGTGACCTGAAAAAGGCTGTGGATGAGGGAAAATTCAGGGACGACCTCTACTACCGCCTGAACGTCATCTCCATAAAGCTGCCCCCGCTCAGGGAGCACAAGGAAGATATCCCCCTGCTGGTCCATCACTTCATAGAGAAGTTTAACATGGAGATGGGGGGAAAGGTCGAACGGATCTCTGAAGAGGCGCTCGATCTCTTGATGGAATATGACTGGCCGGGAAATGTGCGAGAGTTGGAGAATGTGATAGAATGCACCACGGTCATCACCAAGGGGACCTTCATTAAGGCAGAGGATCTGCATCTATCACCTCCTCAGGTCATGAAGGAAAATGGGGCTGCGCCACCATCAGATGATAAGACCATAAAATCAATTGAAAAAAAACATATAGCAAAAATCCTCAAGGAAAATAACTGGAACATCCAAAAATCCGCTGCGATATTGGAGGTCGACCGTGTCACCCTCTACAACAAGATCAAGAAATATAAGCTCAAAAAGGGGTAATCCCCTCTCTCGTTGCCCCGTGGCATTTAAAAGGCTTTCAAACGGGTTTTAAATGCGCTATAATTCCCCTAGTTGAACCATTAAAACGGGACAGATCGTGACAAATGTCTGGGATTTATTCGGCAAAAAATTATCATTTCATCTGCAAAGCTACAATTGTGCTACAAAAAAACAGATATAATATATAGGATAAATAACTGAGAGTTGATCTGAGTGGAAGATAAAAATAGAGCAGAGGGATAAGCAATGTTAGAGGCATTAACTATATTAATACTGGTGATAGTAGGGGCTGTGCTAATCATTGTTATCTTGGGTTATGGTATCTACATCACCTTTTACCCCCTTACCAAGACCATTAAAGGTGGTATTGATGCCATGAAGGAGCATGCCGAGGAGACGAAGAAGGTTGAAGAGAAGAAATATGCCCGAACCCCCACTGACCGAGTACGTCGAGCTCGTAAGGAGGAACATAAGGGGGCGCAGAAAAGAGGGCATAAACCCAAAAAATAGGGAGGTTTAGCAGGGGAACCTTTACTTATGTAGATATCTTTTTAACAAAGAGCATTGAATCTCTGGAAATTTAAGAAGTGGTATCGGATGGAGTAATAACACTATAATACATCCGGCATAGAAGGATCAAAAAAGGGGAGGGCATAATGAAACTAAACATGGGGAAGAAACTAGGTTTGGGTTTTGGTGTGGTTGTGGTGATAATGATCTTAGCCGGGAGTTTTG
>MGQF01000035.1 GCA_001797745.1 Deltaproteobacteria bacterium RBG_13_52_11
CTCCTTGGCCTATGAATCATACAAAAAGTGTTACCTATGTACCCAGAATAATCTGTTACCTATGTCCCCGTTCGCTCAGATTCATCTTTCAATCCCTGGCACCTTATCCACCTTACGACCGATTTATTTCTTTAGTTTCTTCAGTTCATTGACGAGGTCATCAAGGGGCGGCCTCTTATTAATGTCGTGGATGTCAATATAGCGAACGATCCCCTTTTTATCGATGACGAAGAGGGCCCTTTCCGATACCCCATCAGAGCGCAACACCCCATACTTATCCGCCACTGCGCCGTGGGGCCAAAAGTCGGAGAGCACGGGAAACCATAGCTTCCCCATCTGCTTGGTCCAGGCAAAGAGTGTCGGGATGTTGTCCACGGTAATTCCGATCAATTGCGCGTCATATTGGTCAAAGATGGTCTTGGCGATATTATAGCCCGGCCATTGCTCTGAACATACCGGCGTCCAGGCTGCCGGGACAAAGGAGATGACCACGTTCTTTTTCCCAACGTACTGACTGAGCGAAATCTTTTTCCCGGCTACAGCAGGAAGGGTGAAGCCAGGGGCCTTATCCCCGACCTTGAGCTTAGGCACACTGTCAATCGGCTTCAGTTGTTCTACCTCGTACACATTCTCCTTTAACGTATCCGCAAGCCCGTGGGCCACAGGTCCAAGGGACAAAAGCCATATGACACCTATGACGAATGCGCCGTATATTTTTTTTCTCTTCGGCATGACTTGGTTCTCCTTATAACCCTGATAAGGTAACTATCTGTTTGAGAAACTGAGCGGGGGCTTGGAAGCCGCCTTTGTTGGTATGAAAAACGTTCAGCGATCCATCTGCGTTTCTCTTTGCGCAGATGAAGAATGGTGTCCTCACTTCACCGATTGCCTTATGGATGGCATAGTCCTCGTCAGGAAACAGGGGAAAGGGGACCTGATAGTTTTTTCTGAATACCTCAGCCTCAAGGGGGGTATTCCCCGCGCCAATCCCTATGATCTTGATTTTCCCTTTCAGGTTGGGATCTTTGTCCACCGCCCGATAGAGTTCATTTACCTTGGGGGCTTCCCTTTGACAGTTGCTGCAGTACATATTGAAGATCTCAATAATCACCACCTGGGCCTTTATCTGCGATATGGCGAAGGATCCTTCTCCTGTAAGCCCCAGGTAGCTCTTGGCGCTGGGGGTTTGAGGAACGGGAAGTTTGATAGCAGGTAGGGCATCACCCCTGGCCAGCTGTTTCTCTGCTGCCAGGGGTGCACTATGGAGCACACAAAGACAGACGGCAAGAACCGCGACGAACATCATAGTTTTCTTCATCATATCTTCTTCCTCCCTTATCACGCACGGCCTATCGTTACAGTATTATCATACCAGCAAACAGCGTTTCGATCAAATCCTCTTCATGACGCGCTCACCCTTGAGGCCACCCAACGGCGGCCATGTAGATGACGGTCTCTTCGAGACCATCGAGCCCTATGATGCTGTTTGCCTTGTCATCAAAAAACGCCCCGATTGCGCAGACCCCCAGCCCGAGCGCCCCGGCAGCCAAATAGAGATTTTGCCCTATGTGCCCTGCGTCAAGATAGATGTACCGATAGGCCCGCTGGCGGTATTTCCACCTGGACCGTTCTATCACCGCAGTCCAGATAAAGGTCACCTGGGCCGCCATCACGATCGTCTGCCCGAGGGCAGCTTCCGCCACATCCCGTGCAAGGTCGCCCTTTTTCAGGAATTCGAGGTCAAAGGTATGGGGCCTGAAGTGATAGATACCCGGCTCGATCCCCTCAACCGCCCTGACAAAGAGGTAGGTTTCGACTGGATAGAGCCCCCCGGCTGAGGGCGCCGTTCTGAAGAGGACCTCTCCATATCTCGCCGTGACCCCCTGCGTCGCCCAGAGAAGGGTGGAGAGTTTTTCAGGGGGCAGGGGTTGACCTGTCTCATACTCCCTCCTCGATCTGCGGCTATAGAGAAGCTGCCAGAGATTAGGGACCCCCGTAAGATCGGGCTCAGGCAGGGGGATCGTCGCCAGAGGGGCCTCGTAGTTTTTAAATGGTTCTGGTTGTTTGCTCCAGTCGAGGGTATGGCCCTCCATGTTGTCCGGCTTGTATTTGGTATCCTGCTGAAATCGTTCTCCTATCCCTGCTTTTCCCCCGCCCTTTGAGCCCTTGGGAGGATTCATCTCTCCTCCTGTAACGATGCCAGCATCTTGTGCACTTCCGTTGTGGGGAACTCACATCGAAAGTTCCTGCACACATACGCCGTGGCCTTGCCATTGAGGCCGGGAAGGTCTTTGGTAAATTCAGCCAAGCTGGTGATGCCGGAGGTTTCCGCACCTGCGGGGCGGAAGATGACGACTTTGTTGGGAACAAAGGTTCTTCTGAGGGTGCTCACCATTGCCTTTGTATCCTCTGAATGCGGATCGCCGACGATGACGACCTCGTAAGAAGGGCCGCGTGCAAAATCGAGGGCGATCATCAATTGAGTATAGGCCCCTGGTGATTGCAAGACAGAGTTGGAGAACATGCGGGAGATACTGGCCGCCTTTTCTTCATATTCCGGATGGGCTGTCATACGCGCCAGGCGCAGGAGGTTTAACATGGCCACTGAATTTCCAGAAGGCACGGCACCATCATAGCCCTCTTTTTTTCGTTTGAGGATCTTGTCGGCGTCGTCTGCAACGAAATAAAAACCGCCCTTTTCTTGGTCCCAGAAGTGTTTGAGCATCATGGCGTTGAGATCGAGCGCTTTTTGCAGATAGCTCGATTCAAAGGTCGTTTCATACAGTTCTATGAGTCCCCAGATTAGAAAGGCATAGTCATCCAAAAAGGCCGATACTGCAGCTTCGCTATCCCGATAGCGATGATACAGCCGTCCCTTTGCATCAACCATGTGGGCCAGGATAAAATCCGCTGATCGCCTTGCTGCATCTTCGTATATGGGCTCTGCGAATACCTGCGCCCCCTTGGCCAGTGCCGCTATCATCAGGCCGTTCCAATCGGTGAGGATCTTGTCGTCCTTATGTGGGTGCACGCGTTTTGTGCGTGCGTCAAAGAGCTTTTTACGCGCCCCTTCTAATTTGTGATGAAGCTCGTTCAATGGGATGGCGAGGTCCGAGGCGATCTCAGCAATAGGCTTTTTCAAGAATAGAATATTTTTGCCTGTTTCCCCCCTTGTTGCCTCTTCTGCAAAATTCCCGTTTTTCTGCATAGAGAAGACTGTGGCGACCAACTCCGCTTCTTCCTTGGAGAGTATGTGCCTCACCTCCCCTTGGGTCCAGAGGTAAAACTTTCCCTCCTCACCCTCGCTGTCTGCATCTTCGGCAGAGTAAAACCCTCCCTGCGGATCACGCATGTCCCGCAAGACGTAGGTGAAGATCTCCCTTGACGTTTGCCCGTATTCCTCCGTGCCATCGGTGGCCTGATAGGCCTCAATGTAGGCCATGGCCAGCAATGCCTGGTCGTAAAGCATCTTTTCGAAGTGGGGGAGGAGCCATCGGCTATCGGTGGAGTAGCGGTGGAAGCCGAACCCCACATGGTCATAGATGCCTCCAAGCCTCATTGCCTGGAGGGTCTTCTCCACCATCCCGAGGACCTGTTTATCACCAGTGCGCCTCCAGTATCGGAAGAGAAACATCAGGTTGTGGGGTGTCGGAAACTTCGGCGCGGTTCCAAAGCCCCCGTATCGCTCATCAAAACTCCTGGAGAGATGCTCGTATGTCGCCCTGAGTGTGGTCTCTCCCAACTCTTCGCCTGGCGATTCGTTCACGATCTGGTCGAGGGCATTGGCGATCTGCGCGGCTGAGGTGAGCAGTTCATCTTTTCTTCCTTCCCACAATGCCTTGATGCTGGGAACGAGCCCCTTCATCCCTACGTGATTGAACCTGGTCTCCTTGGGGATATATGTGGCTGCAAAAAACGGCTTTTTATCAGGTGTCATGATGATAGTCAGGGGCCATCCCCCCCCTCCGGTCATCATCTGACAGACAAGCATGTAGATATTGTCTATATCAGGTCTTTCCTCTCTATCGACCTTGATGCAGACAAAGGTCGTATTCAGCAATTGGGCAACCTCTGGGTCTTCAAAGGACTCCTTTTCCATGACATGACACCAGTGACAGGTGGAGTAGCCGATGGAGAGAAAAATCGGTTTGTTCTCCTTGTGTGCTCGCTCGAAGGCCTCGGTGCCCCAGGGATACCAATCGACGGGGTTGTGGGCATGTTGGAGGAGGTAAGGGCTCTTTTCGGATATGAGCTTGTTAGGCAAACCAGTACTCATTCATTTTCTTTTGTTAAGAAGTTCTATAGCGTGTTTGGATTTTGTAACATATCATTGAAAACGATCCATGATTCTCCCAATCTCGCTCCTATCGGTCTTTTGTCCCACCAATCGCCCGCGATTCAAACGTTGTCCAAAGGGTGGTCTCGCATTGCGGTAGATGATTCCGACAGGGATCTTTGCACCCCACTCAGTGGCCGTCGTCATCGCAGTCCCCCAGTCAGTGGGGTCGTATTCAGGAGGGAGGGGGTAACATCGCTTCTTGTACCAGGCGAAGGTGTTGACCTTGTTGAACGAGACGCAGTTCTGTAGCACATCGATGAGGGCAAACCCCTGATGGGCCATGCCCTGCTGGATCAGATCCGATAGGTGGTCGATCATACCGCTGAAGCCCCTGGCGACAAAACCAGCTTGCATAGCCACTGCTACCGCGATGGGGTTGAAGGGGGCCGATAATACCCCCTCTGGCTGGGTCTTGGTGATAATCGCCTCGTCGGTGGTTGGGCTGGCCTGCCCCTTGGTGAGCCCGTAAATTTGATTGTTGTGAACCAGCATCGTCACATCGATGTTGCGGCGTATGGCCGCAAGAAAGTGATTGCCGCCCTCTCCGTAATGACAGCCGTCGCCACTTTCAACGATCACCACCAGATCAGGGTTGGCGAGCTTGGCTCCGGTGGCAACTGGCAGTGATCGGCCGTGCAGGCCGTTAAATACGTTGGCATTGAGGTAGTGGGGTGCCTTGGCGGCCTGGCCGATACCTGAGACGAAGAGGCATTGGTTGGGTTTCAGTTGGGTAGCCACCAACGCCTGTTTTACCGCCTTCAAAATAGAGAAGTTTCCGCAACCAGGGCACCAGGCTGTCTCATACGTGCCGTAGTCTTCGATGGTTACCATGTCACACCTCTTTGCTTATGGTTATGGGTTGAACTCGCGGAGGATGAACTCCGGGGTAATGGGGAGTCCGTCATAGCGAAGTACGTGCCTTTCGATATGGAATCCAGTTTCCCGTCGGATCAATCGCGCCAGCTGCCCGGTAGCGTTTCCTTCCACCGCGACCACCTGTTTCGCCTCATGAAGGGGATCAATAACGTACTTTGGCACGAGGGGCCAGACCTGCGGAAAGTGGAGCGTGGCAATGCGCATTCCCCTGGACCTCATGGTCGCGGCCGCTTCCTCAACCGCTCCCTTGCTCGACCCCCACGTTACCAACAGGAGATCCGGTTTCTCTGCACCTTGCAGTTCGGGTGGGATAACCTCTGCGCGAATCCCCTCTCCCTTTTTGAGGCGCTTCTGAACCATCTTTGTGCGCACTACAAGATCTTCTGTTATGTGGCCATCCTCGGTATGCTCATCGCTGTCAACCACGACGAGGTGTTCCGTCAGACCCGGAAGGAGGCGAGGGGAGATGCCGTCGTCGGTTATGGCGGACCTGTGGTAGGGGGTTGGAAACCCGACGCCCTCATGGGACCAAGGCTCAACCAGAGGCCTATTGTCAAGCCGGAAAGGCGCCACGGCACGGTAGGAATCGGCGAGAAACTGGTCCGTCAGAATAAAGACTGGACCCTGATAGCGATCAGCCACCTGCAAGGCCTTCTGGGTGAGCTCGAAGCATTGCTCAATCGACCCTGGGGAGAAGATGGCCCGCGGGAACTCACCGTGGCCGGCATGCAGGACAAATTCCAAATCGGTCTGCGCGGTACGGGTGGGGAGCCCGGTCGCAGGTGCCGGACGCTGGGCAACGACGATGACCACAGGGGTCTCAATCATGGCCGCGAGGCTCACCCCCTCCACCATCAAGGCGAAGCCGCCGCCGGAGGTACCCACCATACTCGGTGCCCCGGCAAAGGACGCCCCTAAGGCCATGTTAATGGCTGCAATCTCGTCTTCGGCCTGTTCCACAATCAAGCCCATCTCTTTTGCCCATCCTGCCAGAGCCAAGGCGATGGAGGTAGAGGGGGTCATGGGATAGAAGGCGTAGAATTTTAATCCTGCTGTAACGGCCCCCAGGGCAATGGCCTCGTTCCCGTTCATCATCAATTGCTGAGGCGGATGGGCGATGGGGGCCAGCCGCTCAAAAGCTACTGCCTGCCCACCAGCCCATCGGTACGATTCCCCTAAGGCACGCCCGTTTGCCTCAGTGGCTTCACGGTGGCCCTTGCCAAAGAAATCTGCCACGGTTTGGGCAACTACTTTTTCATCGAGATTGAGGAGGGCAGCTATAACGCCCAGAGCAACGATGTTCGTGTGCTGGTCTGAAGCCAGCGTTCTAAAAGGTACCTTCAAGGTGCCATCATCGGTTATATCAAGCGCTTCATCGATGACGATAAGCCCGTGGGGGGCCAAATCATCCCTATGGAACCTCACCGTATCCGCATCGAGGGCGACCAGCAGATCGATGGACTCCTGGGGGGCCCTCACCGCGTCGGCTCCCACCCTGATCGCGAAGGTGTTGTGTCCACCTCTGATCCGCGATTGATAGTCCTGGGTTACGCAGATGGAGTAGCCGCTGCGCACGAGCCCCTTGGCGAGGATCTGTCCGACTGTTACTAACCCCTGACCAGCCTCACCTCCGATAAGGATGTTTATTATTTTATTTATTTCGCTATTCATTGTTCTCCATGGATCTTTTGTCGCGTCAGTGAAGCCTTGTATCTCCCCTCATTAAACTATATCGAATCATGGGGACGCAAGTTTTTGGCCTAAGAGCCTTATGTGGCTCATCTCCTCCCTGATGATGCCATCTATCTTGTCCTTGCCCCACCCCGGGGGGATCGCCTCCTTGATACCCACGTAGAAGACAATGGAGTCCTTCTCCAACCCGATCGCCATCCGCAGAACCTCCTCCCTGGTTTCCTTTCCTGTCAGCTGCTGAGAAGGGTCTGCCTTCGGATCGAAGATATGTCCATCCGCCCATGTCCGCAGGTACAGGGCAGCTTCCTCGTCCTGTGGGGCCTCTCGCGCTTGCTGTACGGAAAGTTCTCTCTGCAGAGAGGCAAAGGTCTTTTCATGTTCGTCTTCCATGACAGCAAGTTCCAAAAGGAGCTCGTGCATATCTGCGAGGGCTGCCTTTTCTGATATCTTACGATAGAATTGAGCTCCATTTCGCTCTATTGCCTGGGCCATCGCAAAGATCTCGCCGGGATGAAAATATAGACGGCTCATCCAATCCCTCCTTTCACTGATGGTCTTTCGATTGAATAGGTTAGAACAACGCTCATCGTTTTCTAAAACATCAATTTCAGCGAATTAAAAAGATCCACTCAATTTCGAAGGATCGGGCTCTGCCATCACCATGAGCAATCGCGTTCAATCGCAGATCTTCGGCTAGCTCTTCCACAGGCCGTGTAGGTTGCAGTGCTCACGGGCCTCGATCTTATTCGCCTTAATGTCAAACGTGGCCTCTGGTGCATCTCCCGGCTTCAAAAACTGCCGATAGGCCTTCCCATCTGCTATAATCTCGATCCATTCGATGTAGTGCTTCTCCTCCATGGGGTGGGCAACGCTTCCAATCTTCACCTTGACGCCGTTGGCGGTCCTTTCTATCACCGGCACGTGCTTTTCTTTAGCGGCGTCCACGGTGTTTGCCACAAGGAGCTTCATGGGCTGTCCACAGCACACGAGCTCACCCGCTCCTTCGTGGAGGACCTCCACAATGTTCCCGCAGACTTCACACTTATAAATCTGGAGCCTCTGTGTCATGATCTTCCCCTCCTTCTTATGTGTTTTTATCAACCCCCCGTTCTGGGGGGCCCAGCGCTATGTTTGCCCTTCTGTTCGATTCAAGTAATCAAAGGCCGCAAGGGATGCCTTGGCACCCTCACCGCAGGCTACAATAATCTGTTTGGCAAAGACATTGGTGACATCTCCGGCAGCGAGGATTCCAGGTATATTTGTTTCGCAGCTGCAATTGACTGTTATTTCTCCCCTCTCGTTTTTTTGCACACCCGTGACAAAATCCGATGCGGGGGTCGATCCTATCTCAACGAAGATGCCGCCGACGGATAGATCTTCTACCTTATTGCCTTTTTCTATTTCCATACCCTGGACAAGGGTATCTCCATAGATTCGCTTTACCTTTGTGTCCGAATAGAAGATGACCTTTCCGCTTTCTTTTGCCTTTTCTATCATGATACGGTCTGCTGTTAATAGAGGTTTTGCTTCAATGAGGTAAATTTTTTTCGCAATCTTTATTAATTGTAACGTTGCATCAAGTGCTGCGTTGCCCCCCCCGATGACGGCAACGTCCATGCCGGTGAATAGCGGGGCGTCACAGGTAGCACAATACGTAATTCCCCTATTCTTTAATTCATCCTCGCCCTGTACCCCGAGCTTTCTTGGTCTTCTCCCCGAGGCAACTATCACTGTCTTTGCGGCATAGTCCCTCTTATCTGTTTTTAACTTCACGATTGCGTCCGATTTTTCTACTAACGTTACTTTCTCGTTCTCCCGTACCTCTACGTCAAATTTCTGAAGGTGTTCCTTAAATTTCTCAATAAGCTCCGGACCGGCAATAAATTGGTACCCGAGGTAATTTTCGATATCCCAACTTAATGATGCCTGCCCGCCGATATCCATGGTGATCATTTGGAAATGCATACGCTTTCGGGCGGCATAGACGCCGGCAGTTATCCCTGCAGGCCCTGCCCCCACTATTATGAGATCGTACATATTTATCCCGTCTTGTGCAGTCGTTCCTCAATCGCCTTCTGATCAAAACCAATCAGGACGTCACCGTTGATGACGATTACCGGCACGGCCATCCTCCCCGAGAGACGAATCATCTCTTCCCTGGCCTGCGAATCTTGGGCTACGTCTCGTTCCTCATAACTCACCCCCTGTTGCGAAAGGAACTCCTTCGCCTTGTGACAGTAGGGTCACGTAGGTGTGGTGAAGATCTTGACGTCCATGGTCCCCTCCTTTTACGATTTTTTTATCTTCTGGGCCACCCGCCGGCCCAATTCCTCGCACTGGTTGAGGGCGTCCCCATCGGGGACGAATTGCACCTGCAGCTCTTCCATCACCTCCATCCCTGCGGCCTGGAGGTCCGCTGCAAGGGCCTTAGCCGTCGCCCCCTTTCCCCAGCCGTACGAGCCGAAGACCGCAGTTATCCTTCCCTTGGGGCGGAGTCCCTTTATATAACAGGAGAACTCGGCCACCGAGGGGAAGACGCCGTTGTTGAGGGTAGGAGAGCCGAGCAACATACTCCTGGCCTCCAAGACCTCTTTGACGATGTCTGACGTATCCGAGACGCCCAGCCGGTATACCTTGGTCGGCACACCCTCCTCCACAAGTCCTCGGCAGATGGCCTTGGCCATCCGCTCCGTAGACCCCCACATGGTGTCGTAGACGATGAGGGCCTTTTTCTCGGTCTCCCCTTTGGCCCACCGCTCATACGATGCCACGATCTCCGGGATATGTTTCCTCCAGATAATCCCGTGGCTTGGCCCAATGACCTCGATCTCGATCCCCTGTAAGGCCTCCAGGGCCTTGAGGACCTGTGGGCCGTAGGGCATGACGATGTTGGCATAGTACTTCGTCGCTTCAGGCCGAATCGCATCCCAACCCAGTTCATCGTCAAACCGCTCGGTGGAGGCTATGTGTTGGCCGAAGGCGTCGTTGGGCAAGAGGACCTTCGCCTCCTTGACGTACGTTACCATGGAGTCCGGCCAGTGGACCATGGGTATTTCTACAAAAGTCAGGGTCTTTTCCCCTAGTTCCAGGATGTCCCCTGTCTTGACTACCTTGAGAGGGATCTTACCCCCATAGTGGAGCTTCAACTCCTCCTCGGCCCTGGGGCTGCACATGACCTCCACCTTAGGGAGGGCCTCCTTGAACAGGGGCAAGGACCCCGAATGGTCCATCTCCACGTGGTTGACGATTACATAATCAATTTTTTCTGGCGGCAAGACCTCCCTTATCCTTCCCATCATTTCTTCGAAAAAAGGGGCCTTGACGGTATCCACCAGGGCGGTCTTTTCTCCCACGACGAGATAGGCATTATAGCTTGACCCCTTATGGGTGCTATATCCGTGGAAATCCCTGATGTTCCAGTCTATGGCGCCGACCCAATAGATTCCCTTCTTCAGTTCTACCTTCATGTGTTCATCTCACTTTCGTCCCGCACGTTATCCCTCTGGCTCGAACTGGTCCTTGCTCGCCCCACACACCGGGCAGGTCCAGTCGTCGGGCAACTTTTCGAAGGGGGTGCCGGGGACAATCCCACCGTCCGGATCTCCCTCTGAGGGATCGTAGATATATCCGCATACCGAACACTTGTACTTTTTCATGGCCTTTCCCTCCTTTTCTTCTTGCTTTGTTTCTATGTACGTCGGGGCGTTCTTGGGCGTGGTCCCTCGCTTCACATCGTGATAATAGGCGTAGGTCATCGGTTCCCCATCATTGAAGAGTTGACTGTCCATCACCTCCCCTATAAAGATCGTGTGGGTCCCCGCATCCAGCTCCTTTGTCACCTTTGCCTCTAGGTAGCCTGCAGTGTGCTCTGCAATAATAGGGCAGCCATTTGCTCCCAGACGGTAGTTAATAGCATCGAATTTATCCATCTCCCTCCCCGATTTGAACCCGAACCTCCCGATGAGGCTCGGGGGGGCATCCTGCAAAAGGATCGAGACGGCGCATACGCCGCTCTTTTTTATGAACTCGTGGGTCAGGTTTTCTTTATTGATTGCGATGGCGATCAGCGGCGGTTTTGAGCACACCTGCATCACGGCATTGGCCGCCTGCCCATTGATTCGATCTCCCTCTCGAGAAGTCACGATGTAGACGCCGTAGCTAATCTTGTGGAATACTTTAGTGTCCATACTATTTCCTCACCGTAGGTTGGCATGAAATATATAGTGCATCTATCGCTGCCTGTTGGTGTGCCCCACCATATACTTTTAATAATACATGACAGCACACATTTCAAGGAAAGAGAGACCATTTTCGTTCCGCATTATCTGCTGGGCATTAGCTCCTTCCGAGCCCGCACACCTCCATGGTCACTGCCTTGCCGCATTGTGGGCACATGATATCCCTCTCGTCGGAGAACATCTCCAGCACATGACCACATTCAGGACACCGGCATTCAACTGGGGTTACATTTCTCCCTTCTACCGCGCACCCCTTCAGGGGTCTGTTCTCTGTTTCTTTCATGGATTCCCCTCCTTAATTACTGATTTTTCTCTACGTCCTTGCTCACCTATGCATATATAGAAGAACATCTGTGGTTTCAGCCCTTCCACACTTTACCGAGCAAAAGGTTTTAGAAATTCCAGCAGGCTCAATGCCAGAAAGGCCAACCAACTGCAAAGGCTAATAACACTACCCACAGAGGAAGACCGCTCCTCTTGCTTTTTCTTTAACCAGATTTTCACTTGACCTCCCTTCTTCAATGGTGAGGGAAAAGTCGTTTGGAGGTTTTGCCAGTATAAAAAAGGGGTTTACTGTATAGAGGTATAGACAATCGTATTACCCCCCCCTAGAGCTATCTCGCTCTTCAGCCTGTTTTCACGGCTATGTTTGGCCGCGATGCAACACCACTAAAATATATATCCGGCCTCAGGAAGATCAAGTCAACTCTTTTTTATCTCTTCCTCTTGTCTCTTCCACAGGCAGAGCAACTCCCCGGCATGGTAGTGGCATTGCACCAGTTCCCACCCCTTGTCCCCTTCCGCATTCAAAATGTTCTCAAGGGCCCCTAGGTTTTTTTCGGGGAGATCGTGGACAAGGCAATGACCTTTATCGTCACACTGAATAACCCTTTCGGGTGCTGAGGGCATATCAGCAAGGTTGTGTACGCTTGTCTTATAACTCCATCGTGCCATAGTTTTTATCCTCCTTCGCCGTTTTGACAGGTAGGACAATAATAGGTCCCCCTGCCGTTTAATTTCCTTCGTTCGATCCTTCCCCCACATCTATAACACTCAGCGCCCTCCCGATTGTAGACCAGGAGGTAATTCTGATGTTCCCCTTCCTTGCCAAAGAGATCGCGCCAGTCTGAGACCGAGGCACCCCGGCAGGCGATGGCCCTCGTGAGGATCTTCCCTGCTGCTTCTCCGATCCCCTCCCATTCTTTATAGGAGAGGCTATCGGCTCTTCGCCAGGGGTCCACCTGAGCTTTATGGAGGATCTCGCAGGCATAGATATTACCGATGCCTGCTATGCGGCGTTGATCCATGAGGAATGATTTTACGGGTAGGGCGCTCTGTTGAGCAATCGCCCACAGGTGAGATGGGTTAAAATCGGCAAGGGGGTCGCTTCCTAAAGAGAGGCAATTCCGCTTCTCGTGAAGGGTTACAGTCGCAAAGCGCCGAGGGTCGATAAGGGAGATCCTTCCATGGGAGAAGGAGATCACCAAGCGGGTATGAGGGAGCGGCCCGTTCCCATCCTGCCACAGGAGCCTTCCTGTCATACGAAAATGAAACAAGAGCGAAAGGCCCCTTTCCAACTCCATCTCCAGCGTCTTGCCATAGCGGGTTACCCCCCTGATCTCCCTCCCCTGTAATCCCTCGATGACCCCTAGCTTGGGATCAATGACACGGGTCTGCGTGATCTCGGCACCCACGATTACCGGACGCAGTTGGCGGCAGAGGGTCTCTACTTCAGGGAGTTCCGGCATAGTGCCCCTCCTTCAGACATGCGGAACAGATACCGATGATATAGAGTAGCGTTTTTTCCATCTTATGGCCATCCATCCATCCTTCTCGCTCAAAAAGGACCTTCTCCATACCAACGTCATATATTCTGTAACAGTGACGGCAGAGGAAGTGATGATGGGGTTCAGTATTATAGTCGTAATGGGCCTTGCTGCGCTCGATGGTCACCTCCTGAATGAGCCCGTGCTGTTTAAAGAGATCAAGGGTGTTGTAGACCGTGGCCCGGGACAGGGCGGGATACAGCCCCCTGAGGGCTTGGTAGATCTCTTCGGCCGTGGGATGTTGGGTGTTGCCGTGGAGAAAGTCAAGGACCGCGGACCTTTGAATGGTCAATAGAATCCCCCGCTCTTTGAGCTCTGCCTTCTTCACCTCTAAGCTCATTGTTCTCACGTTACCCTCTTAACATAAAAGGATTTCTTTGTCAAGAATTAATCTAATCTTTAATTAATTATAATTTGATTGGTAGGATCTTTGCACCGTGTGTCTTTGGAGCCGAGGAAAAGATCAAGAAAGAGGGGTTTCCCCTCCCTCCAGGAAGGTTTTTCGTCTCGTTCGGGTACGGATGCGTCTCTTGCTGATCCAAGACCACTGACCTGGGTATTTTTTTATATAGGATTCCATGACGCGGGCAATCTCTGTAACAATGGTGAATATATCTCGCTCCTCATCGCCGCTGAGCTGAATCTCTAAGGGAGGGGCGATGATGACTTTATGCCCTCCGTCTTTCTGGCGGAGGATGAACATGGGGAGGATGGGGGCCCCGGTCTTCAGGTGATAGACGGCCGGCCCCACAGGCAGGGCCATGACGCGCCCGAGAAATTCCACCTCCACGCCGCCATGTTTTTGGTTTTCATCGCAGATAAAACCCATGATCTCCCCCTTGCGCAGGACGCGCAAGACCTCTCTATGGAACCTGAACAATGAATCAAGGATGATGAACCCGGTCCCTACGCGCTCTCCCATCTTGCTCCACACCTGCGCGAGCCGGGGATGGGGCTGGCCGCCCATGATCCACGTAAGGTGAAAGCCGCTGGCGTTTAACTTCGCCCCCAAGAGGGTGAAGGTGCCGAGGTGGGCGCTGACGGCGAGGGCACCTTTACCCAGGGCCAAGGCCTGCTCGAGGTTTTCTCTCCCTTCAAGCACTATAATGGGGTCGAACTTCTTGTCATAAAAGTGGACACAATAAAAGGTCTCGATAAATCCCGTGAGCATTGTGCGAAAACTTTCCTGGGCTATGCGCTCTTTTTCTTCATCCGTCAAGGAATTGTGATAAGTGGAGGTGAGATTGTCCAGCATCTTCTTTTTGTACTTACCAGCGAAACGCCAGGCGATCCTTCTCCCGATACCCTCTATGGCAGAGAATGTCAACCTAAATGGAATAAAGCGGATCAATTGGACTAAACCCCTTAAGGCAACGCTGGCGAGCCAATAACGGATCTCCCACCACAACCGTTTCCATCCCCGTTTTTTTCTTCTTACCTTCATGGTAACCCTTCTACGATTGAAGGGGAGCGGAGGGTTTTAGCACCTTTTTTCTCACCAGCCATGCCCCTAAAGCAAGAACGGCCCCTATCAAACCCCCTATGATGCAGTCGAGGGGGAAGTGCGCCCCCATGTAGATCCGAGAAAGCCCCACCCCCATGGTCAAGGAGAGAAAGAGAAGGGTCCACCTGGGCAGAAGGAGGGAAAGGTAGGTCCCTGCAGCAAAGGCGGTCTGCGCGTGACCGGAGGGAAAAGAGCGATACCACAGTTGCTGTCCCAAAACGTGGATATGGACCTTTCCTGCCTCGATGAGGGGGGCAAAGTCGCTCAAGGGACGGGGTCTCGGGATCATCTTTTTTAACGCGAAGATGCAAAGCCCGCCCAAGAGCATGACGGCAATCAGCCAGGGAAGGTGTTGGCGCAGAAAGGCCGGCCTCTTCAAGGCGAAGAAGATGACTACCATCGAGATGATGATCCAGCCGTTGCCCAGCCATGTTATGATGGGAAAGAAGATGTCCAGGTAGGGGGTGGCCCATTGATTGTTGATCCATAAGAAGGCCGCTCTATCCAGCGTAAGCAAATATTCCATCTGTACCTTGAGGCCAATTGCGAGAGCCATCACCATAACCAGATGGAGGCTAAAAGTCAAGGGTGGCCACCTGAACTGGTCCAGATACATATGAGACAGAAATGAGGTACAGTAGAGGGGTAGGAGTTAGGGAAG
>MGQF01000036.1 GCA_001797745.1 Deltaproteobacteria bacterium RBG_13_52_11
TCAAGGGAAATGAAATATAAGCTCATAATCAGGCCGGAAGCTGAAGAAGATCTCGCCGAAGCTTTTACCTGGCAGGTTCCCCTCACCCCAACCCTCTCCCCGATTGGGGAGAGGAACTAGAAAGATTTAACGTACTTAACGCCCATCATCGCATCATTTGTCTGATCAGCTCCAAACTTGCTGTCACCCGTTTGTGGTAGAGCGGGTATTTCGCGGCGGTATAAATCTTGAGGGCCTCCTCATAGGCACTAACGGCCTTGGCCAGATTCCCCTTCCTATCCCTGACCTCGGCAAGGGTCCGGTAGGCAGCACCGAGGTTATTCTGGATCATCGCATAATCCACCGGATACCCCTCCACGGTATACACCCGCAGGGCCTCTTCGTAAGCCATGACGGCCTTGGCCAGGTTCTCCCCTTTGTCCCTGACCTCGGAAAGGGTCCAGCAGGCAGCACCGAGGTTATTCTGGATCATCGCATAATCCACCGGATACCCCTCCAGGGTATACGCCCGCAGGGCCTCCTTATAGGCATCGATGGACCTGGCCAAATTCTTTGCCTTATCCCGGACCTCGGAAAGGGTCCAGTAGGCAGCACCGAGGTTGTTCTGGGTAGCGGCATAGTCCAGGGGGTACTGCTCCATGGTCCTGACCCGCAGGGCCTCCTTATAGGCAGCAATGGCCTTGGCCAAATTTTCCTCCCTGCCCCTTATCTCGGAAAGCCCCCAGTAGGCAGTACCGAGATTGTTCTGGGTAGCGGCATAATCAACGGGGTATCGTTCAAGGGTCCTGATCCGTAGGGCCTCCTCATAGGCACCGATGGACATCACTAAATTCAACTCCTCGTCCTTGACCTTTGCAAGACCTCGGAAGGCGTTACCAAGGTTGTTCAGGGTGGCAGCATAACCTGCTGGATATTGCTCTTGAGTGTATACCCTCAAGGCCTTGTTATAGGCACTGACGGCCTTGGCCAGATTGGCCTCTCTATCCCTCACCTCTGCGAGGGCGCTGTAGGCAGTGCCGAGGTTGTTCTGCACCATCTCATAATCAATCGGATAGAGCTCAGGGGTGTATACCCGCAGGGCCTCCTCATAGGCACTAATAGCCCTGGCCAAGGTTTCCTCCTTTGTACTGAACTCTGCAAGGGCGCTGTAAGCAGTACCGAGATGGTCCTTTGTCGTAGCATAGCCGACAGGGTATTCCTTAAGGGTGTATACCCGCAGGGCCTCCTCATAGGCACTGACGGCCCTGGCCAAATTCGCCTCTTTGTCTCTGATTGCGGCAAGATCCCAGTAGACTGTTCCGAGATTATCTTGGGTGGCGGCATAATCAAGGGGATACGCTTCAAGGGTCCTGACCCGCAGGGCCTCCTCATAGGCACTGACGGCCTTGGCCAGGTTCTCTTCCTTGCCCTTGACCTCAGAAAGTTTCCAGTAGGCTGCCCCGAGATTGTTCTGGGTGGCAGCATACTCGAGGGGATACCGCTCCTCGGTCCTGATTTGCAAGGCCTCTTCAAAGGCGCTGATAGCCTTGATGAGGTTAGCCTCCTTATCTTCGATGAGAGCTAATGTATAATAGCAGACTCCCTCGTTATTCTTAATGTAGCCATAGAGCTTAGGATCCCCTTTCCCCGATACCCTCCGTAAGACTTCTTTGTATATCGCCAGCGCATCCGCGGCCATGTTTTTCTTTAACAATTGATCGGCGATATCTAAGGAGGTGATTCGTGTAGATGCATACATCTGCCGCTCTCTCAGCCCAAATACAACCAAGAGGACAATCGCAGTCAAAAAGGCCCCGATAGCCACGCCGATCATCCCCATGAGCCACGGGTTATCTCTATTTAATTTCAGGGTGCGCAACTTCTCTGGGAAAGGAATCCGAAGGGTACGCAACCTCTCTGGGAAAGCAATTCGCATGGCACTCCTCCTGAAGTCTCAGAAGATCCCCTCTTTCAACACGTATCTTATCACAGAGGCCTCTCATGGACAACAAAACACCTTAAATGCATTATAATTCTCCATGACCCTTTCGTCACCCACAAACGATGAACATGGTATATACAGACCACCTCTCCCCGGCTCCATAAGGACGGGAAGAGGGTCGGTCCCGCTCCGCTTTGCACAAATCAGAGAATACGGGATGCCGCAAGGCGGCAGGTGAGGGTGGCTATAATGTTTCCCCCTCACCTTCATCCTCTCCCCCAGGGGGAGAGGCAATATTGAGGGTCTATTTTCTGCGTACCTTATCCATCGCAATCAACCCATTGTGATACCATTGACAATGGGGCGTAAAAGAGCCATCATAAAAATAGGTGAGATGAAGATGACCGAAGGGGTAAAGGTCGAATGCTATTCCGGGTACAAGGCCAACCAGAGGCCTTTGGCCTTCTCTCTGGGAAAGAAGAAGATGAAGGTCAAGGAGATAATGGACCAATGGTATGGGTCTGATCACACCTATTTCAAGGTCTTGGCCGAGGATGCGAATATCTACATCCTGAGGTATAGCGAGGCCAATGACCAGTGGGAGTTGGTATTCTTCAACGAGGGGGATTACAATGGCGAGATCTCTCCGGGGATGGGGAAAGACGTCTCCTCCTAGTCCGTAATTATATCACCGATGAATTCGACAAACCCTCTCAGGGGAATCGAGGGGTAGTAACCAAAGGAGTTCCTATGGCGCAAAGAGGCTATTTTACCTTTGTCCTGCACGGACACCTCCCCTATGTCCTGAACCATGGCCAGTGGCCTCATGGGATGGACTGGTTAAGTGAGGCCTCCCTTTACTCTTATATACCTCTCCTCAGGGAGTTTTATCGTCTGAAAAAGGAAGGGGTCGATTTTCATCTGACTATCGACATCACCCCTGTACTGGCTGAACAACTCTCCCATCCCCTGTTCAAGGATGAGTTTAAGCGCTATCTGCGGGCGAGGATCGACAGCGCGCAGGAGGATAAGGCATACTTCAAGAAGACGGACCAGGACCACATGGCAGGCCTGGCCCAGTTCTGGGAGGACTACTTTGTTGAAACCCTCCGTTTCTATCACGATGAGATAAAAGAAGACATCCTGGCCGCCTTCCGGGGACTCCAAGAGGATGGCTATATAGAAATCATGACCTGTGCTGCCACCCATGGGTATCTGCCGCTCTTGGGGCTGGAGGAATCAATCAATCTCCAACTAAGTCAGGGGAAGGCCACGTATGAGCGCCATTTCGGACGAGCTCCCCACGGTATATGGTTGCCCGAGTGCGCCTATCGTCCTCGCTATCCCTGGGAGCCCCCTTTCTCCACCCCCCTGTACAAGGCACCGGTGGAAAGGAAGGGGATAGAAGAACACCTGGCAGCTCACAAGCTGCTTTTCTTTGTGGTGGACACCCATCTGCTGGCAGGCGGAAAGGCCATCGGTACCTACTTGGAGCGCTTTCCCATGTTGCGTCGTCTTTGGCTCCAATCTCAACAGGGTCAGGAACCTTTGCCACCGGCAGAGAAACGCTCCCCCTATCAATCCTACTGCGTCAGCTCCACGGGTGACCTGGACAAGGCCGCCGCCTTTTTTACCAGAGACCCACACACTGCCCTGCAGGTCTGGAGCGCTGAACACGGATATCCAGGGGATTACTGGTATCTTGAATTCCATAAAAAACATTTCCCGGGGGGGATCAGATACTGGCGGATCACAAAGAGCAAATCTGATCTCGCCGAAAAGGATCCCTATGTGCCGGAGAGGGCTAAAGAGCGGCTGAGGGCCCATGCAGAGCACTTTGTGGGCCTTATCAAAGGGCAACTCGACAAATATCACAACGAGACAGGGGAAAGGGGGATAATGTGTGCACCGTACGATATGGAACTCTTCGGTCACTGGTGGTTTGAAGGACCAGAATGGCTGGCCTTGGTCTTGAGGCTACTGGCTGAGGATAAGGGGATATTAACTACCACCTGCAATGAATACCTCGAAGCAAATCCCCCCTCGTTAGTCATGCAACTCCCCGAGGGTTCATGGGGGGAAGGGGGATATCACTTTATCTGGCTCAATCAGGATACGGTCTGGACCTGGGAGCACATCTATGAGATGGAACAGTCGCTGCGGAGTTTGAAAGGAGTCAAGGGAAGGCTGCCAGTTGATACGACCTTACAGGAGCTGATCTGCCAATCCCTCAGGGAACTCCTCCTGTTGCAGAGCTCTGATTGGCAATTTCTCATCAGCACGGTCAGTGCCCGTGATTACGCCGAACTGCGCTTCAGCACCCACTACGATTGGCTGAGGCAACTGATATCTACTACCAGGGAGTACCTGCAAACGGGTGAACTCTCGGAGGGAGCCCGAAACTTTTTGTCGGACTGTAAGCGGAGAGACGACCTCTTTCCCGAACTGGATTGGCGCTGGTTTTTTGAGTATAATATCAATGGATCCCGACCATGAGGAAGAAGGATGTAAAGGCCTTGGCCATGGTGCTCGCTGGGGGAAAGGGGGAACGCCTCTACCCTTTGACCGAGCAACGCGCTAAACCCGCCGTCCCATTCGGAGGGATGTATCGCCTGATCGACTTCGTCCTCAGCAATTTGGTCAATTCCAAGACACACCAGATCTATGTCCTGACCCAGTACAAGGCCCAATCCCTGTTAAGACATCTGCAACAAGGATGGGTGGGGACGTATCCTATAGAGGGCCTCTTTATCCTCCCCGTCCCTGCGCAGATGCGCGTGGGTGAAACCTGGTATCGGGGGACGGCTGATGCGATCTTTCAAAATATCTATCTTATCCAACAAACGAAACCTGATCTGGTCCTGGTGTTTGGGGCGGATCACGTCTATTTTATGGATGTGAGCCAGATGATTAACTACCACCTGGAAAAGGGGGCAGAGATCACCATCGCCACAATCCCCTATCCCATAACCGAGTGCGGTCAGCTTGGGGTCGTGGTGGTGGATGAGCAATGGCGGGTCACCGACTTTCAAGAAAAGGCCCCTCACCCTACCCCCATCCCCGGCCAACCAGACAAGGGCCTGGTCTCCATGGGGAACTACATATTTAACACCGACGTACTGATTGAAGAAATGGCGGCAGATACCGCCGATACGCAGAGCAGCCACGACTTCGGCCGGGACATCCTCCCCAAGATCTACGAAACCAGACGCATCTATGCCTATAACTTCTGCCGCAATGAAGTCCCGGGTTTGTCCGGTCCCAACGACTATTGGCGGGATGTGGGGACCATCAAGAGCTTCTATGATGCCAATATGGACCTGAAGAACCCCTTACCCCACCTGAACCTGTACAACCCCGACTGGCCCATACGTTCAGTCAAACATCACGATCCCCCTGCTAAAGTGGTGGTAGATACCAGTGGTAAGGCAGGGTTTGTGGAGAACTCGCTCGTGGTGGGAGGTTCCATCATCGCCGGCGGCTATGTCCGTGACTCCATCATTGGAAGAAATGTGTACATCGCCAGCAATGCCAAGGTGGAGGATTCGGTGATCCTCGGACATACGGTGATTGAAGAAGGGGCAAGGGTACGTCGGGCCATCATCGATCACGGAAATGTCATCAAGAGGAGAGAGGAGATTGGCTACGATCAGGAGAGGGATAGGAGCCGCTATCATGTCGATGAATCGGGGATCATAGTGACCCACAGCTTCGATTACGATCAGAAGACTCAATAGAACATGGCACGTGCCTTCTCGTCTTGAGGGAGGAGATAATCATCCCCAATAATCCGGAACCCAGTTGTATAGGTCAACTACCATCCCGACAAGCCGGGATGGCTTGTGGCAGGTAAAATCTAACTGAAGGAGATGGTTTTTCTCCCATTCCTCGAGCGGAACAATATCGCCCAGCACCCATTCGGCTACAACTAACGAATGACCTCTTTGAGAAACTCCTTCAACCTCCCAGCCATCTCAGGGCGCTTGAGGGCGAAGGCGATGTTGGCCTGGAGATAGCCGAACTTATCCCCGGCATCGTACCGATCTCCTACGAATTCATATCCGTACAAAGGCATTCTACGGGCCAGCACCTGCAGGGCGTCGGTCAACTGGATCTCCCCACCCTTGCCAGGAGGGGTATTCTCCAGGATAGGGAAAATCTCCGGGGGAAGGACATACCTCCCAATAACGGCCAGGTTCGAGGGGGCTTGATCGGGTTTGGGCTTCTCCACCATCTCCTGGATCCGATAGACCCGCTCATCCACCCGCTCTCCACGGATGATCCCATAGAGGTGTGTCTCGGTCTCGGGGACACGCTGCAGGGCAATTACCCCCCCACCCTTTTGGCGGGAGACCTCTACCATCTGGGCAAGACAGGGAGGTTCGGCATCCACAATGTCGTCACCCAAGAGGACGGCAAAGGGTTCCTCCCCCACTGCCTCACGGGCGCACAGGACAGCATGTCCTAAGCCTTTGGGCTCCTTTTGGCGGATCGCCACCATCCTCACCATCTCGGATAGTTCCTTGACCATCTGCAGCAAATCCTCTTTCTTCTGCCTCTTTAAGACTTCTTCCAACTCAACGGAGACATCGAAGTGATCCTCAACGGCCCCTTTTCCACGGGCGGTAATGAGGATGACCTGCTCAATCCCTGAGGCCACGGCTTCCTCGACGATATATTGGATAGTGGGCTTGTCTACGATGGGCAAGAGCTCTTTGGGGACTACCTTGGTCGCCGGAAGAAACCTCGTCCCCAGACCCGCTGCAGGAATTACCCCTTTTCTGATCTCATTGTACACGACCTCCACTCCTTTCCAAACAAACCCCGATCACTATGGACCCTTCCCCAGGGCTGCCCCTGTCCTTGATCGGTCTATTCAATCCTCCGTATCACAAGTGATTATGATATCAGAGGCATCTCAACAGCACAAACATTCTCATTGAACTCATGAGGCGTTATGGTATCATGCCCTGGATATGGAAGGGAATACCCATTTCTTCACCGTCTTCGCCAAAATACCCGAACGGCTAAAACCCCTCGAACAGTTGGCCTATAACCTCTGGTTCTCTTGGAACGTAGAGGCGGCGGAGCTTTTCCAACGCCTGGACCCTTACCTCTGGGATGAAACCCGACACAATCCTGTCCTTCTGCTCTCCCGCTTAAACCCCGACCGTATGGACGAGGTGGAGAGCGACGGGGCATTTCTGGCCTCTATGGAGAGGGTCTATGAAGATTTTAAGGGGTACCTTGCACGGCCTCATTTTACCGACTATCATCCGCTACGGCCGAAGTCTCTCATCGCCTATTTCTCGGCTGAATATGGATTGACCGACTGCCTCCCCTTCTTCCACGGAGGCCTGGGGGTGCTGGCGGCCGATCACCTGAAATCAGCCAGTGACCTTAACCTCCCCATGGTGGGCATAGGGCTGCTCTATCAATACGGCGCCTTCCGTCAAGTGCTCACCTTCGAGGGGGAACAGCGGGAGGTCCTCCCTGAAATAGACTTCTACCATATGCCGCTTCGTCTGGAGAAGGGCCCTGACGGTATGCCCCTCACTATTGAGGTTGAGCTTAACGATGAAAAGGCCGTGGTCCAGATATGGCGGGTCGATGTAGGGCGTGTCCCGCTCTACCTCCTCGATACCAATATCCCTCAAAATCCTCCCTATATCCGGCAGATCACCATCCGCCTCTATGCCGATGAACGGGATATGCGTCTCAAGCAAGAAATATTGTTGGGGATCGGCGGCGTGCGGGCCCTGCGGGCCCTGGGTCTCAACCCCACCATCTACCACATAAACGAGGGTCATCCCGCTTTTGCGGGATTGGAACACATCCGATTGCTCCAGGAAGAGGAGGGGGTATCGTTTGATGTCGCCCTTCTAACGGTCATGGCCGGCACGTGTTTTACCACCCACACCTCTGTACCGGCGGGGATCGAGGTGTTTGATCCCAGACTCATCAAGGGCTACTTCGCCCATTATCTCCCTGCTCTTGATATACCCATCAATACCCTGCTCGGCCTCGGTCGTCGAGAACCCGGAAACGCTTCAGAACCCTTCTGCATGAATATCCTGGCGATGAAGCTCTCAGGACATATTAACGCTGTCAGCCAACTCCACCAGAGGGTCTCTCAAAAGCTCTGGCATCAACTCTGGCCCGCCATACCTGTTGAAGATGTCCCTATAAAGTCCGTAACCAACGGCATCCACATCCCCTCGTGGATCTCCCCTGATGCTTCTTCGCTCTATAGCCAATATCTCGGACCTCACTGGTCAGAAGACCCGGATAACGTAAAGGTTTGGAAGAGGGCGGCAAAGATCCCTGATGAAGGACTGTGGGGTGTTAAGGAGAGGAGGCGTTTTAACCTTATCTCCTTCTGCCGCAGGCGCCTGCGTGAACAGTGTATCAGGAGGGGGGCTTCGGCTGTGGAGATTGCTCAGGCCGAGGAGGTCTTAAACCCCGATGCCTTGACCATTGTCTGGGCTCGGCGGATGGCGTCCTATAAGAGGCCCACCCTCTTGTTCAAAGACCCGGACAGGCTCGCCCAGATCGTGAACCACCCCGCTCGTCCCACCCAGGTCATCATCGCCGGAAAGGCACACCAGGGAGATGATCTGGCGAAGAAGCTGATCAGGGAGATCATCGCCCTTACCAGGGAAGAACGTTTTCGGAGGCATGTGGTTTTTATCGAAGATTACGACCTCGAGATGGCGCGCTATCTCGTGGAGGGGGCCGATGTTTGGCTCAGCACCCCGAGACGTCCCAATGAGGCCTGCGGTACGAGCGGCATGAAGGCAGTCGCCAATGGGGCCCTCCATATGAGCACCTCGGATGGGTGGTGGGCGGAGGCGTATCAGCCCGAGGTAGGATGGCTCATCGGAAGCGACAAGGATTACGACGATATCAACTACCAGGATGAGATTGAGAGTAAGTCCCTCTACAGCTTCTTGGAGCGTGATACAATCCCCCTTTTCTACGATCGCGGGCTCAATGGACTGCCGAGAAATTGGATCAAAAAAATGAAGACCTCTATGATATCCCTTTGCCCTCGGTTCAACACCCATCGGATGCTGGAGGAATATGCGGAATGGTTCTACCGGCCAGCTCAAACCTATACGGAGGGACTTTCAGCACAACACATGACCGAGGCCAAGGCCCTGGCTGAATGGTACCGTAAGATCGAGGCAAACTGGGCAAATGTGTCGATCGTGGATGTGAAACAAGAAGGTCCTGCGGAGTTGGCAATAGGAGAGAAATTAAAGATAACGGCCTTGGTTCATCTCGGCGAATTGATGCCGGAAGACGTCAAGGTAGAAGTCTACTACGGGCAACTCGACCCAGAGGGGAGGCTTGACAATCGAAGGCTCCTCCTTATGGAGCCCGTCCAATCTGAAAACGGCGTTTATCTCTTTCGCTCAACGCTGTTGTGCAGGCAAACGGGCAAGTTCGGGTACCATATCCGCATCTCACCCCACCACTCCCACCTGATGTCCTCTCACTATTCCCAGGGATTACTCGTCACCTGGGGATAGGCGCCAGGGTTGTGAGGAGCCCCCTTAACTTTCAAAGATGACCTTCCCGGTATCCTTGAGATTGTAGCCAGGGAGGGTATGAATAAGTCTCTGAATCGGCAGGGGGTCTACGTAGGAGAGAAAGCCCTTCATAAGCTGTGTGGGCCATAGCTCCTTTGGAACAACCAGGTCAAAACGCTCCTCCTGGAGGGGGATGAAGTCGAGGGGGAAGAGATGGGCCACATACTCTATCCCCAGACCCACATCCGCCTCTCCAAACAAGACCTTCAAAGCCACCTCCACGTGAGTATCAACCTCATTGGCAAAACCGACAATCTCTTTTTCCGCTAACCCCTTTTTTCCTAAAAGATATTCGAGGAGGACCCTTGTGCCAGATCCTTCATTCCTATTGATGAACCGCACACCCTTTTTAACCACATCCTCTAAGTCCTTGATCCCCAGGGGATTGCCCTTGTGAAGTATAAGACCTTGTCTTCGGTAACACAGATTGACGACGACGTACTTCTGAGGTGCAAGGTGCCTGTTGAGAAAGGGGAGATTATACTCCCCCGTCTCCACATCCAAGAGATGCACGCAACACACCTGCCCCTTCTTGTGCGCAAGGGCCTCGATGCCCCTCATGCTCCCCACAGAGGAATAGAAGGCAAGGGACTGGGGGAATTGCTCCCGGGAATAGAGGGCCAACAACCGTGCCAGGAGGATATCGTCACTCCCTACTATGAGAATATTTCGCTCGCGCTGTACCCTTTCATCGATCCAGCGCATGACATGCTCTTTGGGGAAGAGCCATTTCCCTGCAATCCTCACGTGGGGGATACCCCCTCCCCTGATGAGCTGATACACCTTTTTCTCATTGAGGCGAAGGAAATCGGCCAGTTCTTTTGTGGTGAGAAGTTCTTCCATGGGTATTACTTATCATAAAATCTCGACGCCGTCAAAATATATAAAAAAGTAACAAAATAAACAAATAATAACACAAAATTACTTGCATTGACTTTTTTACACAGTAATATAAAATTACTGCTACATATCTTCGGAGGTGAGCCATGCGGATAAAAACTATGGGAAAAGGTATCTTGATCGTTCTTTTGCTCCTCTTGCTCTCCGCCCCAGCCATTTTGGCCGAGGAAAGGCTGCGGCTCTCCACCACCACGAGCACCGAGAATTCAGGTCTCCTCGATGTACTGCTTCCCCCCTTTGAAAAGCAGTTCAACGTAAAGGTGGATGTCATCTCAGTCGGTTCGGGCAAGGCCGTGAAGCTCGGTGAAAATGGTGACGTCGACGTCGTGTTAGTGCACGAGAGGGAACTCGAGGACAAATTCGTCGCTGATGGGTATGGGGTCAACCGTCGCGACGTCATGCACAACGATTTCGTCATCATCGGTCCCAACGCCGACCCAGCCGGGATAGGCAAGGCCAAGACGGCAGCTGAGGCCTTCAAGCTGATAGCACATAAAAGAGCCCCTTTTGTCTCCCGGGGGGATCAATCAGGGACCCACAGCAAAGAGCTCTCCCTGTGGGTAAAGGCACGGGTCAGACCATCAGGGAGATGGTATATCGAAACAGGTATGGGGATGGGAGAGGTGCTCATCATGGCCCACGAAAAGGGGGCCTATACCCTCACCGACAAGGGAACCTATCTCGCCTTCCAGAAGGAAGGGAAGATCAACCTTCCCATCCTCTTCGAGGGTGACCCCACCCTTTTTAACCCCTACGGGATAATCGCGGTGAACCCCGCTCGCCAACCCCACGTGAACTATATCTTAGCAATGGCCCTGATCGGGTGGGTGACGTCCCAAGAGGGGCAGAGGATCATCGCAGACTTCGGGAAGGGAAAATACGGCGTTCCCCTCTTCTATCCCGACGCCATCAAAAGCCCAAGATAGATATGGAATACCTCTGGGAGGGGATAAAAGAAGCCATCCGCCTCATCATCAGCGTGGACCATGAGGTCTGCCGCACCGTCCTACTCTCTCTCAGGATCTCCCTCACGGCAACCGCGCTTGCCTCCTTCGTCGGGATCCCCTTGGGTTTTTTGATCAGCACCCATGAGTTCCCCCTCAAGAGGCCTACTATCACATTTTTTAATACGCTCCTTTCGCTCCCGACGGTGGTGGTGGGGCTCTTCCTGTACTCCCTGCTGTCCAGACAAGGGCCCCTCGGTCCCCTCAGCCTCCTCTTCACCCCTCCGGCCATGGTGATCGGCCAGTTCATCCTAGCCACCCCCATTATCGTGGCCCTCACCATATCAGCCATCCAGGTGATGGACCCCCGGGTAAAATGGACTGCCATGACGTTGGGTGCGGGCCCTGTGCGGACGGCGCTGACCGTCTTCGCGGAGTCAAGGTTCGCCCTCATAGGCGCGGTGATCGCGGGCTTCGGCCGGGTCATCGCAGAAGTGGGCGCGGCCATGATGGTGGGGGGCAATATAAAAGGCTACACGAGGATCATGACCACTGCCATTGCCCTGGAGACGTCCAAGGGAGAATTCGCCTTCGCCTTATCCTTGGGGTTTATCCTCCTCGCAGTGGCCTTCTCCGTGAATATCCTGTTTCACTATTTTCAGGCGAAGAGGGGATAGGATATGTCTTCCCTTTTTGAACTTCGCGATATTACCAAATCGTATAACGACACCCAAGTCCTCGGCATCTCTCATCTCGTTATCAAGGAGGGGGGTATTTACGGGATCATGGGGCCTAACGGGGCTGGTAAGAGCACGTTGCTTTCCATACTCGCCTTTCTCATCCCCCCTACTTCCGGCACGATATATTGGGAGGGGACGGACATCGATAGCATGGATAAGAATCAGCTCAGAAAGAACGTAACCCTCATAACGCAGAATCCTTATCTCTTCAGCACCACGGTGGGGAAGAATGTCGCATACGGCCTGAAAATGCGGAAGGTAAAAGGGGAGCAGATGAGAGTGAAGGCGAAAGCGTGTCTCGATTTGGTGGGATTGTCGGGTTTTGGCAAGAGGATGGCGCGCGAGTTATCAGGGGGGGAGGCGCAACGGGTGGCCATCGCCAGGGCACTCGCCCTTGATCCCCAGGTCTTGCTCCTCGATGAACCGACTGCCAATGTCGATCGGCACGGCGTTGAACAACTCGAGATCATTTTGAAGGGATTGAATGAGAAACTTGGCATCACCATCATATTGGCCACCCACGACGTAAACCAAGTCCATCGTCTTTCCGATGAGGTGATCTATCTCTTTGATGGGATGATCTCCGCATCTCCCATGGAAAACCTGTTTAAGGGTCGAATCGTAAGGAAAGACCCAGACCTCTTCCTGTTCGATACGGGGAAGATACAGGTTGTCCTTCCACCTATAAGAGATACCGTTAGCCACATATCCATCCCCCCCGAAGACATCATCGTCTCTCATAAACCACTTGCAACCAGTGCCCGCAACTCCTTTGCCGGCACCATTTCCCAAGTAACTGATGAAGGGGATCTCGTAAGTTTGTCTGTCGATATAGGTGAAAAATTAAAGGTAAAGATCACCAAGAGATCTTCCCAGGAGATGCGGTTAACCATCGGATCCCTTGTCTATGTGACCTTTAAAAGCTCCTGTATCAAGGCCTTTTAGTGGTATAATAAGGCATCCGGGTCATGAACTTTGATGCACGTGACACGAGTTGATATATTGATCTCCCGCGTGAGGAGGAGGAAAGGGCTTGACTCCCCCCAAGAGGGGCTCGGAGCTTCTCTCCCTGAAGCAATAGACAGCGTTGTGAAGTTAACGATAAAATCCTTCGGTATCGCCCTATAAAAACGGGAGCAATGATAATGGATCGCTCTATTTGCATCCACGGTCACTTTTACCAACCACCCCGTGAAAATCCATGGCTCGAGGCAATCGAGTTCCAGGATGCTGTCTATCCGTACCACGATTGGAACGAAAAAATTACAGCAGAATGCTACGCCCCCAATGCAATCTCGCGTATCCTGGATAAAGAAGGAAAGATTGCCCGCATGGTCAACAACTACACAAAAATCAGCTTCGATTTCGGTCCAACCCTGCTTGCGTGGATGGAGAAAAGCGCGCCAGAAGTCTATGGCGCAATTTTAGAGGCGGACCGAGAAAGCCAGAAGCTCTTTGCAGGACACGGATCGGCCCTGGCCCAGGCATACAACCATGTGATCATGCCCCTCGCTAACAGTAGGGACAAACGCACACAGGTAATCTGGGGAATCAAAGACTTTGAATATCGCTTTGGGAGAACGCCGGAAGGAATGTGGCTGCCGGAAACCGCGGTGGACATCGAGACCCTGGAGATACTTGCTGACCATGGAATAACCTTTACCATCCTCGCTCCGCACCAGGCCAAACAGGTGCGGAAGTTTGGCGAAAAAGAATGGAAAGATGTCAGCGGTGGAAAGATCGATCCCACGATGCCTTACCACTGTAAGCTCCCGTCAGGAAAGGCGACTGCGCTCTTCTTCTACGACGGTCCGATATCGCATGACGTCGCTTTTGGCGACCTTCTAAAAAGTGGTGAAACACTGGCCGTACGGTTGATGGGTACCTTCTCTGACCAGGAAGAAGGCTCCCACCTCGTCCACATCGCTTCGGATGGCGAGACCTATGGGCACCATCACCGTTTCGGTGACATGGCCTTGGCATACGCTATTCACGCCATTGAGTCAAAGGATGGCGTACACCTGACTAACTATGGGGAATATCTGGAAAAGCATCCCCCCAGCCATGAGGTCGAGATCTTTGAAAACACCTCATGGAGTTGCATCCATGGGGTCGAGCGGTGGCGTAGCGACTGCGGGTGCAATACCGGAGGGCATCCCGGATGGCGTCAGGCCTGGCGCGCGCCGTTGCGAGCGGCCCTTAATTGGCTGAGAGACACCCTGGCACCTGCCTTCGAAGAACGGTCACGTTCCTTCGTAAAGGATCCCTGGGCAACGCGAGACGCCTACATCCAGATTATCCTCAACCGATCGCCTGAGGGCATGGATGGATTCTTCAATGAGCACGCCATCAGGGCGTTGAACGATGCAGAGCGGACCGCGGTGTTCAAACTCATGGAACTGCAACGGCACACCCTGCTCATGTACACGAGCTGTGGATGGTTTTTTGACGATCTATCGGGCATCGAGACCATCCAGATCATGCAATATGCCGGACGTGCGGTACAGCTTGCCCAGGAAATCTTCGGCGACGGTACGGAACCACAGTTTCTGGCGCTCCTGGAACAGGCCAAGAGTAACATCCCTGCGTATGGAAACGGCCGTCATATCTACGAGCAACTTATCAAACCAGCTATGGCTGATCTGAAGGATGTCGGCGCCCACTATGCTATATGCTCACTCTTTGAAGAATGCGCTGAACGGACCTCGGTCTATTGCTATACGGTCGAACGGAAGGATTGCCAAAGCTCCGAGGCAGGAAGGGCAAAGCTCGTGTGGGGACGGGCGATTGTAACCTCCGAGATCACGCGAGAGGCAGCCGATCTCTGTTTCGGCGTCTTACACTGGGGCGACCACACCATGAACTGTGGTGTAGGAGACTATCAGGGGGAAGAAGCCTACCAAGCCATGACGCATGAGATCTGCGACCCCTTCGATGAAGGGGATTTGCCTAAAACAATTCGATTGATGGACAAACACTTTGGTTCTTCCCCCTACTCCTTGAAGTCGCTCTTCCGCGACGAGCAGCGCAAG
>MGQF01000037.1:0-4674 GCA_001797745.1 Deltaproteobacteria bacterium RBG_13_52_11
GCCGCTACCAGACCTGCGCTCCTTTGTCGAGACCACTTGCCCGGCCTGCGGAGGGGCGGCCAAAAGAGAGACGGATACCATGGATACCTTTGTGGAGTCTTCCTGGTATTTTGACCGCTACACCTGCCCCGATTACGACCAGGGGCCCCTCGATAGAAAGCGGCTGGAATACTGGATGCCCGTGGATCAGTACATCGGGGGGATAGAACACGCCATCCTCCACCTGCTCTACTCTCGCTTCTTCACCAAGGTGTTGAGGGATATAGGCATGGTATCCTTGGATGAGCCCTTCATCAACCTGCTTACCCAAGGGATGGTGATCAAGGACGGGGCAAAGATGTCCAAGTCCAAGGGGAATATCGTGGACCCCGAAGATATGATCAACAGATACGGGGCCGATACCACCCGCCTCTTCAGCCTCTTCGCCGCCCCACCGGAAAAGGACCTGGAGTGGCAGGAAGAAGGGGTAGAGGGCGGTTATCGTTTTCTTCATCGGGTGTGGCGGCTGGTCTATGAATTAAGGGACAGCATCGCCGGGCAGCCCTCATCCGTAATCACGGCTGACCTTCCCCCTGAGCTGGGAGAGCTGCGTCACAAGGCGCATAAGACCATCAAAAAAGTGACAGAGGATATCGAGCGGTTTCATTTCAACACCGCCATTGCCGCCATCATGGAGCTGGTGAACCATATCTACCAGACTAAGGATGGTATCGAGGCAACACCTCAGGCCACCTCGGTTTGGCGGGAGACTGTCGAAGCACTTATCGTGCTCCTCTCCCCCTTTTGCCCCCACATCGCCGAGGAACTCTGGGAGGCCGTGGGGCACGACGAAAGCGTCATCAAGACCCCCTGGCCTCAGTATGACGAGGAGGCCATCGTCGAGGAGGAGGTCATCGTTGTCGTTCAAGTCAATGGCAAGCTCCGGGATCGCCTCCTCATCCCTGTTTCGGCTGAGGAGAAAAAGGTGAAAGAAATGGCCCTGGCCAGTCCCAAGGTGAGACGACATATTGAAGGAAAGGAGATTAGAAAGACCATCTTCGTACCCAAGAAGTTGGTCAATATCGTATGCGTATGAAAACTATAACCTTTGTTATTTCTATCATCATCCTCTTCTCCGCCACCCTCGGCTGTGGTTATCATATCATGGGTAAAGGGGGAGAATTTCCTGAAGGGCTTACCTCGCTGGCTATCATCCCTTTGGAGAACAAGACCAAGGAGCCCAATCTCACCTCCATCTTCACCTCGGCTCTCCGCCGTGAGTTTATCTTTCGGCGTGAAGTGGAGATTGTAGCGGAGGAAAAGGCAGAGGCCGCACTTCAAGGATCCATTAACTCCATAGACATTGTCTCTACTGCCTATAACAGCGAGGGGCGGGCTATAGAGTATGACATCACCATTACCCTGGACTTACGCCTCGTCCGCCGGGGAAACAATGCTGTCCTCTGGAAAGGTGACAAAATCGCGGCCACGTGGCACTATAAGGCCTCGTTCGACGTGATGGTCAATGAGGGGAACAAAAACACCGCCATCCAAAAGATCGCGGCTGATCTGGCGGAAAAGATCTATATCATGATCAAAGAGAGGTTTTAAGACCTGGGGACAGATTTTGCACGGTTGGAAGAGGAATTGGCCAAGGGCAGGGCCCGGCCATTCTATCTCCTCTACGGGGATGAGGGGTATCTCGTAGAAAGGGCTCAAGCGCGAATAGTAGATACCCTTCTTCCCCAATTGCGAGAACTCAATTATACCTCGTATGATGCGGGCCAAGCTCCTCCCTCGGAGGTCATCAATGCCTGCAATACCCTCCCCTGCATGGCCCAGCGCCGGATAGTCCTGGTAAAGAATGCTCATCAATACAGCAAAAGCGACCTGAAGTCCTTCAGCCCTTATTTGCAATCCCCCTCCCCCACGACCTCACTGATCTTCATCGCCGCAGAGATGACGGCGGAGTTCCTGAGAGAGGTAAAAGATGGTGCCTTTCATCTCGAGCGCCCCCCACAAAAAGAGGTCATCCCGTGGATCCGCACGATCGCGCAGGAACTGGGCAAGGAGATCACTGCTGAGGCGGCAGGCTATTTACAAGAGGCAGTCGGCAGGGATTTACAAGGAATCTACCATGAGCTTTCCAAGGCCTCCCTCTACATCGGTGAGAGGGCGCGGATAGAGTTGCAGGATGTGGAACGGCTGGTGTCCGAAGTGCGGGTCACCACCATCTTTGACCTCACCAAGGCCATCGGCGACAGGGATCTCAAGCGGGCGCTTCGAGCCCTTGAGCGGATATGGGAGAGCGGGGAACCCCCTTTGAAGATCTTGGGCATGATCTCCCGGCAATTCCGTCACCTCCTGATGACCAAGGAGGTCCTGACACACGGTGGTGGAACAGAGGAGGTCAAAAAAGAGCTCGGGATCTCCAACCCTTACTATCTCAGGGAGCTGACTGCCCAAGCCAAGGGTTTCTCTCCGGCCTCTTTGCAAAGGGCAATAAAGACCCTGTGGCAGGCGGATTTGAAACTCAAGAGGAGCTCCCTGCCAAGACGGCTCCTACTGGAGGGATTGATCATAAAACTGGCCACGCCCTCATAACGGGCTATTAGCGCCTTCACTGCCGACAAGGCTTATCGTGTCCCTTTCTTGGCCTCTGATTCAACGATCTTCCAGATTTGCAGGATTAATTTCTTCACCTCGCTGCTCTCATAAGCCCCCATGAGGGTGCATTCAAAAAAGTAGGCCTTCCTCGCAGAGACAAACGAGGTAACATCCTGTTTTTGCCCGCCCTGTTCAAGCGTCTTTCTGGTCACCAGGGCCTTTTCACCAGAGGCTATCTCTATATCCTTATAGTCCACCTCTTTAATATACTTCTTATATTCTCCATCCTTTAAACGCCATAACTCGCCTTCTACCTGCATGAAGCGTTCGGCAGATTTCTGATCCCGCCACTGGGTGAGGATCAAAAATTGAGTGTTATCCTTGAAGGAGAATGCCAGGGCTATGCCAAATGCATTCATCACCTCATCCGTCCGCTCCGATGAAAGAAAGAGCAAGGAATTTCTAAATTCCTCCTTGGTGACGGGGAAGGCGTACCCCGGAACAGTCCCTCTCTTTTCTGCTTGAAATGGTTTAAGGTCGGCAAGGCGGTTTAAAAGTCGGTCTTTATCGAACTGAGCGATGGCGAACGGCGCGGCCTGCTCCTGAGCCAGACCAGATGTAGCTGCGCCGATGAGACTCAGCAAAACCAGCAGAACAAAAAAATGCCTCATTTGACATCTCCTACAATTCTATTCTGTTGCAGCCATTATAGGGCTCCTCAAGGGGGTTGTAAAGATATTTACAAGTAAGACTAATATTTCTTTCCCTTCATGATATTACCATATATAGTTAACACAAGGAAAATGTAAGAGCTAGTGGAGCTGTTCCCAGCAAAATTGTGGCATTGACAACTAGTCGTGAGCGTGTGAAAAAAAATAAGCTAGAAAAGCCGGCGTATGATGTTCGGCAGACACCGTTCGGTCCGATTGCCATCCTATGGTCTATCCACGAAGATCAACCAAGGATCTTGCGGATTGCCCTCTTGAAACCCAGAGCCTCAGCTGCGCGATTTTTCCATACTTTGTTCGGCAGCGCAAAGGCAGACACCTGTTCGGAGATCGAGGGGGCTGCTGACTTAATCGAGGCCTTCCTGAATGGCGAAGATCTTCATTTCCCCCTGGACATCATTCGCATGGATACTTGTTCCGATTTTCAGCGGAATGTATTGCTTGCCGAGTACGGCATACCTCGTGGACAGGTCAGTACCTATGGCCTTATTGCGGCGTTTCTCGGCCGCCCTTTGGCGGCCCGCGCCGTCGGCACAGCCTTGGCCAGAAATCCATTTCCGATCTTTATCCCCTGCCATCGTGCTGTACGCTCCGATAGAACGCTCGGGGGATACCAGGGTGGAAGCATAATGAAAAGGACGTTGCTCGCAATGGAAGGTATCCGCTGCGACGCCAGCGGACGGGTTATAGTAAATGACTTCTACTATCATTTCTCTTCCTCTCGTCAATCACTCTGCGCCGCACAGAGCAAACCATAAAACCACCCTTACGTGAAAAGCCCCGCAGCAAGCTGCGGGGTATGCGTTACGCAGTATCGTAAATTTTTTATCAAGATATAACGTTATGGCACGAATACTATGGTAAGAGGACTACCGGAATGGTACTTCGCAATCACTCCTCAACTCTTCGCCCCCATGGTGTTGACCAGCCTGGTCAAGCGGGAAATCTTGCGCGAGCCGTTCCTCCAGTGGATGACCCCTTGGCTCGCCGCCTTATCAACGAGGGGTATAATCCGGGCCAGGGCTTCTTTTGCCTTGGCCTCATTCTTTTCTTGAACAGCCTCCCGCACCCTTTTGACCATCGTCTTGATGCTCGTCTTGATGTGACGGTTCCTCATGCGGCGGGTTTCGTTCTGTCTCATCCTTTTTTCAGCAGACTTATGGACAGCCAACTAATTAATACCTCCCTTTTTTTCTTTAAGAATAGACTATTTAACCTCTTTTCACACTTTTGTCAAGGATTTTCACCAAAACAGAGTAATTGTAATTTCTCATAGCTGCTTCTTCACCCCTCGAACCATGAAATATTATATATCGCCCTCTCTCCCGCCAGCGGGAGAGGGCTGGGGTGAGGGTGAATA
>MGQF01000037.1:4701-4980 GCA_001797745.1 Deltaproteobacteria bacterium RBG_13_52_11
TCCCCACGGGGGAGAGGAGATAATGAAAGTCTATTTTCTAGGTAAAAAAAGGGCCTGTCCCTGCATGGGGACAGGCCCCGATTGTTCCCCAACCAGTGGTTTAGTACATATCCATACCACCCATGCCGCCGCCAGGTGGCATCGGAGGCATTGGTTGTTCCTTCTTGGGCTTTTCCGCCACCATCGCCTCGGTGGTGATCAGTAGGGAGGCAACACTGGCCGCATTCTGCAAAGCGAACCTGACCACCTTGGTGGGATCGATGATCCCCGCCTTGTTCA
>MGQF01000038.1:0-5712 GCA_001797745.1 Deltaproteobacteria bacterium RBG_13_52_11
CCCTGCTGGCACTGCGGATGGGCAAGAAGCGGGTGATTGCGGAGACCGGGGCTGGCCAGCACGGGGTCGCCACAGCCACGGTTGCTGCCCTCTTCGGCATGGAATGCCAGATATTCATGGGCGAAGAGGATATCCGCAGACAGGCACCGAATGTCTTCCGCATGCAGATCCTGGGGGCAGAGGTCGTGCCCGTCTCCTCCGGCACCGCTACTCTTAAAGATGCGATGAACGAGGCCATGCGCCAGTGGGTGGCCAGGGTGCGGGACACCTACTACGTCATCGGCTCTACTGCCGGCCCGCATCCCTATCCCATGATGGTCAGGGACTTTCAGAGTGTGATCGGCAAGGAGACGCGCAGGCAGATTATGAAAAGAGAGGGCAGGCTGCCGGATTTCCTCATCGCCTGCGTGGGCGGCGGCAGCAATGCCATGGGGCTTTTTTATCCCTTTAAGGACGATCCCCAAGTGGCCATGATCGGGGTAGAGGCAGCGGGCAAGGGGATCAAGACAGGGCAGCACGCGGCGAGCATAGCTGCCGGCAGCGTCGGCGTGCTCCACGGGAACAAGACCTATCTGCTGCAGGATGAGCACGGCCAGGTGCGCGACGCCTATTCCATAGCTGCCGGCCTCGACTACCCCGGCGTGGGGCCGGAGCACGCCTCTTTCAAAGAGACAGGCAGGGCCAGCTACGCTACTGTTGACGACCGGGAGGCTGTCCAGGCATTTATAGACCTGTCCCAATACGAGGGCATCATCCCGGCCCTGGAAAGCGCCCATGCCGTGGCCTATGCCATGCAGCTCGCCCCGCAACTGGACAAAGAGAAGATCATCGTGATCAATTTATCAGGCAGGGGGGACAAGGACGCCGGCATCATCGCCGAGCAAACGGGGGTATCAGGCCAATGAGCCGCATCGAGAAAAAATTCAGCGCACTACAAGCAAAAGGCAAAAAGGCCCTGATCTGCTTTCTCACGGCAGGCGACCCTAATTTAGAAAAGACCAGGGAGATCATCCTCGGCATGGAAGCCGCAGGGGTGGATGTTATTGAGATAGGTGTGCCCTTTTCCGATCCCACTGCTGACGGGCCCATTATCCAGGCAGCTTCTCAGCGGGCCCTGAAAAACGGCGCAACCCTTCGCGGCATCCTCGCCATGATCGAATCTCTCCGAAAGAGCTCTGAGATACCTATCGTGCTCTTCGGCTACTACAACCCCATCCTGAGCTATGGCCCAGAGCACTTTGCTACAAGGGCAAAGGCAGCAGGTGTGGACGGCATCCTGGTGGTTGACCTTCCGCCTGAAGAGGCTAACGAGCTCAGGCAATATACCGATCCCCAGGGAATCGATTTCATCTCTTTGATTGCCCCGACCACGAGTACTGAGCGGGTGAAAAAAATAGCCTCCCATGCCACCGGCTTTCTCTACTACATCTCCATCACCGGTGTGACCGGCACGGCCAAGCCGCAGGTGCAAGAGGTGAAAAAGGATGTGGAGAGGATCAGGAAGGTGACTGCGCTCCCGCTGGCAATCGGCTTCGGCATCTCCACGCCCCAGCAGGCCACAGAGATCGCACCCTATGCAGACGGCATCGTCGTCGGCAGCGCCGTGGTCAAGATGATCGAAGAGAATAGTAACAGGGATGATTTGATATCCGTTGTCTCCCAGTACGCCAGGGAGATGAAGAAAGCAATCTCTGTATCTTAATCCCTAAGGACCTTTTTATTGACAAATCCTGTTTTTTGCCCTAAGTTTTGCTTATATTTCTCAAGGCCCTAAGTAACCCAATTACCTAATTTCTAATCATCCGGGGGGATTGATGAGAAAAGTCCCACACCGTAATTTAGATTGTACAAAAGGTGGGATCCCGAGAAGCGGGAGTTCGGAAAGGTGCCAATATAAAGCCTCTGAGGGGTTTTATACCCGTGGGGGCTTTTTTATTTTATAAAAGCAAACTGGCAATAAAAGGATGCTAAACATGAAAAAGATTTTATTTGCCTTAATAATACTTGTAGTTTGGGCGCCGCTTTTATCAGCTAAAACTTACAAGAGTCCATTTGGTTTTAGTATTGATATTCCTGCTCACTGGCTGATTATGAGTAAACAGGAACTTAAAGATAATCCAGATTTATTTAACTTTGAAAGCAAAGTGTTTAAAAATTTTAATAAAGTTATGATAAGCAAAATTAAAGACATGGTCACTTCGGGACAAACAGAAGTCTATTTCAACAAAAAAACTGCTAATGCATCTTTTACTGATAATATAAATGTCATTAAAACAATTGAACGCCTGCCACAAACGATTTCTGAGCTTAAACAATATTGTGCAATGTTTCAAAAAGAGATCTATAAATATTATGGGGTAACCTCTAAGATTTACAAATGTGAATTTAAAAAAATGGCAGGGTTAGATTGTTCTTATATTATTTACGATGGAGCATTAGATGGAACAAAAAACATTTTATGTCAAATTCAAAAATCTCCCAACGTCGCAATTATAATAACTGCATCATCCAAAAATGAAACTTTCGAAATAATTAGAAAAGAGTTTGATGAAATGCTAGCCTCATTAAAATTTTACTAATTGTTTTAGGCCGAACCCCTCGACCCCAAAGAAATAGTCAGCATTAAGGAGCTAACCATCTCCAACATGTATGAGATAGAGGTATTGATCGAGGTGCTTGCAAAGAAGGGGATTGTAAGTAAGGAGAAGGGGCTGGAGGATAACACATGAAAATCTGGATAAAAGCCTTGAAAGGATTTGGGTATGTTTGGCTCGCCCTGATCTGCATCCTGATCTTTATTGGCATCGTTGGCGTTTGGAGAGAAAGTGGATTCTCCGGTGTACTAAAGTTATTAAGCCCATTTAACCTCTGGAATTGGTTAGCAACTATTATTACTTTAATTCCTGCAATCGGAGCATTTATGCTGGCCGAAAAACTTCAAAGTAAAATGAAACATTCAAGCACATAGCTCACACTATTTAGGGATTAAATGGAAAAATATGATTTATTGATATTGATAGGTCTAAGCTTAAATTTTTTTGGTGCTCTTATGATTGCACTTTTTTCTTCACATGGGATCTCAGAACTTTGGCAGTACGAAAAATGCAGAATAGCAGGTTATATTCTTTTCATTATAGGTTTTGGGGTTCAAATTTGTGGGATACTTTCTAAGTATATCTAGGTCATTGAGGGGGGTGCAACGATGAAGTTTGGAGTTATATTTAGACGAATTTGGTGGGGAGCGTTGGTTGTATTTTTCTCCTTGATTGTCTTAAATCGCCCGCCCCTTGAGACAATTCTCAACCTTAGTGTTACTCAACGCTACACCGCCTTCCTTGTCTGGATAGTCTTGTTACTAGCTCCTGTGTTCTCCGAGGTTTCGCTACTTGGTTTCAGCGTGAAGCAGGAATTTGAAAAGCTCCGCAGGGATCTCCTCCTTCATCTACAGTTAAGCCAAAGTTTGACACAAAATTTTTTCTTTCCGGGAGGCGTTATGGGCCCCGAGTCTACTGTTCCGGTAGAGGGGGAACCTCTTTCCAAGCGCCTATACTGGCTTGGGAACGATCTAGCATCTCTGAGGTTTCAGGCAATGACGTTTCTTGTATCAGAGCCCTTTAAGAGAGTCACTATAGAGTGGCAGGGAAAGCAAGCGCTATTGCATGCTAAGGCCGTGGGGCTCCCCCGGCTGTCTATTAAGAAACTAAATGAACTCCTTCGAGATTACCTTGCTGAACCTGGCCTTGGTCGGGCGGATAAGTTCGCGGAGGGAATTTTAGCACTACAGAAGGAGGTTGCTGACCAGATTGCAAAGCGCTTTCCAGGAGAGCACGGCAATATCATTTAACTATATATCATTTAAATTCTTGGTGAACGCTTTATCAATCCCTTAAATGGTTTTTATTGGCAACCCCATGAGGACAAGCCTGAAATAGTTCAATAATCAAAAGGAGCAGTAGTAAATGGGCGACGAAGCGTCTTTGCTATATCATTACACCTCAGCGGAAGGTCTATTGGCGATTCTTTCGAGCCGCACAGTCTGGGCAACAGACATTTTATACCTGAACGATTCGGCAGAATTTAGCTATGCGGTAGGTCTCCTCAATTCCATATTGAAAGAACAGTTCAACTTGTCAGAGCTTAGTTCTCCCTTCACCATGATGTTGGAATGGTGGCCACAAATAAAAAGCTTCCCGAGTGTCTATGTTATGGCATTTTCTGCGGAGGCCGATCAACTAGGTCAATGGCGAGGCTACTGTCCACCGACGGGCGGGTTCAGCATCGGATTCGATAAAGAAAGGCTGAGAACATATGCTAAATCACGAGGATTTGAGCTAGAGAGGTGCATCTATACGTCTAAAGAACATACCGAGCTTCTCAGTGGACTTGCGAAAGAAATCTACGAGGTGTTAGGCGGTAGAAGCTTCCTTGCCGCACTAGAGGAAAACAGAGAAGAGGTCTTGAGTAAGTATGGGGACTTACACAGACAACTCACGAAACTAGCGCCGCGCATCAAACACCCCTTATTTTCAGAAGAGAAAGAGTGGCGTCTAATTACAACAGGCCATCAAGTTAATCAGATTAAGGTTCGGTATCGGGCGTCTCGTTCCTTAATTGTTCCTTACGTGGAAGTGGGACCAGTAGATCAATACTGGATTTCACAAATAGTTGTGGGACCTTGCCCACATATAGAGTTATCACGACAATCTGTAGAGCGCTTCGCGCGTGCAACACTGGGAAAGGACATAGAGGTCATCGCATCAAACATTCCCTATCGAAATTGGTGATTCAAGCTTTAAAAAAAATGAAAAGGCCCCTTTGTGGGTCTTTTTATTGCCCTAGATAGCTGCCTATGATAAGAAGAAGTGAAATCCCTGCTGCAGGGCGTCTTATGCTGGTCAGTCTACTCATTGTTCGCATGATGGGACTATGACACGGGTAACCACCATTCTGAATAAGCTACATAGGATGGCGATCGCTGCTTTTGATAATGCCGTCCGCCTGCACGAAGACGCAGTCCTTCTATTTGACGCAGGCAGAATACCCTCGTCACTGCATACCTCTGTTTTGAGCATTGAGGAGATAGGCAAGTACCTTCTCAACGAAGAAATCCTGTTTCAAGCAGCGGGAGGGTCTGAGTACACCGAACAGGATCTTGATGAGTTGCTTCGGCAGACCTTCTCGCACGTCGCAAAGCACCGTTGGTTTGCACGTCACGCAGAACAATTCTTTGTGTCGCAGACAATTGTTCGCATCTTGCGCAGCGGGGAACTGGAGACTATCAAACAGAGAGCAACTTACGTGGGATTCCCCCGGAAGAAGAAAGGACCGAATTTTGACAAGAGACTTGAAACGCCGTTCCGCGCCTCAAGGAAACGAGCTGCAGAGTTTATCACGGCGGTGAACGACTTCTTAATTGTTCTGGCCATTGGCACAAGAAAGGGCGTCTATTCGCTCGACATTGCTGGGGTCGACGATCGGCTCGCACAGAGGGAATTCGAGGAGCACCTCGTGGCTCTCTGGCCTATAATGCGGCCATCCACAAGGAAAGAAGTCGAGCAGCTTCGCAAACTTGAGGACGAAGAAAGATGATGCGAACCAACGTATTGAGGCTACTCGGAGTCCGCAGCGGACCACCTTCCCCAAAAACTGTGCCAAAAATTGTGCCTGCCGTGCCGCAAAAACCCTAACTTAACCCACCATTTCCCAACTTCT
>MGQF01000038.1:5747-6147 GCA_001797745.1 Deltaproteobacteria bacterium RBG_13_52_11
TTCATATTATGGAGCTAACGGGCCTACTTTCCTATTTGCCTCCCTCTAGACAGTTTCAATCTTTTTTTAATTTTTTTTATTTTCTTTTCCGCGAGCCTTAATCCCTATAATGATTGGTTTATGTTTTAAAATTTCATTTTGTCTTTCAAATGCACGAATGTCCTGCAATCGGAAACGGAAGCGAAGAACCGTATCTTCTTCTATTTCATTTTCTTTAGCGTGAAAAGCAATGCTCTTTTCAAACTCTTCTTCTGTTTCGTTGGCAATTTTATAAGTATCTTTATCGGGAGTTAATGCAATTATGCGTCGAGCCCTTACGATATGAAGCAAATCACTGGAAAGAATACCCCATTTCCCAATTAATGTTTCACCATCTATGGTCTGAGAAGCTAGATCTTCT
>MGQF01000038.1:6512-8785 GCA_001797745.1 Deltaproteobacteria bacterium RBG_13_52_11
CTTCGAGCACATTTCTTCCTATTCCAGGCTTCAGTATATCCTTCTCTACGAGATCAACCTTGACCTTTAGCAGATCACCCAGATGGTTCTCCAGGCCGATAAATTTTAAGAGGCTCAAAGAGCGATTATCAAGCTCTACGAGCATGTCCATGTCGCTGCGTTTGCGCTGCTCTCCCCGCACATACGAGCCGAATAGCCACAAGGAACGGACTCCATACTGTTCCTGCAATTCAGGAAGATGGCGTCGCAACGTGTGCAGAATTTCATCCATTGATTTCTTATTTAATTTATTAGTATTCTTCCTCACCGTCCTATTTCTCCTGAAAAGTTTTAAGACAGCTCAATTGTCCCAGTTCATTTCGTCCAAAAAAGCTCATGCTAGCACGGGCTTCGGCGGCGTAACGTAAGGCTTCTTGAATATCCTCCGGTTCCAGATCGGGATACAATTTAATGATCTCTTTTACGCTGATTCCGTCGGCAACGGTATCCACAATGGTGGCCACGGGAATCCGTAAGCCGCGGATACAGGGTACGCCTCCCATCTGCCGGGGGTTCACCGTGATGCGAGTAAACTTCATGATAATGCACCTCCCCGCAAAATTTCAGCTTTTCTTTTTTTTATATTATCGTAACCACCGGTACCATGCAATAGGATTCATCACGCTTTGACGGATAATAGCTATCAGAAATTCTTTATAAAATCTTTCTCAGTCGAAGATACAAACATAATAACATCTCTTTCCGGTGTTCAGCAGGAGGCCTCGCCATGTCTTCCTCAAAAACCCACCTTCTCTCTCTCTTCCCCGATCCCCTTCAAAGGGCAGGTATTGTAGAGGAAATAACGATTCAATACTAGTAACGGGGGTGTCCGATAGAAGCTTCATATGAATAATAGTATTGACAGGGAAGATAAATATGACTAATATAGTCATAAAATAAAAGGCGTGAGGATCATATGAAGACAACACCCATATCGGAATTAAAGGCGCGCCTGAGTGATTACCTGAATCAGGTCAAAAGCGGTACCGAGGTGCTGGTCACCGACCGGGGAAAGCCCGTGGCGCGGATCATCCCCATCTCCGGTAAAAGACGCCCCAGACAAGCCCTTGCCAAGATGGAAAGGGAGGGGTTGTTGAGGCTTGGGACAGGCAAGCTCCCGCAGGATTTCTGGACTCTGCCCCGGGGAGCGGACCCTCAGGGGCTGGTGCTCAAGGCGCTGCTCCAGGAGCGGGAGAACGGGAGATGAAATTCTGGGACTCCTCAGCCGTTATCCCTCTGTGCCTGCAGGAGCCATCCTCCGAACAGGTACGAGCGGTATTGCAGGCGGATGAGGATATGGTGGTCTGGTGGTCAACACGCCTTGAATTCCTTTCAGCCCTCGAGCGTCGGCAGCGTGAAGGTGCGACAGAGTCACAACTGAATGCACGGTCAGTCCTCTTCGCGCTGGCAACGGCCTGGTCTGAGGTGCTGCCGAGCGAACGGCTGCGGCAGCGCGCGGAAAGGCTCCTCGCCATCCATCCGCTGAGCACGGCAGATGCCCTTCAACTCGCGGCGGCCCTCATATGGGCGGAAGAGGCGCCCCAAGGCCTTGAGGTGGTCTGCCTCGATAAAAACCTGAGGCACGGGGCCTTGAAAGAAGGCTTTACCTGCCTCCCGTAGGGCCTTAGTATTCTTTCTCTCAAAAATCCACCTTTCCCCTCTCCTCCCCTACCCCCTTCAAGTGGCAGGTGTCGTTGAGAAAATTACAGATCCAGGTCCCATCGCGATGCTGGAAACAGTTGATGGCTGTCGTGTCCTGGGCGATATTCCAGAAGTGGGAGTTGTCCAATCCAAGCAAGGCGCAGACCAGCACCTTCAAGACCACCCGATGGGAAACCAGAGCCACGGTCTCCTGGGGATGGCGTTCGATGATCTCCTCTATGGCCTTCATGGCCCTGGAGCGCACAGTATCCAGCCCCTCGCCACCGGGGAACATGACGTGATGGGGCGTTTGCAGCCATTGTTGGTAGAGATCGGGAAATTGCTTCTTTACCTCATCGAGCGATTGCCCCTCCCACGCGCCGAAGTTGAGGTCTGTGAACCCTGGTAGGTTCTGTACCTCTACGTTATGAAAGCGGGCAATGGCCTCGGCAGTCTCCTTGGCACGCGCAAGCGGACTGGAATAGACAGCCTTGATCTCCTCTACCTTCAGCCGCTCACCAACTAGTAAGGCCTCTTTTCTTCCTACCTCATCGAGGGGTATATCCTTGGTGCCCCTGAATATCTGCTCCTTA
>MGQF01000038.1:8792-9142 GCA_001797745.1 Deltaproteobacteria bacterium RBG_13_52_11
CGGTCCGGCCGTGACGCACCAAAAAGAGCGTGGTCATAACTCCTTCAGCCCCTCGCTGATCCTTATCCCCTCCAAACGTTGTCTCACTTCTTTCTCCGAAATCATCCCCTCCTGCGTCACGACGCCGGTAATGAGGTCAAGGGGGGTCGAATCGAAATAAAAGTTTTCCACCACGCCGTGGGGAATAGTTTCTTCAGTAATCTCTTTGGGATCTCGTTTTTCGATGCGCAAGGCATGAGAAAAGGGCAGGGGCAGAAACTTCTCCGTGCTTGCCAGGACATAAAAAGGAACGCCGTTGTCCTTTGCTGCCAGGGCAAGACCATAGGTGCCGATCTTGTTCACTACCCCCT
>MGQF01000038.1:9220-9456 GCA_001797745.1 Deltaproteobacteria bacterium RBG_13_52_11
GCCGCACCCTGATCCCTTTCGCACCCAATTCCCTGGCCGTGCGCAGCCCCTCCAACAGGGGACGCCCTTCCGGGCAGATGACCTCGATCCCCTGGGCATAGCTCAATACCTGCAAGACAGTTGAGCTGTAGGAAAGGGTCATGACAACCTTTTTCCCTTTTATAAGCGGGAGGGCATGTCCCCTTATTTTTTCTGGTGACGTAATAAGGCTTGCCAAAAAACTTTGGAGGGCTGCT
>MGQF01000038.1:9544-9794 GCA_001797745.1 Deltaproteobacteria bacterium RBG_13_52_11
CAGGTTGGGCATCTATCAGGGCCTTGCCCAGGGCTATGACTTCATCGGCATTGCCCTGTTTGAGCGCGTTCAGGAGGAGTTCCACCCCTCGCTGTGCCAATTGGGCAGCGCCGGAGGTATTGTTTGCCCTGATCTCCTGCAGGATCTCCTCCATCTCTGAGGAAGCCCTGGCCAAAGGGCGGCCACCTTCGGCGCTCATTTTCCGATGATTTCCCCCCGTGTGAATACCGCCTCCAGGGTATACCCTGCC
>MGQF01000038.1:9972-10735 GCA_001797745.1 Deltaproteobacteria bacterium RBG_13_52_11
CAAGGGTGGTTTGCTTGCCGTCGATATAAAAGTTACTCTTGCGGCCGGAGACCAGAGTCACCTCCCGTTCTTCATACGAACGCTCCCGGATGATCTGCAGCAGGCGCGCCCGGTCATCCATCTCAGACCTCTTTGATGAAGAAATTGAGTTGCGCATTGTCATGCGGTGGGTCTACCGGATAATCCCCGGTAAAGCAAGCATAGCAGAACTCATCCTGCTGGGGAGCCACACAGCGTTTCAGCCCTTCTAAACTGAGATACCCCAGCGAGTCGACGCGCATAAATTTTCTGGTCTCTTCCACCGAATTGGAGGAAGCGATAAGTTCCTCCGGGGTCGGGGTGTCTATCCCGTAAAAGCAGGAGCGAATGATCGGGGGGCAGCTGATCCGCGCGTGCACCTCTTTGGCACCGGAAGCCTTGATCATCCGCATGTTCTTCCTCGCGGTCGTACCGCGCACAATGGAATCGTCGATGACCACCACCCGCTTATCCGTGAGGGCCTCTTTGACGGCATTGAGTTTTATCTTGACCCCGAAGTGCCTGATGGCGTCCCGCGGCTCGATAAAGGTCCTCCCCACGTAGTGATTCCTGATGATCCCCAGCTCCAGGGGGATACCGGAGCGGTGGGCGTAGCCGATGGCCGCCGGGATGCCGGAGTCCGGGGTGGGGATGACGACATCGGCTTGGGCAGGTTGCTCTTCCGCCAACTGCACCCCCAGCTCTCTGCGCACCTGATAGACGTTGTGACCGAAGAGGTAGCTGT
>MGQF01000038.1:10748-12189 GCA_001797745.1 Deltaproteobacteria bacterium RBG_13_52_11
ATAGATGAACTCAAAGATGCAGAACCGGTGCCGCATCACCGGAAAGGGATGGTAGGACGTCATGCCGTCGCCGTTGATGACCACGACCTCCCCCGGCTCGATCTCCCGGATGAACTCGGCACCGATGAGATCGAAGGCGCAGGTCTCCGATCCCACCACATACCCCTGCTTGATCCGACCGAGCGCCAGGGGACGAAACCCATGGGGATCGCGCGCGGCAATGAGCTCTTTATCGGTGAGAAAAAGAAGGGTATAGGCCCCCTTGACCTCTTGTAAGGCGGTAATGACACGCTCCACCGTCGCGCCGCTCGCGGTATGGGCGAAGAGGTGGATGATCACCTCGGTGTCCATCGTGGATTGAAAGACGGCCCCCTCGCCCTCCAGCCGGTCACGCAGGGCCTGGGCATTGGTCAGGTTGCCGTTGTGGGAGATGGCTATTCCCCCTTTGGAATAGTCGAAGACAAAGGGCTGGGCGTTTTTCAGGTAGCTCCCCCCTGCGGTGGAATAGCGGACATGCCCGATGGCGTTTTGGCCCGGAAGCCTTTTCAAGACATCCTGGTTGAAGATTTCGGAGACCAGTCCCATCTCCTTATGGGTATAGAGTCCTCTCCCGTCGGAGGAGACGATCCCCGCGCTCTCCTGACCCCGATGCTGGAGGGCATAGAGCCCCAGATAGGTCAGGTTCGCCGCCTCAGGGTGCCCGAAGACCCCAAAGATGCCGCACTCTTCATTCCACGAAGTAGCCATAGCTCACCATAATATATACGCAACACGCCCGCTTTTAGCAAGTTGAATGGTGATAAAACCCGAAAATCGTCTTCTCAGCGAATTTTTCAAGGCACTGAGCATCAACGCGCGGTGTGCAAAAGATGTTGGAAACTGGAAGGATAACCCCCTTAACATTCGGAAATTAAAAGAATTATAAGTAACTGCCCACTTCCTAAGCAATGATAAAAAATTAATAATATCGTATAGTTACATTAATTTTACCTTTTTTAAACAAAGTATTTCGACGGTAATGGCATCTTTGTATAGTTATAAACATTTTTTAAACAACTTTGCCTTCCGGCCTTTTCCTGCCCCCTTACAAAAAATGGTAACAATCTCTTTAAACGTCCATTTTATTATGACTAAGTGCACATAAAAAACATAGGATTGCGTCTTATCGCGGTAATATCACGATCATTTTTAGGCGGGACGCCTTGCACAATTCGTGCTAGAATGCCGCAAAAACAAAGGGAGGTATGATGAGCGGCATCAAGATTGCCACGTATAACGTGAACTCCATTCGCTCCCGGCTCCACATCATCATACCGTGGCTCGAAAAAAATCGCCCGACGGCCTTGTGCATGCAGGAGACCAAGGTGGAAGACGAGAAGTTCCCTGCCGACGAGTTTAAGGCCGCAGGATATCATGTGGTCTACAAAGGGGGAAAAAAATA
>MGQF01000038.1:12212-13148 GCA_001797745.1 Deltaproteobacteria bacterium RBG_13_52_11
TAGAGAGGGCGGAGGCCGTATCCTTTGGTCTTGATGATGAAGGGCCGGCAGACACGGACCGGCTATTATGCGGCGTCGTTGCGGGGATCACCATCGTCAATACCTATGTCCCTCAGGGATATGAGCGCGAGAGCCCCCGCTTTCAATACAAGCTCCAGTGGTTCAAACGCCTGCGGGCGTTCTTCGCAAAACACCACTCGCCCGGAGAACCTCTCGTCTGGTGCGGTGACCTCAATGTGGCGCCGGACGACATCGATGTGCACAACCCGAAGAGGATCCTCGGCCACGTCTGTTTTAACCCCGAGGTGTGGGCGGGCCTTGCCGAGGTCACGGCATGGGGGTTCACCGATGTGTTCAGAAAGCATCATCCCGGCGAGGCGGGACAGTATACCTTCTTCGACTACCGGGTACCCAAGGCCGTGGAACGCGGGCTCGGGTGGCGGGTAGACCATATCTTTGCCACCGCTCCACTCGCCACACGATCGCGCAACTGCTTTATCGACATGGGGCCGCGACTGGCGGAAAAGCCTTCGGACCATACCATCGTGGTCGCCGAATTTGAGGTCTGATGCAGGCCTTCTCTCTCAAATAGTCCCGTGGCAACAACGAAAAGGTATTGATGAAAATTCTGTCCATATTGACATCTAAAATTGTATATGCTATGCATCGAGGTATCGTTGCACGTATCATTTAAGCCGAATAAAGTCTTATAAGGTAAGAAACACTGAAGTCTGTTGCCTGGCTTTATCCCCTCGTGAGCGCCATGGCGGTAGTCTGATGTGTACGGCAGATGGCTTGCTGGGTAATGACTTTATTCAAACGGTGGCGGTTCGGAACTGGTGCCGGAGCTCCATAAAGAACATAGAGGGAGAGCGCCATGGCAAGCAATGCGGAATATAAAGATTACACCGAGCAGATAAAAAAGAACCTCCTCTT
>MGQF01000038.1:13263-14306 GCA_001797745.1 Deltaproteobacteria bacterium RBG_13_52_11
TTGATAAAGGGAACGGTATCTGTTTCCGCGTATGAAAAAGGAAACGATATCTTTATTTACAACCTCGATGAAGGGGAGATATTCGGGGAATCGGCCCTTTTTCTCACCGAGTTAAGGATCGCAAACGTGAAGAGCGCAGGACCCTCCCTGATCCTGAGAATTCAGCGCGAGAATTTAATCAAGTTCATCAGCGAATATTCGCAATCGGGAAATAGGATCTTCATCGTGATCATCTTCAGCCTGCTCAAAAAGCTCAGGGCATCCACGCGGGAGATCACCGCCGTAAAGAAATTGTATATGGAAGTGCAGCAGATGAAGGTCCAAATGGAAAAACTCTTACGCGAGCTTTAAAAGACGGCGTCAGCAACTGCGCATTGGCGCGATCTTCTTTCTCATCTCGTATACCTAACTCCGTGGTAAAAAAATCATGATCTCTTGGCGAGTTTCTCTGCCAGGTGCTGCACGCGGGCATTAAGGCCGATAAGGTAGGCGCGCTCAGGCTGTCTGGGTAGGGGTTTGCCCTCGCGCTCTTCCGCCTCCATAAGGGCCACGACCCGCTCCACAGAGCCGCCTTCAGCCGCAAGCAGCCTCTCTACGCGCTGCCGAAATTGCACTGCCGATTCGAGAGACCGGCCGAGGAAATCCCGAACGGCGTCGCCAACGTAGACAAAATGATGTCCTTGGCATAAGACCTCGACGTCCAGGGCTGCCAAACGCCGGAGGCCCTGCATATAACTTTCGTAATCAACGATGAACTGCGGCACGACATGGCCGGTGACATCGGCGCACCCCGCGGCCTCGGTGGCAATAAGGATTTTTCTTTCCCGTATATAGTAGCTGAGCATGTCCCGCGTATGCCCGGGAGTGGCAATGACCTCAACGGATAGACCCCCTTTGAGGGGAATGACATCGCCATCAGACACGATCGTATGTACGGTAAAAGGCTCAAAGGCATCCGCGAGAAGTTTTGTGCGATCTATTCCCGCAATCAGCCCGGCAACCGTCTCGGTCAGCTCCCGCATCAGCTTCCGGGCATTGGGACG
>MGQF01000038.1:14317-14561 GCA_001797745.1 Deltaproteobacteria bacterium RBG_13_52_11
CTGCCGCCCTGGCCGACGCAGCCACCTGCAACGCGGGGAAGGTCTTAATAAGGTAGGCGGTTGCCCCGCAGTGATCGTAGTGGACATGCGTGAGAAAGAGGCGCTCAAGCGCGCGTTCTCCCAATACTGTCCGAATGGATTCCGCGTAGATCCTGCCGAGACACGCGACCCCGGCCTCAAAGAGGCAGGGCTCGGGGCCATCCAAAAGATAAACAGGCATCCACGTGTGCCCCAGGCAATAAAA
>MGQF01000039.1:0-80 GCA_001797745.1 Deltaproteobacteria bacterium RBG_13_52_11
CAAGAATTAAAGGAAGAGATAGATAACAAAACCCAACCTATTGCCCAAGCTGTGATTGCCCTCCAGGGTCAGGTGACTGC
>MGQF01000039.1:192-493 GCA_001797745.1 Deltaproteobacteria bacterium RBG_13_52_11
AGATCAAGGCCCTGGAGCGGATCTACCGCAGGAGAATCCCTTCGCAGCAGGTCATCACCCCGGAATTAGCCCGCACCCTCACCGAGCTCTCCCTGGAGATCAGACGTCAGATAGGGATCATCTGCAACCGCCAGGGTGAGATCTGCTTCACCATCGTGGGTGACGACAAGGAGATCACTATCCCCGACTTGAGCACGTACCGGGGGGCAAAGGGGAGGCTCAAGGGCCTGCGCTGTGTCCACACGCATCTGAAGGGTGAGCCCCTGTCGCAGGATGATTTGACCGATTTGGCCCTGCTGCG
>MGQF01000039.1:564-3851 GCA_001797745.1 Deltaproteobacteria bacterium RBG_13_52_11
TCCCCGGGAATGCGCAAGGGGAGGTATGGAGGCTGGAAGAGTTTCGCAACGTTGCCGATCTCTTCCCCGACTTCCTCGCCTTCATCCAATCACTGGAGGATGAGCTCTCCAAAGGCTTCGGTGCCTTGCACGTTGAGGGCAAGGAGACAACCATCCTGGCCAGCGTGGTGGCGTACGGAAAGGCCTTTCCCATTGAGGACTCCCTGGAAGAATTAGGCGAGCTCGCCCGCACTGCCGGCCTCGAGGTCATAGACACTGTCGTACAGCGCCCCAAACGGATCAACCCCAAATATTTGATGGGCGAAGGCCGGCTCAAGGACCTGATCATCCGGGGGCTGCAATCAGGGGCGGATGTCATCTGCTTCGACCAGGACCTCTCCCCTGCGCAAATCAATGCCATCGCCGAGAAGACCGACCTCAAGGTCATCGACCGCACCCAGCTCATCCTCGACATCTTTGCCAAACGGGCGCACAGCAGGGACGGCAAGGTGCGGGTGGAACTGGCGCAATTGAAATACCTCCTCCCCCGTTTGACAGGCAAGGGGACTGCCATGTCCCGCTTGATGGGCGGGATCGGCGGCAGAGGGCCAGGGGAGCCCAAACTGGAAATCGACCGGCGCCGGATCAACGACAGGATCCATCACCTGGAGAAGGGATTGAAGCAGCTGGGCAAAGGGGGGTGGCAACGGCGCACCCGGAGGCTCAAACAGGGCATCCCCATCTGCTCCATCGTCGGCTACACCAATACCGGCAAATCCACCCTGCTCAACGCCTTGACCGAGAGCTCTGTCGCGGTGGAGGACAAGCTCTTCGCCACCCTCGATACCGCAAGCCGCCGCCTCAGGTTCCCGCGCGAGCGGGAGGTGATCATAACGGACACCGTGGGCTTTATCCGCAACCTCCCCCCTGCCCTGCTCGGCGCCTTCCGCTCCACCTTGGAGGAGCTTCATGACGCGGACCTGCTCGTCCATGTGATCGATGTGAGCAACCCCAGGTTTGAGGACCAGATGGCCTCGGTGCAGGCGCTGCTCGTGGAATTGGACCTCGCACAAATCCCCGTGCTTCGCTGCTTCAACAAAAAGGATAAGGTGGAGCCCGCCTTTGCCCAGCGGATCTGCCAACGCTTCGGGGGGATTGCGATCTCGGCCCTGGACAGGGGGACCTTCTCCCCGTTGCTCCACGAGATCGAGGAGATCCTCTGGGGACGGAAGGGCGAAATAAAGGCAGCTGCTCTCTTCCGCCAAAAAGCAGGCGAGATCTTCGACCTGAATTGAGCGCGAATAGGCATCCGAAGGGCCTTGACTTTAAGGCAAATTCATTGTTTCATACAAAACCTGAATCGCTCAGAAAATAAATCCTCGCTTCCTCTCCCCTTGAGGGGAGAGGATTGAGGTGAGGGGTGATATAGAAAAATTCAGGTGCCCCCTCACCCTGACCCTCTCCCCCGATTGTTGCAGGGAGAGGGAAAGAGAAGAGATTTTTCCCGCCTAGGCGGGATTTGTGGGTGACGTACCGTCATGGTAAATTACACAGAGGAGGTTATGGATGGCAAAGATCGAGCGTGCGGTGGTGAGCGTCTCGGACAAACAAGGATTAGGGGAATTCGCCCGGGTGCTCGCCGAGCTGGGGGTGGAGATCCTCTCCACCGGCGGCACCGCTAAAAGTCTCAGGGAGCAGGGTATTAAGGTCGTCGACGTCTCCGAGTACACGGGCTTTCCCGAGATGATGGAGGGGAGGGTCAAGACCCTTCACCCCAAGGTCCACGGCGGGATCCTGGCGGACCGGAGCAAACCGGATCATATGACCCAGATGCAGGCGCAGGGGATCAAGCCCATCGACATGGTGGTGGTAAACCTCTATCCCTTTGAGGCCACCGTCGCCAAAGAGGGGTGCACCCTGGAAGAGGCCATCGAGAACATCGACATCGGCGGGCCATCGCTCATCAGGGCGTCGGCCAAGAACTTCAAGCACGTCACGGTGGTGGTCGACCCCACGGACTATGCTGCCTTGGCCCAGGAGCTGAAGGCCGGCAACGGCTCGATCTCCCCCAAGACCAACTTCCGTCTGGCGCGCAAGGCCTTCGAGCACACCCATCACTACGACGGCGCCATCGCAAAGTATCTTGCAGGGGTCAAGGTATAGGGGTATAGGGAAGGTATAGGTATGAAAGTCTTGGTGATCGGCAGCGGAGGCAGGGAGCACGCCATGGTCTGGAAGATCTGCCAAAGCCCGCTGGTCAAGGAGGTCTATTGCGCCCCGGGCAACGGCGGCATCTCTAAGATAGCCTTTTGCCCTGCGATTGCTGCTACCGATCTGGAGGGGCTGGCCCGCTTCTGCAAGGATCAAAAGATCGACTTGACGGTGGTTGGGCCGGAACTCCCCCTGACCATGGGGATCACGGACCTCTTCCAAAAACAAGGGCTCAGGATCTTCGGACCGAGCAAGGCAGCTGCCCGGATCGAAGGGAGCAAGGCCTTTGCCAAGGAGCTGATGCAGCACTACGGCATCCCCGCCGCCCAATACCGGGTCTTCGCAAACCGGGATCAGGCAGCCGCCTATATCAAACAACAAGGCGCGCCCATCGTGGTCAAGGCCGACGGCCTGGCAGCCGGCAAGGGGGTGATCGTGGCCGAGCAAGTCGAGGAGGCCCTGGAGGCCCTCGATCTCATCATGGTAGAACGGGAATTCGGCGAGGCCGGGGAGCGGGTGGTGATCGAGGAGCGGCTTGAAGGGGAGGAGGCCTCGTTTATCGCCTTCAGCGATGGGGAGCAGGTCCTCCCCCTGGCCTCTACCCAGGACCACAAGGCCATCTATGACGACGACCAGGGCCCCAATACCGGCGGCATGGGGGCCTATTCACCCGCGCCGGTAATCACGCCCCAGGTCCACGAGCGGATCATGGAGGAGATCATGATCCCGACTGTCAAGGCCATGGCCGCGGAGGGGCATCCCTACCACGGGGTCCTCTACGCCGGCCTCATGATCAAAGAGGGTATACCAAAAGCCCTGGAGTTCAACTGCCGCCTCGGCGACCCGGAGACCCAGCCCATCTTCATGCGGATGAAGGGGGATCTGATCCCGGTCATGGAGGCCTGCATCGAGGGGCGCCTCGCCGATGTGGAGATCGCCTGGGACCCGCGGATTGCCTGCTGCGTGGTCATGGCCTCCCAGGGCTATCCCGGCCCCTATGAAAAGGGGCGGCGCATACACGGCCTGGAGCAGGTCGAGGGGATGCAGGGGGTGCACGTCTTTCACGCCGGCACGATCAGAGAGAATGGGCACTACCT
>MGQF01000039.1:3869-21706 GCA_001797745.1 Deltaproteobacteria bacterium RBG_13_52_11
GTTGGGGGTGACGGGCCTCGGCAAGGGGATCAGGGAGGCCATGGACGTCACCTACCGAGCAGTCTCCGCCATAACATGGGAGGGGGTCCACTTTCGCAAGGACATCGGGCGAAAGGCCCTTGCCTGGCTAAAGGAGTAGGTATGTTGACAGTATACTCTGCTGAAAATACATCCTATTATCTTAGGAAACAGAAAATAAAACCTTACTGCCTCCTCTTCCCGAAGGGGCCGGGATCTTACGGCCCGCTGACGGGAGAGGGAGATTTATCATATTGTTATGGTTCGTCGGTGACGAAGGACAATAGGAACGTATGTGGTTTTTAAGGGCAGGGCTCTTTGAATGTAAGGAGAAGCAATGGAAAATCCACTGGTAGGCATCGTCATGGGGAGCGCATCTGATCGCCCAGTTATGGAAGAGGCGGCAAGGATACTAGAGCGCTTCAGGGTATTTTACGAGATGATCGTCGCCTCGGCCCACCGCTCCCCCGAGCGGACCAGGGAATACGCCCGCACTGCCCAACAGCGGGGTCTTCAGGTCATCATCGCCGGCGCCGGAGGGGCCGCCCATCTGGCCGGGACCATCGCCGCCGAGACGGTGTTGCCGATCATCGGAGTGCCCATCGACTCCACCCCCTTGAAGGGGATGGATGCGCTCCTGGCCACTGTCCAGATGCCCGCCGGCGTGCCCGTGGCCACCATGGCCGTGGGCAAGGCAGGGGCCAAAAACGCGGGGATCCTCGCCGTGCAGATCCTTGCCCTCCACCATCCGGAGTTGCAAAAGAAGCTCTTGGAGTACAAAAAAGAATTGGCCCTCCAGGTGGAGGTAGCGGCGAAAAAGACCACGGATGGGTAAAACGGTTGCAAGGCCCTTGCCCCGGAACGGACATATGGCCGAGGTCGTGCGGATAAACCCGGATTTGCCATCCCCCCGGCTCATCAGCAAGGCGGCCAGGGTGATACAAGGGAAAGGGGTGATCATATACCCCACCGAGACCCTCTACGGCCTCGGGGCCAACCCCTTCTACCCCGAAGCGGTAAAGAGGCTGTACGCGATAAAAGGGCGGTCAAAGGCAAAACCCATCCCCTTTTTGATCAAGGACCAGCAGATGCTCGAGACCCTGGTGGAAGAAGTTCCCCCTATAGGCAGGGAGTTGATGGAGCAATACTGGCCAGGACCCCTCACCCTCATCTTCCGGGCCAAAGAGGGGCTACCCGCACCCCTGCAAGGGAGGGACGGCACCATAGGCCTGCGGATCTCCTCCCACCCCATTGCGAGGCGGATCGTGGAGGCCATAGATGCTCCCCTCACTTCTACGAGCGCCAACCCTGCGGGTGCGGAGGATCTTATTGATTGTCAGAGGCTCGCGCAGCTCTTTGGGGATCAGGTGGACCTGATCATCGATGGGGGGGAGGTGCCGGGAAAGGGATCAACCGTGGTCGATATTACTGTCTCTCCCCCCCGGCTCGTGCGGGAGGGGATGATCAAGGGAGTATTGACGTAGAAAATAAAACCTCTAGATTTCCTCTCTCCGAGAGGCGGCGGCGTAATTCAAATATTCCCCTCTCCCCACTGAGGTGGGGAGAGGGTTGGGGTGAGGGGCTCAACTAAAAAATTTTTATTGTGACCCCTCATCCTGCACCTTCTCCCCTTACTAAACTAAAGGGAGAAGGGATATCCGGAGTTGGCTCTGTAGCCAATGGTGATAAAATGTAATTGAGACACAGCCTGTCGAGGGACAGGGGATAAGTCCCGCCAGCGGGAGAGGGGGTCTATATATAGCATTTGTGGGTGACAAAGAAGACATAGCAAATTACTAAGAAACAGAGGAGGCATAGATGAAGAGATCGTACAAAATCGCCGTGATCCCCGGAGATGGCACAGGGCCGGAGGTAATCAAGGAGGGGGTAAAGGTCCTCCATGCCGTTTCCGAAGTCGAGGGATTTAAGACGGAACTGGTGGATTATGACCTTGGCGGAGAACGTTACCTCAAGACAGGGGAGACGCTGCCTGATGGGGTCCTGGAGGAGCTGCGCCAGATGGACGCCATCTACCTCGGTGCCATCGGCCACCCCGGGGTCAAGCCGGGGATCCTGGAAAAAGGGATCCTCCTGAGGATCAGGTTTGAACTCGATCTCTACATAAACCTGAGGCCCGTCAAGCTTTACCCCGGGGTCGAGACCCCCATAAAGGGAAAGGGGCCTGCGGAGATCGATTTTGTGATCGTGAGGGAGAACACCGAGGGGTTGTACGCCGGTGCCGGAGGCTTCCTGAAGAAGGGGACCCCCGATGAGGTGGCCACCCAGGAATCCATCAACACCCGCAAGGGGGTGGAACGCTGCATCCGCTATGCCTTCGAATTTTGCCGCCAGCGCGCTAAGGCAAAAAAACTCACCCTCTGCGGCAAGACGAATGTCCTCACCTATGCCTTCGATTTGTGGGAGCGCGCCTTCCGCGAGCTGTCAGAAGAATATCCCGATATCACCACCGACTACGCCCACGTCGACGCGATCTGCATGTGGATGGTCAAGAACCCCGAGTGGTTCGACGTCATCGTCACTGATAATTTGTTCGGGGACATCATCACCGATCTGGGGGCCATGATCCAGGGGGGCATGGGCATCGCGGCAGGGGGTAACATCAACCCCCAAAGGACATCTATGTTCGAGCCCATCGGGGGCTCCGCACCCAAGTATACCGGCAAGAACGTCATCAACCCTTTGGCAGCCATCTGCGCATGTCAGATGATGCTCAGCCATCTTGGGGAAAAGAAGGCTGCCCAACGGATAGAGGAGGCCGTCATGCAGGTATTGAAGGGCCGCCTCAAGAGCCTCTCCGCCGGAGAGATGGGATACACCACGACCGAGGTAGGGGATCTGATAGCCGACTATTGCGTCAAGGCTTAGAGAGAAGGGGGATACCTAATTCCTTGATCTTTGTACGCAAGGTATTTCTATTGATGCCCAAAAAACGGGCGGCGGTCAGCTGAACATAGTTCGCCTTTTGCAGGGCGCCGATGATGAGGGTCCGCTCCACCAGGGAGATGACATCTGTCATGAGGCTCCCATGACTCTCGGTGTGCAGATCCATACGTTCGATTGCCCGCTCCAATTTCCTCCTCAAGATCTCGTTCAAGGATGTCTCATCACCCCAGCGCGCCACTACCAAGGCCGGGGAGATAAAGGAGGCGACGGTGTCCAGCAGCGCGAGCCTCTCCTCTGACGAAGGATGGGGATCATCAATCAACAAAAGCCCGAGAGGGATATCACCCCATCGCAGGGGTGCACAGATGCAGGGGAACTCGGGGCAAGGGCCCTCCTTATCCATCCCCCGCACGAGGGGTTCCGCCAAGGCGTCCGCGATCACCGCAGGGGACCCGCGGCGTATGACTTCACCACAGGCGCCCTCATCAGCCTTGCAATTATTCCCTTTCGCCCTCTGCAAGGCCGGTCCAGAGGCCTCTTCGACAAAGAGTTTGCCTCGTTTCCCATCCAAGAGACCCAAGAGCCCATTTTTGGCCTCGAGGGCGCCTGCCAAAAAGACCATGGTGTGAGCGAAGATGGAACTCACGTCCTTGGCCGAGGCCAGTGCCTGGTTAAACTCGTACCACAGGGAGAGACCGGGCAAACCTTCAGCGCCGCCTTGCGAAGATGCTTTCACGAGCGTCCTTTGTGCTTGGAAATAACAGAGGAATCCCTTATACCCCCCTTTTCCTCTTTTTTCAAGGGGAAATTTGATTGTCTCTGTTATTGCATCTAGAAAATAATTTCCTTTCCTCTCCCCAAGGGGAGAGGATGAAGGTGAGGGGGACATCATCTTAGGGCAATATCCACCCTCACCCTACCCTCTCCCGCCTGCGGGAGAGGGAGTTGATACTATTTTAGCTGTCACGCTTTGGCGTGACAGGATTAGTCGGTAATGCAACCGTCGTATAAAATTACCTTAAAGAACTTGATTGCCTTGCAAGAGGAACACCCTCATGCTAGGGTTGCTCCATTAGGAAGCATACCATGGAATTAGTTATCCTGGGATCGGGCACTGGGGTTCCCTCCCTGAAGAGAGGCTCACCTGCTGCCCTCATCAAGGCAGCTCGACAATCCATCCTCTTGGACAGCGGTTCAGGGACCCTGACAAGGATGCTGCAAGCAGGGGTGACGTACAAAGATGTGGACGCCATTTTGTACAGTCATATCCACCCCGACCATAGTGCCGATCTGGTACCCTTGATCTTCGCCTGCAAGTACCAGGAGGACCCTCGCACAAAGGATCTCCTCATTATCGGCGGAATGGGTTTTCGAGATTACTTCGAGGGGCTGAGGTGGGTCTACGGCAGCTCGATAGAACCTCAAACCTTCCGCATCCATATTCGCGAGGTCCTTACAGACGAGGTGGAAATAGGTGCCCTCCGGGTCACGGCCATCCCCCTCGAACATGCGCCTGAAAGCGTCGGGTATCGGGTAACATCCACCCAAGGAAAAACGCTGGCCTATTCAGGGGACACCGACTATTGCCCAAACATCGTGGAGCTGGCCAGGGGGGCAAGCATCCTCCTCTTAGAATGCTCCTTCCCGGAAGGGATGAAGGTCAAAGGGCACCTCACCCCCGCGCTGGCCGGGCGCATTGCCCAAGAGGCATGGTGTCAAAGGCTCTGCCTCACCCACTTCTACCCCCCCTGTGACCATGCCGATATCAAAAAGGATTGCCGGAACGTTTTCCCGGGAGAGGTGCTCCTGGCCGAAGATATGATGAGGATAAGGATCTGAGCCATCGCCGGGACATCCTCCTCCAGCGCCAGCCTTCACCCCCGACTCATGGATTATCCGGCCCATTGTGGCAGAGTAAGATATATGGTACTATCGATATAATTATTTGAAATCCTCCTTATAAGGAGACGAGATGTTTGGCATAGGGATGCCGGAGCTCTTGGTTATTGCGGGCCTCGCCCTCATATTGATCGGCCCGAAAAAACTTCCTCAAATCGCCAAATCCTTGGGAAAAACCCTCGGTGAGCTGCGCAAGGCCGCCGATGATCTCAAGGAAACCATCTCTGAAGAGATTGACCCCATCAGAGCGGAAATCCCGAGCAGAGGTGAGTTGGAAGAGGCCCTGAAGAAAAAGTTCCTAGAGGGGGAGGACGAGGAAAAGGGATCAGAAGCCGGCAAGGGTTCCTCAGACTGAGCAGCGCGTGAAGGAGAAGCAGACCTTCATAGAACACCTGGAAGAACTCCGCAAGAGATTGATCATATCCCTGATCGCGGTGGGGATAAGCTTCGCTGTCTGTTATATCTTTTCCAAAGAGATCTTCCAGCTCTTGATGATCCCTCTTCAGAAGGCCCTCCCCCCGGGGGCCACGATGATCTTCACCACCCCTGCTGAGGCCTTCTTCACCTATCTCAAGGTCGCCCTCCTGGCGGGGATATTTGCGGCCTCTCCCGTTGTCCTCTATCAGATCTGGCTCTTCGTTGCACCGGCCCTCTACAGCCACGAAAAGAGATACGTGATACCCTTTGTCTGCTCCTCTACCCTCCTCTTCATAGGGGGGGCTGCCTTTGGATATTTTGTTGTCTTCCCCTCCGGCTTCAAGTTCTTCATGAGCTTTGCCACGGACCTTATACAACCGGCGCCAAGGCTCAAGGAAAGCCTCTCCTTCTGTTCCATGCTCCTGCTCACCTTCGGCCTCACCTTTGAGCTCCCCCTCTTTATCTTCTTCCTCTCCAAGCTTGGGGTGGTCGACGCCGGGATGCTTGCACGCAGCAGAAGATATGTGATCGTTGGCATCTTTATTGTGGCAGCCATCTTAACCCCCCCAGACGTCGTCACCCAGTTCATGGTGGCCGTCCCCCTCGTGGTCCTCTATGAGGCCAGCATCTGGGTAGCAAAGATCTTCGGCCGGAGGCACGAGGAAAAGGAATCCCCGAAATAACCTACCCGAACCATTTTTTATTTCTTTTTAATACAAATTAATATACAAAGCCTCCCTTTGATACCAATTTTTTTAACAAAAATAAAAGATTTTGCTTGACTAGATGACCTTTTTCTATATAATTTTGGTGGGATGAAGTGGGACAAAGTGGAGTAAAAAGATGTTCAGGGGCAGGTTCGAATACAACATAGATGAAAAGGGGAGGATAAGCATCCCCGCCAAGTTCAGGGAGGTCCTGAAGCGGGAGTACGGTAGCGATCAGCTGATCATCACCATCTTTGACAGTTGCCTCGTGGCCTACCCCCTCGCGGAATGGCAGGTCTTCGAGGAGAAGATGAAGAACCTCTCCCTTCTCAAGAAAGAAGTGAAGTTCTTCCTGCGCTATTTTTATTCCGGGGCCATAGAGTGCGCCATCGATGACCATGGACGAATCCTGATCCCCTCCCAATTTCGTGAACATGCCCGTTTGAAAAAAGAGACCGTCTTCGTCGGGGTGATGAAGGGCTTCGAGATATGGGACAAAGAGGTCTGGGCGGGAGAGATAGAAAAATACAAAGAGACCTTTGATGAGATAAGCGAGAGCATAGCCGAGTGGATGGGGCTGTGAGGGGATATCTCCATACCCCCGTCTTGACAGAGGAAGTGATAGCACACCTAAAGTGCCGAGAGGGAGGGATATTCGTCGATGCCACCGTCGGTGAAGGGGGACACACCCTGGAGATCTTACGGGCCTCACGACGGAACAAGGTCATCGGTATCGACTGGGATCAAGAGATTCTTGAGCGGGCACGGGAGAGGGTGGCAGGATACGCCGATCGGGTAACCTTGATGCACGATGACTTTGTCCATCTTCCGCAGGTCTTGCGAGCTTTGGGGGTAGAGAAGGTCGACGGCCTCCTCTTCGATTTAGGGGTATCGACCGTTCACTTCCAGGAAGAGAGGCGGGGCTTTAGTCTTCACCACGATGGGCCTCTGGACATGAGAATGGACACCAGGAGGCGGTTGACGGCCTATGATATCGTAAACCACTCTTCCCTCGAGGAAATAGAAAGGATTGTACGAAGCAATGGCGAAGAAAGGTGGGCCAAAAGGATTGCCAAGGTCGTCGGAAACGAGAGGCAGCGGAAAGAAATCAAGACCACAGGCGATTTAGCGGAGATTGTCTCTCGATCCATCCCGAGCAAGTATCACAGCCGTCGAATACATCCTGCGACCAAGACCTTTTTGGCCCTGAGGATCGCGGTAAATGAGGAGCTGAAAAACATAGAAGGAGCCCTTACTGTAGCTCCCCTCCTGCTCAAGCGAGGGGGGAGAATTGGCTTCATATCCTTTCATTCTTTGGAGGACAGGATCGTCAAGGAAGGCTTTAAAAGGATGGAGCGCACATGTGTCTGCCCCCCTACCCTCCCGCAGTGCGTCTGTGGGGGGAGGGAAAAGGTCTTGCAGATCATTACTAAGCGCCCCCTCACCCCCCGTCCCGAGGAGCTGAGGAATAACCCCCGGGCACGGAGCGCAAAACTGAGGGTGGCAGAAAGGGTGTAAGGTAAACTACCCCGCCAAGGGCGTGACTTGAGTCCCGTTTTAGCGGGATTTTTGGGACAAAGCTCGAACTTAGGTCTTCACCTGAAGACAGGGGTTTTCTCCCAGAATGGAACAAGAAATAAGGAGGTTTGCCATGAGAGCTTCTAAATTAATGAATAACATTCCAGGAATTACCATGGATCATCTGTACAACTGGGAGCGGCAAGGCTACCTTGCGCCCAGCAGGATCAGCGTAGGGAAAAAACAGATAAGGGACTATACGGAAAAAGAGGTCCAACTCCTCAAGGCTATGTGGTCCTATTATCAGAAAGGGTTATCTCCAAAGAATGCCTACAGAAATGCCACGGAGGAAATATTAAAAAGCCCCCTTTCGGCCTTCCCACTGTTACGCGATCACCAGGAAGAACAGGAGATACAGGGAAAGGAAATCGATTCGATCGAAGGTATTGCGATCTTTGAGCTGGCTATTCCTTTGAGAAACTATTTCCAATTAAAAATGGGTGAGAAAGAACGGGGGTGGATATCGAAAAGCTAGATTCTCGGACGACTGAGAGGGAGGCAGAGAAAGGAGTATAACGAGGAGGTAGACCATGAGAGACTTCGCCGTCTCCGCCCACCCGATGAGGGGAACCAAGGTCTTGCAGGGACAGAGAGTGCCCAAGAGGGTTAAAGAAAAAACCTCACGCCCCTCCTTTCTGCTGCCTGGTCTTTTGTTCCTTTTCATCGTCAGTATCCTCTGTTATGTATGGACGAGGATCCAAGTGGTGCAGTACGGTTACGAAATCTCCTCGGCCTTGCGGGCAAAAGAAGCGGCCGTCTCCGCCCACAATGAACGGACGATAGAGATAGCAACTCTGCGCTCAGCACAGCAAGTGGAGAAAAGGGCTCGCGAAGAACTGAGGATGAACCTCCCCCGCAAGGATCAGCTGGTAATCATACGATGACGGATCGAGCCAAAGTATACTTTAAGATCCGCGCAGTTATGGTCTTCGTATTCTTTATCCTCTGCCTCGGCTTTATTGCCATACGCGCCTATCACATGCAGGTCCTCGAGCGGGGAAAATCCCTTACCGTGGCTCAGCATCAATACTACGATAGGAGGATCAACCTGGCCTCTCCCCGGGGGACCATCTATGACTCCAAGGGGAGAGAGTTGGCGGTGAGCATGAGGGTCAATTCCCTCTATGCCCAGCCCGACAAGATAAACAATAAAAGTCCCGTTGCTGCCAAAATCGCACCTATTCTGCAAAAAGACGCTCGCGACATCTCTGAGCTCTTGTCATCCCCCAAATCTTTTGTTTGGCTGCAGAGGAAAATGACCCCCATCCAACAGGAGCAGATCGAGGCCTTGCATCTCTACGGAGTGGATTTCATACCTGAGAGCAGGAGGTTTTACCCTAACTTCGAGCTGGGGTCGCACATCATGGGCTTTGCGGGGATGGACTCTCAGGGACTTGAAGGTCTGGAGCGGGCATATGACAAGTATCTGAAGACCGCAACTAAATATATGGTGTTGGAGAGGGATGCCCTCGGGAGATGGATATATATACCCGAGAATGCAAAAGGGATGAAATCCCCCTATAACCTCCATCTCACCCTCGATCTCCGGGTTCAATACATAGCGGAAAGGGAGTTGAAAAAAGAAATCATAGCTCAAAAGGCCAGGGGAGGTATGGTGGTGGTTATGGAACCCTCCACCGGAAAGATTCTGGCCATGGCTGTCCACCCTTCCTTTAACCCCAACCTCTTTGAGGAGTACGGTGCTGACAGGTGGCGCAACCGCGCCGTCACCGATTCCTTTGAGCCGGGTTCCCTCATGAAGGTATTTCTCCTGGCCGCCGTTTTAAAGGAAGAGACAACAAAGGAAAACGATATCATATTCTGTGAAAACGGGGCCTATAATATACAGGGGCATACCATTCATGATGTAAGCCCCCACGGGTGGTTGCCCTTGCGTGATATCATACGGTACTCCAGCAACATCGGCTCCTATAAAGTAGGAAAGAAGTTGGGAGCAGAGAGGTTCTACCGCTATTTGGATGCCTTTGGGTTCACCGAAACAACGGGGATCGATCTCCTGGGAGAGAATGCGGGGAACACCCGTCCTCCCGCATCCTGGTCCCCCATCGATCTGGCCATCATCTCCTTTGGCCAGGGGGTATCGGTCACCGCCCTCCAATTGATCACCGCCCTCAGCTGCATCGCCAATGGTGGTGATTTAATGAAGCCCTATCTCGTTGAGCGAATAACCGATGAGGAAGGCAAGGTGATAGCGGAATTCTCCCCACAGGTGAGGAGAAAGGTCCTCTCAAAAGAGATAAGCCAGCGGGTTACCTCCGTAATGAAGGAGGTCGTGACAAGTGGAACGGGAATCCGGGGCCGTATTCCCGGTTATGAGGTAGCCGGCAAGACCGCTACCGCCCAAAAGGTTGAGTCCGCTACCGGGGAATATTCAAGAGATAAGGTCGTCGCTTCCTTCATGGGATTTCTCCCTGCTGATGAGCCCCGGGTGGCCATCCTCGTAGTTGTGGACGAACCAAAAAGTGCCCATTACGGGGGGACGACAGCAACACCTATCTTTAAGAGGATCGCCGAAGAACTCATGAGCTATATGGGAACACCTCCTACAGAAAAAGACTTTAGCAAAAAACTCATCCTGGCGCAGATCCCCCAAACTACAAAGCAGAGGGACAGCCGAAACAAAGAGACCTCCCAGCAGGGGATGCCCGATCTGCGAGGTCTCAGTATGAGAAAGGCCTTGGCACGATTGGCAGAGGAAAAGGTACGGATCAGGTTGGCGGGAAGTGGAATATTGGTAGGTCAACGGCCAAATCCCGGGGACGCCCTCAAAGAGGGGTGTGAGGTCTTTCTAAAATTTGCCCCTCCCCGGTAAAGACAATACCGTGCAGTTAGCCCGGCTGATCCGCTCACTGGATGTGATAGAATCGAGGGGTATCATGGATGTCGATATTACAGATATCTCCTACCACAGCCACCGGGTAAAAGAGGGGACCCTCTTTGTTGCCATCCCGGGTACAAAACGTGATGGCTATCACTTTATAGAGGAGAGTATTACACGGGGGGCACGGGCGATCATCACGGAGCAGATACCCCTTCACCCTGTTGACATTCCCCTGGTGGTAGTAAAGGACACGCGGAAGGCCTTGGCCCAGATATCGGCTGAATTCTTCTCACATCCCTCACGCGAGATAAGGCTCGTGGGGATCACGGGAACCAACGGAAAAACCACCACCTCCTACCTGATCGAGTCTATCATCAAGGCAGCGGGGAAAGCGGTTGGCGTAATCGGAACCATCAATTACAGACTGGGGAAAAAAGTGCAACCCGCCCCCACCACCACCCCCCAGTCCTACGACCTGCAACAATTACTGCGCGAGATGATCACCAAAGGCGCAGAGTACGTGGTGATGGAGGTATCCTCCCATGCCCTGGATCAGGAACGGGTGCGGGGGTGCCACTTTGATGTGGGAGTCATCACCAACATCACTCCGGAACACCTCGACTATCATGAGGATATGGATCGGTATTTTGCCGCCAAAAAGCGCTTCTTCCATGAGATCCTCCCCGAGTCTGAGAAAGACCCCTGGGCCATCATCAATCTCGACGACCCCCTGCTGGAGGATCTTCAGAAGGAACTCCCCCCTGTGCGGGTGATGACCTATGGCCTCGACCAAGGAGAGGTGAAGGCGCCACAGAGAGAGATCTCATTGGGCGGAATACGGGCTACCCTCTCCTCTCCGTCAGGCCCCCTGGAGATAAGGACCCCCCTGATCGGCGAATACAACCTCTACAACATCATGGCAGCAACGGCTGTGGGGATCTCTCTGGGTATCCCCACTGAGGCCATACATCAAGGGATCAAAGACCTTTCCCTGATTCCGGGGAGGATGGAGCGAATCGGGGATGGGAATCCGTGGGTCCTCGTCGACTACGCCCATACCCCTGATGCCCTGGAGAAGGCCATCAAAGAGGTGCGGAGGCTTGCCCTGGGGCGGGTCTTCGTCGTCTTCGGCTGTGGTGGTGACAGGGACAGGACCAAAAGGGCCCCCATGGGGAGAATCGGGGTGACGTGGTCGGAACTGGCCATCATCACCTCCGACAACCCCCGCACCGAGGATCCTCTCAAGATCATCGAGGAGATAGAGAAGGGGGCCAGGGGGGTTTCGCCACATCGCTACCTTGTCATTCCCGATAGGAGGAAGGCCATTCAGAAGGCCATTGCCCTCGCAGAAGAGCAGGATTGCGTGCTCATCACCGGGAAGGGGCATGAAGACTACCAAATCATAGGTGAGCAGCGGCTACCCTTTGACGATCGCGATGAGGCGCGCAAGGCCTTGGAGGAAAGGGACGAAGGGTCATGACCTCAGAGGAGGAACAGTTGTCAATTGAAATGGTCTTAGAGGCTACCAAAGGGGTCTTGATCCAGGGTGATGCGCAGACTTCTTTTGCCGGCGTCTCCACCGACTCGCGATCTATCAGGCCCGGCGAGCTCTTCTTCGCACTGAGGGGAGGGCATTTCGATGGACATCGATTTTTCGCCGAGGCGGTTCAGAGGGGGGCAGGGGGAGGCGTGGTGGAAGAAGAGGTCGAACGGTCTTCAGAAAAAACCATCCCTTTAATTAAGGTAACGGACACCCTCCGGGCACTAGGGGATCTGGCCAACCTTTGGCGAAAAAGACACCCCATCCCCCTCGTGGCCGTCGTGGGGAGCAATGGGAAGACTACCACAAAAGAGATGGCGGCCGGGATCCTTGAAAAAAAGTATAAGGTCATGAAGAACCCGGGAAACCTCAATAACCTCATTGGTCTCCCCCTCTCTCTGTTGAAGATGAACTCCAAAGACCACGTGGCAATCCTGGAGATGGGGATGAACCGCAAAGGGGAGATACTCAGGTTGACCCAGATAGCAGAACCCGAGCTGGGGATTTTGACTAATATCGGACCCGTTCATTTGGAGGGGTTAGGGTCCGTCGAAGGGGTCATGGAGGCCAAGGGAGAGCTCTTAGAAGGCATGGGCGCACAAGGGAGGCTCATCTTCAACGCCGATGACCCCCGGGTGGTGGAACTAAGCAAGGGGTTTGGGGGTGACAAGATATCATTCGGGATACAGAACCCCGCTGACTGGATGGCAACCGATATCCGCACACGTGAGGACGGAAGGATCTCCTTTCAGTTAAAGGGGAGCAACGGTAAGATACCCGTCTCTTTGCAGCTCATAGGGCGTCACCAGGTCTATAATGCCTTGGCTGCTGCCGCAGTAACCTCCTCCTTGGGCGTCGGGATGGAGGGAATGAAGGGGGGGTTGGAGGCCTTCCAATCCCCGCCCATGAGGATGGAATTGATCCTCCTCGGAGAGGGGATCAAGATCATCAACGACGCCTACAATGCCAATCCCCCATCGATGGAATCCGCTCTCATCGCCCTCGAGGAGGTAGCGAGGGGGAGAAAGATCGCCGTCCTCGGAGATATGTGGGAGCTGGGTGAATACGCACGGCAAGCCCATAGGGAGCTCGGCCGAGTGGTAAAAGAGAGAGGGGTCAATCTCCTCTTTCTCCTCGGGCAATTCGCCCGTGAGGTGGCCCATGGGGCACAAGAGGCGGGAATGGACCCCCAGGCCATCTGCCTCGGGAAAGATCACCACGAGGTGAGCCTTCTGCTCGCCCGGACCGTGAAGAAAGGTGATTGGGTGTTGGTCAAGGGCTCGCGCATCACGAAAATGGAAGAAATCATAAAGGAACTGAGGGAGGCACTATGATCTACCACCTTTTTTATCCGCTCCATACCACCCATATCGCCTTCAACGTACTGAAATACATCTCCTTCAGGGCCATCTCCGCCACCCTCACCGCGCTGCTCATCACCTTTATCCTGGGTCCATGGCTCATCAAGAAGCTCAAGGAACTCCAGATCGGGCAGCGGGTCAGGGAGGACGTCCCCGCTAGACACCGGGCCAAGGAGGGGACACCGACCATGGGTGGGACTTTGATCATCATCGCCGTTATCGGGTCTACCTTGTTGTGGAGCAACTTGACGAACCTCTATGTATGGTTGGTCCTGTTCATCACCAGTGCCTATGCCCTGCTCGGATTTGTGGACGACTACAGAAAGATAAAGCGGGGCAAAGGGGTATCCGGCAGAGCCAAGTTGATCTTTCAGACGACCATCGCCCTGGTAGCCGCAGGCGCCCTGTTCACCGTTATGGGCTTTAACCACCACCTCACCTTCCCCTTTTTCAAATATCTCCACCCCGATTTAGGGCTTTTTTATATCATCTTTATCATCTTCATCCTCGTGGGGACCTCGAACGCCGTCAATCTCACCGATGGACTGGATGGATTAGCGATAGGGCCGGTGATGATCACGGCAGGGACCTTTGCCCTCGTCACCTACCTGTCTGGACACGCCCAGTTCTCCAACTACCTACAGATCCCCTATACGAGCGGGTGCGGGGAACTGAGCATCTTCTGTGGGGCCATCGTAGGGGCGGGATTGGGGTTTCTCTGGTTTAATACCTATCCAGCCCAGATCTTCATGGGGGACATAGGATCCCTCTCTCTGGGAGGGGCCTTGGCAATGGTGGCCATTATAGCCAAGCAGGAGATCTTCTTGGCCATCGTGGGGGGGATCTTTGTCATCGAGACCCTGTCTGTGATCATCCAGGTGGCGGTCTACCAAACTAAAAGGAAACGGGTCTTCAAGATGGCCCCCCTCCACCATCACTTCGAGTTAATGGGATGGGTCGAACCAAAAATCATCGTGCGCTTCTGGATCGTCACCATCATCCTGTCCTTGATCGCCATCAGCACCTTAAAGTTGAGATGAACAAAGAATTGCAGATAGATGCCATAAAAAAAGACCTCTCGGGGAAGCGCGTCGTGGTGGTAGGAATGGCCACGACGGGTATGGCGGCAGCGGAGTTCCTCGTAAAACAGGGAGCAGCAGTCATCGTGAGCGAGCAAAAGGCCGAACATGAATTGGGGGCCTCTCCCCAGCGGCTTCGTTCCCTCGGGGTAAAGATGGAGTTGGGGAAGCACTCCCCCCAGACCTTTCTCAGCGGTAATCTGATCGTCCTCAGTCCTGGCGTGGACCCCGCCATCCCCCCCCTAGAACAGGCGAGGGTTAAGGGGATCCCCATCGTGAGTGAGGTTGAGCTCGCCTCTTGGTTTATCAACCTGCCCCTCATCGCGATCACGGGGACCAATGGGAAGAGCACTACCACCTCCCTCATCGGTCACATCCTCTCAGGCTGGGGGAAAAAGGTCTTTGTGGGGGGGAATATCGGGATCCCCTTGACAAACCATCTCCTGCGAGGTGAAGAGGCGGATTACATCGTGGCAGAGATCAGCAGCTTCCAGTTGGAGGCCATCTCCTCTTTCAGACCATGGATCGCCCTCCTGCTTAACGTGGGTGAAGACCACCTCACCCGCCACCCTACCCTCTCATCCTATGCGGCGGCCAAGGCACGGATCTTCCTCAATCAAGGGCCGAAAGATTGGGCAGTGATCAACCATGATGATGCAATTGTAAGGACCCTCATACCCCAGATCAGGGCGCAACTCCTCACCTTCAGCCGAGAGGGGAAAAAAGAGACCGGGGTGTGGCTGGAGGATAGAAATACCATCGTGTATAAAAACAAAGGGGGGGAAGAACGATTTTCCCTGACAAAGGTAAAGATCAAAGGGATGCACAACTGCGAAAACATCATGGCGGCCATCGGTGCTGCCAAGGTCTGTGGTGTGCCGCAGGGTGTGCTCCAAAAATCCCTTGAGTCCTTCGAAGGCCTTGAGCATCGCCTTGAGCTGGTGGGTGAATGGAGGGGGGTAAGCGTCTACAACGACTCAAAGGCCACCAACGTGGCCTCGGCCATCACGGCGTTGCAGAGCCTCGAAGGTCCGATTATCCTCTTGGCGGGGGGGCGGGACAAGGGGGGTGCCTACTCCCCCTTGAGGGGAATCATCAAAGAGCGGGCCAAGGCCCTCATCCTCATGGGCGAGGCACAGTCGCGGATGCAAGCGGCCTTTCAAGACCTAGCTCCCGTACACCTCGTTGACGGGATGGAGGATGGGGTGATATTGGCCTGGAAGCTGGCCCAGGGGGGTGACGTGATCCTCCTGTCACCGGCATGCTCCAGCTTTGACATGTTTCAGGACTACCAGGAGCGGGGGCGAATCTTTAAGGAGATGGTGCTCAAGCTCGCAGGGGGAGAGGGATGAAAAAGGGATACGATTATATCCTCATCTATATATGCCTGGCCCTCGTGGTCATCGGGTGGATCATGGTCTACAGCTCCAGCGCCGTGGTGGCCGAGATTACATACAGCGATAGCTTCAAGTTCTTCAAAAAGCAGCTCCTCTTCTCCCTCGTCGGCCTCATCGGCATGGTGGTGGCCATGAAGATCGATTATCGCAGATTGAGCGCCTGGACCTACCCCATCCTCGCCTTGAGCATCCTCTTGTTGGTCCTGGTCTTGATCCCTGGACTCGGTTTGAGTCTCCAGGTGGGGGTGGCGAGGAGGTGGCTGACGACCCCCTTGCTCACCTTCCAGCCATCCGAACTGGGAAAGCTGGCCTTGGTGGTCTTTGTAGCCTATTCCCTGACTAAAAAGGGGGAGAAGATCAAGGAATTTCTCAAGGGATTTCTCCCCGTCATCTTTATCTCCGGGGTCATGACCCTCCTCGTTATCTTAGAGCCAGACATGGGCACGGCCATATTCATGGGGATATTGACCATGGTCCTCCTTTTCATAGGGGGGACGAGGCTCTCGTATCTCTTGACCGTCCCGCTGCTTGCGGCACCGGCGCTCTACCTCTTTATCAACCGCTTTCCCTACGGCTATCGCAGACTTATGGCCTTCCTCCATCCCTGGGAGGATATGCAGGGTATGGGATTCCAGATCATCCAGTCCTTCGTGGCCTTGGGTTCCGGCGGGCCTTGGGGGGTAGGGCTTGGTGATGGGAAACAAAAACTCTTCTTCCTCCCCGCTGCCCATACCGATTTTATCCTCGCTATCCTGGGGGAAGAAGCGGGGTTCGTCGGGATCATGGTAGTCATCCTTCTCTTCGCCCTCCTGATCTGGCGCGGGGTGAGGATTTCCCTCAAAACCGAAGATACCTTCGGAGCCCATCTGGCCATGGGGCTCACCTCCATGATCGCCCTGCAGGTGATCATCAACATGGGTGTGGTATTGGGCCTGCTCCCCACCAAGGGGCTTACCCTCCCCTTCATCAGTTACGGCGGGACCTCCTTGGTGGCGAATCTCGTGGGAATGGGGATACTATTGAGCATCTCGGCCAGCGGGGAAAAGAAATGACGGGAAAGGTCGTCATCGCAGGGGGAGGAACCGGCGGACACCTCTTCCCCGGCATAGCCCTGGCCGAGGAGTTTACCCGAAGAAAAGAGGGGTGGGAGGTCATATTCATCGGAACGGGTAAGGAATTAGAGCGGCGGATCCTGTCCCGATGGGGGTTCGAGCTGATAACAATCCCCGCTGCCCCCTTGAAGGGGAGGAGATGGTGGGGGAAGATCGCGGGGATTACCACCCTATTGCTGGGGGTATGGTGGTCCCTAGCGCTCTTGCGCAGGATCTCACCCCGCCTGGTCATCGGTCTGGGGGGATACTCTGCCGGAGCCGTGTTAATCGCCGCCTACCTGCTCGGGATAAAGCGGGTGATCCAAGAGCAAAATGTCCACCCCGGCTTCACCAACAGGATGGCCTCACGGTTCTCCCAGCGGGTGTTTCTCTCTTGGGCAGAGGGTGCTTGCTTCTTTCCCGCGGCGAAGGTAAAGGTGACGGGTAATCCCCTGCGCAGGAGAGTCCTCGAGGACAGGGGAAAAAAGAGAGAGGGAAAGGGTTTCACCCTCCTCATCCTCGGGGGGAGCCAAGGAGCTACTGCCATCAACAGGGCGATGATAGAGGCCTTACCTCCCCTGAAGGATATAAAAAAGGATTTGAGCATCATCCACCAAACCGGCGCGGCAGACCATCGCTGGGTCAAGGAGGGGTATGAGAAGGCGGATTTCCAGGCCACGGTCTACCCCTTTATCGATGAGATGGCCCCGTGCTATCGAGAGGCCCACCTCACAATCTGCCGCGCCGGCGCCGCCACCATAACCGAGCTCTGTGCCTGGGGCAGGGCCTCCCTCATGATACCCTACCCCTACGCTGCCGACGACCATCAGCGCAAAAACGCCGAGGTCGTAGTGCGGCAGGGCGCGGGGAGGATGATCCCCGATCAAGAGCTCTCGGGAAAGAGGCTCGCTCAGGAGATCCTCCTCCTCTATCACGACCGACGGGCCTTGAAAGAGATGGAAAAGGAGGCAGCTGCCCTGGGGCAACCCGACGCAACTGCCCGT
>MGQF01000040.1:0-5149 GCA_001797745.1 Deltaproteobacteria bacterium RBG_13_52_11
CTGCCAGGCCCTCCAGCAGCGAGGCCATGAGGTAGTCTTGGCCTATCGGCGCCCCCCCATTGAGAGCGCGGAGAGTGTGGAGAAGGCCGTGAGGGAGAAGGCCCTCAAGGGGGTTGATGCTTTTCATCTCGAACCGTTTTCCAAACCTCATGAGATATATCGCCTGAAAAACATTTTCTCCGACATCATGGGCATCGCGCGCTATATCGATCAGGAGCGATTTGACATCGTCAATTTTCATAACTCCCATGACCATATCGTGGGGGGGATCGCAGTGAGGGCCTCCAAGCGGCGTCCCCCGGCAATCCGAATGGATCATAAAAGGGATTCCCTGAAAGTGGATCTTGTGAGCAGATGGTTTTTCAGGAGATATACCGATGGCCTGATTACCTTTTCTGAGAGGAGTAGGGAGAGGCTCGTGCGGGATTTGGGGTTCTCTCCTCAGCAGGTGGCCAAGGTCGCCACAGCCTTAGACCTCATAAGGTTTGACCCTCATAAGGGATACAAAAATATGCGTTCGGTTTTCGGGATTCCCCCTTCAGCTCCTGTCGTGGGGATCGTGGCCAGGTTTCAGAGGTACAGAAGAACCGACATCCTCTTGGAGGCCATCTCTCTTCTGATCAGGGATGTCCCTCACGTGAGGCTCCTGCTGGTAGGACGAAGCAGCCAGATACGGGAAAGTGTCTTAGATCCCATAAAAAAGCTGGGCATCGAAAGAAATACATTCCTCACCGGTTACCGAATGGAAGATTATTTAGATACTCTTGCCTGTATGGATATCTTCGTCCTCATCAGCCCTGGTTCTGATGGGACGGCACGGGCCTTGCGGGAGGCCATGGCCATGGGAAAGCCGGTTGTGGTAACCAGAAAGGGGATGCTGCCGGAGCTTGTGAATGATGGGGTTAACGGGTTTGTCTTAGATGAGAGGCCTGAGGCCTTCTACCAAGCCCTTCTTGCTTTGATTAAGGATGAAAATTTGCGGAGGATTATGGGTAATTCCTCTTATGAGATGGCCAGGAGGGAGTTTCGGATAGAACATCAGGCAGCGGAAGTGGAGGATTTTTATATGCAAATTATGGAGGCCGACAAAGGGCCATGAAAATTGCCTTGGGGATGAGAGATTTCTCCCCTGAAAAAGGGGGGGCCGAAAGATCTATGGCCGAATTGATGGGTTTTTTGTCCAAAGCAGGACATGAGGTGCATATATTTTCCCACCGATTTGGTCAGGTTGCGAATAGCCTTTTTCTCCATAGGGTTCCGGTCATTCCCTTCCCCAAGAGTTTGCGCGTTTTATCCTTTGCGTGGCGTTGCGATCATATGATGAAAAGCGAGGACTTTGATGTCATTATCGGTGTGGGTAACACGTTCCAGGCCGACCTGTTACAGCCACGCGGGGGGGTCCACTGGTCCTGGTTCTGGAAGGGCCTGCAGGCCTATGAGAATCCGTTGATCTGGGCGGCAAAGTTCTTGGGGAGGGTTTTGAGCCCCAAGCAATGGGCCCAGGGGATCATTGAAGATGCTCCTTATAGAAAGGCATCGAAAATCGTGGCTATCTCAGAGATGGTAAAACAAGACATCGTGGACCACTATCGCATCCCTGATGAGCGGATCGATGTTATATATACCGGAATTGATACACGGTTTAAGCCACGCACGGGGAAGCTACGAGAAGAGATCAGAAGACAGTATGCAATTTCTCCCAATGAGTTTGTCATTCTTTTTTCAGCACATAACTTTAGACTTAAAGGGCTGAAAAATCTGATACGGTCCGTAGCACAGGTGAAAAGAAAAAAAAGGGGGGTCAAACTCCTTGTCCTCGGAAGAGACAGAAAAAATCCATACGAACGGTTGGCCCACAAATTGGGATGTGAAGAGGAGGTCATATTTGCTGGGGGGGTGAAGGAGCCAGAGAAGTATTATGCTGCCGCCGATATCCTGGTTCACCCCACCTTCTACGATCCGTGCTCTCGGGTCGTATTAGAGGCCTTGGCCAGTGGTCTCCCGGTGATAACGACTCGATCAAATGGGGCGGGCTGGATCATCACCGAAGGCAAAGAGGGATTTGTTCTCGACGATTCCAGAGATGTCGAAGCCCTGGCTGAAAAAATCTTGTATCTTGTAGATCCTATACGATTAAAAGAGGCTTCTGCTGCTGCCAGAAGATTGGCGGAAAGATATTCGCAGAAAAGATCATATCAGACAATGCTTGAGGCTATAAAATCTATAGTAGCATCACATTATGACGATCGGAATTTCTGAAGGATGAAGCGATGAATTTCTTTGATTTTGGATTATTGAGGTCGTTTATTCAGACATTTACGTGCCATGAGCCAGTTGTAGAAATTGGATCTTTATTGGTGGACGATAGCATGAAGGGTTTTGATGTAAAAAATCTTTTCCCGGAGAAAAGATTTTTTGGTATAGACCTCCGAGCAGGCCCTCGGGTAGATATGAGGGGTGATATTGAAGGGTTGCCCTTCCAGCCAAATTCCATCGGTACCCTCTTTTGCTTCGACACCATCGAACATGTCTGGGATGTCCATGCTGCTTTTCAGGAGGTAAAGCGGGTATTAAAAAAGGATGGAATAGCTGTAATTACCTCTGTATTCAATTTTAAAATTCATAATTATCCTCATGACTTTTGGAGATTTACGCCTGAGGCCTTGGATAGATTTACGAGGACTTTCCCATATAAAATATTTGGATATCAAGGGTACCGAAAGCGGCCACGTCATGTTTTTGTCATTGTCTTCGGAGAAAAATACCACTTTCAAGACCGAAAGAGACAAATAGAGGACTTCGAAAGGCTACTGCGAGTAGAGGCGGTCAGGAAGTTCTCGTTTTTTGATAGAACGCGTCATAATCTTGCCAGCCTGCTTGCCAAAAAACCTTTGATGGATTTTAAATATTATAATAATATTTCAATATACACAAACTTTGTTGGGGGGTTACTATGATCAATTGGAGCACATTGATTGATTACCGGGATCAGATCCATAAACGTTATCCAACGATATGGGACCTGAAGTTGATCAAGCGGGCCTCTCGGCTTATCAAGACCCAGCTTCGCCCCGGCATGCGCGTCCTTGATGTGGGTGCAAGCGATAGGAGGATGGAAAGGAGGATAAGAGAGGTCTATTCCGATGTTATGTACAAGAGCATGGATATCGACCGTGGGTTTTATCATGATTATTATTCCCTCGATGGGATAGATGAGCAGTTCAACCTCATTACACTCTTGGAGGTAATAGAACATTTGGAACTGGAAGATGGGGTGGAGATGTTGGGACGGCTCAAAGGCCTGCTTGCCACTGGAGGCAAGCTGATTATCAGCACCCCTAACATTTTTCACCCCAATAGATTTTGGCAAAATACTGATCACAAGGTGGCCTATAGCTATGAGGAACTGGGGGGTATCTTGCTCAGCCAGGGGTTTGAGATACGGGGGATATATCGTGCCTTTAATGCCTCTTTCCCGAAGTATTTCTTGCGTCTGACCCTCTTTTACCCCCTCCATAGAATTCTCAATGTGGATTTTGCCAAGTCCATCGTGGTACTGGCCCAAAGAAAAGACTAACCATGAGGGTCCTCTTCCTTATCCAGGGCTATGACCGACCTTCCAGTCGGTACCGGGTTCTTCAATACCTTCCCTATTTGAAACAAAAGGGGGTTAAGGCGGCTGTAGCTGTTTATCCGCATGATATAGGGAGCGATAGAAAAATTTATCGAGAGATTGGGAACTATGATGTTGTATTCATACAGAGAAAGAGGCCTCATCCTCTTTTTTTGTTTTTTTTGCTACAGCGTGTCAAGAAGTTGGTCTATGACTTTGACGATGCGGTGATGTACCGAAGCACGAATGCAGCTTCACCTTACTCAGCAACTCGTGAGAGGAGGTTTGCCCGTACCGTAAAGGCAGCGGATCATGTCATTGCCGGTAACAGCTTTCTTCGAGATCAAGCTCGACAATATGCTGAGCAGGTGACCGTTATCCCAACAGCGATAGACATAAAAAGATATACTCCCAAGAATTATAAGAAGAGTAAAAAGGTTACTATTGGCTGGATTGGCAGCAGGTCAACCCTTCCTTATTTAGACCGTATTAAAGGTGTCTTTGAGGAATTGGGGAAGAGATATAAACATCTCGAATTGAAGATCATCTGTGACACCTTCTTTGATTGCGATAAAATTCCCGTTATTAAGAAGATGTGGAGTGAAAAGGAAGAGATAGCGGATCTGAAAAGCCTGGATATTGGAGTCATGCCCCTCTCAGATGATCTATGGTCGAGGGGAAAATGCGGCTTAAAGATCCTCCAATATTACGGGGTGGGTGTGCCGACCGTCTGTACGCCGGTAGGGGTCAATAGAGATGTGGTGCAGGATGGGATCAGCGGTTTTTGGGCTATGACTCACGAGGAATGGGTAGAGAAGCTGTCCATATTGGTTGAAGACCCAATGCTGCGTCAAGAGATGGGGATGAAAGGGAGGGAGGTGGTGAAGAAGTCCTTCTCCGTGCAAGCTTGTGCCCCTCAGCTGTACCAGGTAATAGAGGAGGTAGCCCGAAGAGGTAGTGGATGATCCTTGCTCAAAAGAAATATACAGGAGGGCTTACTTGGCTCATTGCCGAGGGAGCCAATGCAAGCCTTTCTCCTTCCTTATTAGATAATCCGATAACATTCCTGAGAAAACGTCGCCCCTACAGATTGATAAAGGATTCTCTCGTGCGGACGGCTTTGATCATTCCGGGCCCTAAGGGAGATCTCTTCCTGAAGCGGTATAAGATAAGGGGCTTCAAAGAGGGATTGAGATACATTGTGATCCCCTCCAAGGCCCAGAGGGAGTGGAAGATGGCATGTCTGGCATTGCACAGGGGAATTCCAACCCCTTTCCCCTTAGCCATGGCGGAGCGGCGCCGATGGGGAGTTTTGAGGGAGGCTTTCCTTATCACGCAGGCTATTTCTCCTTCCAGCCCCTTGATCGAATTGATGCCGGAGGGGAGGCATGAGGACCTTCTCGTCCGTACAGCCCGATTGATCAGGCAGATCCATGAGGCCGGCCTCTTTCACCAGGATCTGCATGCCGGCAATATCTTGGTGGAAAGGGGAGAGAAGAAATTATATCTCATTGACCTCCACCGATTCAGATCCCT
>MGQF01000040.1:5155-8195 GCA_001797745.1 Deltaproteobacteria bacterium RBG_13_52_11
CGTTTCCAAGCAAAGACGATTATGGAACCTGGCGCAGTTCCTTTATTCTCTCAAGGGATGGCTCTCTGCTGATGACACAAAGGCCTTTTTGAAACAATACGATGAGGAGGGGGATACATTTAAACAAGGGATTGAGGAGGGTTTAAGGACGATCGAAAGGCTGGAGGAGAGGATTCATCGGCGGCACATGAAGAGCAGAACAAAGCGGTGTCTCAAAGACAGCGGGGGGTTTTATGTCGCCAAGGAAGACGACTGGCGGATATGGGCACGCAGGGGATGGAAGACCCAGGAATTGCTGAAGATAATAACAAAACATAAGGATATTGTGGCCAAGGGTAAGGGTGGACTGATCAAAGATGATCGCCGCACAGCCATCTCCCTTTTCGAATTTATAAAACGAAGGATTTGCGTGAAGGAGTATCGCTCTGAAGGGGTTTTATTACGATTCAAGGGGTTTTTCAGGACGTCCAAGGCCCGAAAAGGGTGGTTGATGGGTAATGGATTGGTGGTGAGGGGCATTACAGGGATCACTCCCCTGGCCCTCTTGGAACGGGGGAGGTGGGGGGTACGCAAGAAGGCCCTTCTCATTATGGAATCCCCTCCCGATTATAGAGAGCTACGGAGTTATATAGAAGAGACCTTCGGGGGTCCCCATCTTCATACAGAGGAAAAAAAGGCTTTTATCAAAAAATTGGCGGCCTTTATGGCCAGTCTTTATAATTTAAATATAGCTCATAGGGATCTCAAAATCAGCAATATTTTGCTGAGAGAAGATGACAACGGATGGGATTTCGCCCTGGCAGATTGGGAAGACATCGGGCTGGACAAGGAGATCTCAGAGAAGAAACTGATCAAAGGATTGGTTCAGATGAACACCTCTATACCCCTTTTTATACGTTTAAAGGACAGATTAAGGTTTCTCAAAGAATATTTTGCCTTGTTAGAGAGAGACGACATAGCTGAGGTTTATAGAGAAGTGATGAAGGAGAGTGAAAGGAGAGGATGGGCCATTTCTATCGGAAAAGAAGGTAAGATACATCCTGTATCCTCTCAATTCCTTTGATCTCATAGGGGTAAAGGGGGAGGAGAGTTAGGTGGAGGCGCTCGCCATATTCTTCGGTGAGCAAGCGGATATAGTGGGCTTGCATCTCCTTCCTGGTTTGGTGGAAGGCACAATCCGCCTTCTCGATGACGTGATTGACGATCAGAGAGTGAACAGGGAGCCTTTGGGCATCGAAATCTTGGATAATGCGTTCCGTCTGTTTGACCCCCAGGGCTTCGGGGATGGTGACGACGATGTATTCCGTGAGGCGCTCATCTCTGATAAAGGCAGCGATTTCATTCGAGAGGGCTTGCCATCCTGAGATGATTTCCAAGATGGATTGTTTACCCTTCTTCAATTTTACCGTTTCTCGCGCCCGTTCCAGATAGCTGTAGAGGTTGAGATAGAATTTCGTCGCCCCCTCCAAATGCCGCAGGAAGAGCTCAGGGAGGTGAAGCAAGCGCAGGGTATGCCCTGCCGGAGCGGTGTCCCATACCACGAGATCGTACCGTCCTTCTTTTACCAATTCCATAATGTAATAGAGCATATACTCCTCTTCTATCCCCGGTGCACCCCCCACATAGTCCAGGACGAAGTCGTAGTCGAGGTCGGCAAAAGAGGAGACAACATTATAGATCTCACGACCGAAACGGTCCTTCCACTTTTCCAGAACGATCTCGGAGGAGATCTCCAAGGCAGTGAGATTGGGGGCGTGAGGAATGGGGGTCTCTCGGGCGCCGACGGTGATCTCAAAGATGTCCGAGAGGGATGGTGTGGGATCGCTGGACAGAATCAAGGTTTTTCTCTTGGATGCAGCCAGGTGCAAGGCAATGGCCGCCGCGCACGTGGTCTTTCCCACCCCCCCCTTTCCCCCCACCAGGACCAGTTGTTTCGACCCCCTCTCCAAATCGGAGAGGTACTTCTTCTCTGCACTCATCTCGGCATCCTATTGTCCTTCATTCCCCCCTCTCAGGATATGAGAGGTTATAAGACTTTGACCCGCTGCTCCCTCCTGGTTTTTATTGCTTCTACAAGACTATACGTCAGTTCCCTATCCCCATACCCCTCACCGAGGTCCACCGCGTCTTTGGCGAGACCGTGAAAATCGCTTCCCCCTGAGATGACAAGCCCGTATTTTTGTGCCAAGTATCGGTAAAACTTCCTCTGCCCTTCCGAGTGCTCTGGGTAGTATACTTCTATCCCCTCTAGCCCCTGTCCTTTTAGTTCAACGATTAAAGCTTCGAGATCCTTTGGCTGGAGCTGGTTAAGGGTGAACGGATGAGCTAAGACTGTTATCCCTCCTGCCTTGCCGATGAAGTCCATGGCCTCTTGAGGGGTGAATTTAAACTTCTCCACATAGGCAGGCCCTCCCTTGCGAAGGTAGCGATCAAAGGCATCCTGCATATTATGCGCGTAACCCTTTTGAACCATGGTGTAGGCAAAATGAGGACGACCTATCTGCCCATGCTCAGGGGCTGCTTTAACCTCGGAGAGTTCTATGTTGATTCCGAGGGCACGGAGCTTCTCGACCATCTTAAGATTGCGCTCCACCCGAGCCCGCTGGACAACCATTAGTTTATCGACCAGCTCTGAACAAGTGGGATCTATATAGTATCCCAATAAGTGCATGGTCCCCTTGAGCGAATCTGCGCTCAACTCCACCCCAGGGATTACCTCTAATTCCAGTTTGTTCCCTTCTTGTATCCCCTCCTGTAGACCTTCTATGGTGTCATGGTCGGTAATGGCTATGGCCCGGAGCCCCTTGCCTTTGGCATATCTGACTACCTCGGCTGGGCTCATGATTCCATCGGAAGCGGTGGTGTGGATGTGGAGGTCGAAAGCCCTCATAGATTCAGCCATGAATGAAGGACTTCCCTGAGCCCCACAGCGAGGGTAGGGAAGGGGACAGGTGTGAAGGCGGTAAAGAAGATGAGAAAGGCGAGACCGCCAATAACCTTTCTGCGCCAATCCAGAGGGGTTTGATCGTCGAGGGGAGGG
>MGQF01000040.1:8205-14069 GCA_001797745.1 Deltaproteobacteria bacterium RBG_13_52_11
AACCGATGAAAAAGAGGATGATCACCAACAGGAGCCATCCGAGGTTGTAGATGAGACAGATGAGGGTGATTCCCAACAGGGTAAGACGAAAAATGATCTTGCTGTGAGATCCGAAGAGGGCATAGATGATGTGCCCTCCATCGAGCTGTCCTGTGGGTAGGAGATTGAGGGATGTGATAAAGAGCCCCACCCATCCGGCATAGGCGATGGGATGTAAGACGACATCGGTACCTGGCGGGAGATCCCCCAGGCATATCCACTGCAGGAGCGATAGCAGAGGAGAATTACCCAAAGACGTACTGTGCTCTGGGAGCTTGGATACATCCACCACTTCAGAGAGAAGAAATCCCACCACCACCGCTGGAATGGCCAGCGCAAGACCGAACAGCGGTCCCCATGACCCTATGTCGAAGAGGGCCTTGCGGTGAGGTATGGGGGCTTTCGTTCTGATGACGGCCCCGAGGGTACCAAAAGGGGGGAGGGGAAAGGGGATAAAATAAGGGAGCGAGGAGGGCACCCCATATCTGCGGCTCGCGAGATAATGTCCCGTCTCATGGGCCACGAGAATAGAGAGGATGGACAGGGAGTAAATGAAGCCGCCGATGAGGTAGGTAGAGAGGATGGTCAGCAGAAAGAAGACCACATTGGGCCAAAAAGATCTCATGGAAGCTCGATTGTATCACTTCCTCTTGTGGCGTTCTCTGGCAAGCTGCTTTTTGTGTTTGTGTTTTCTCATCTTCTTTCTGCGCTTTTTTATCACACTTCCCATGCTCAATCTCCTTTAGTGGTTACTGCTTCTATCCATTGCACATAGTCCGCATCACCCCTGTCCACTGTTATGGCGGTGATCTCCGGGACCTCATAGCTGTGGAGCTCTCTGACTCGGCTCCTGATCCTCTCGAAGAGATCCTCCATGCTCTTGATGATGATGAGAGTTTCCCTTTCGTCCCAGATTTTTCCCTTCCACCGGTAGATGGAACGGATCTGGGGTATGATGTTTGCGCAGGCGGCCAACCCTTCCTCCACCAAGGTCCTGCCTATAGAGGCGGCCTCCTGCTCAGAGGCAGCGGTGACAAAAATGATCAAAAATCCCCGTGCCACTGTTTCCCTCAATCAAGATAAGGTTCTTATGAATCCATCTGAAGCAGATAAGGCCGTCCTTTGCAAATCTGCAAAGGGAAGGTCTTTAGCAAACTATATATTTTATGTTATCATGCAATTACTGCTTATGTATGCAAAAAAGAAGATTAAAACTACAATAAGAGGAGGAGCTTGTCAAGGGGAACTCGTTTGACAGGTACGGAGAAAGCTGCTATTTTTAATAAGAATTCTGTTTTAAGGGGGTAGATGAGTTGGCGCAGAAAAAGAAGATGGAGCTCGAGAATTTAACCAAGTTCCAGGACAAGGTTTCACAGTGCATGAAGTGCGGCTTTTGTATGTACTATTGCCCTGTCTACCGGGAAATACATACCGAGCCCATCGTGGCCCGGGGGAGGAATGTCCTCGCCATGGAGCTCCTGAAGGGCGCCCACTTTGATTGGAAGCACTTGGAAGAACGCTACAGTAAGTGCCTCACGTGTAATCGATGCGCCCAATTTTGCCCTGCCAAGGTAGAGGTGGCAACCGTCACCATGGCTGCCAGGGGTGATATCGTTGCCAACAAAGGGCTCCCCTTTGCCAAGAAGGTGGTCTTTGAGAAGCTCCTGAAGAAGAGAGGGGCCTTCGGCAAGGTGCTGAAACTTGCCTCGCGGCTGCAGTGGCTTCTTCCCCGAACCCAGGGCAAGATCCGTCACCTCCCCGTCTTTCTCTCCGCCCTGTTCAAGGGGCGGCAGATCCCGGAGATCGCTCGTAGATCCCTGCGGGATGAGCTCCCTGAGGTCATCTCTCCGCCTTCAGGGGTAAAAAAGCGTATGAGGGTTGCCTTTTTTGCCGGATGTGCGACAGACTTCATATTTCCTGAGGTGGGGAAGAAGACCATAGCGTTTCTCACTGGACAGGGGGTTGAGGTGGTCTTTCCAAAGGGACAGGGATGTTGTGGGCTGCCGGTATTCGGCAGCGGCGAATTCGCTATTGCCAGGGAGATTGCTGATAGTAATGTCGCAGTTTTTTCAGAGCTGAAAGGAGTGGATTACATCGTCACCTCCTGCGCCTCGTGTGGATCGGCCCTCAAGGAGGGATACAGGACATTCTTGGCCGACACCACGGATAGGGAGAAGCGGTATGCGCGGTTCAGCGCTCAGGTGAAGGACATCAACGAATTTATCGTCGATATCCTCAAATCGCCCCCTGAGGCGTTCAAGACCACCTTGCCCAAGGGGACCAAGGTCACCTATCACGATCCCTGCCACCTCGTGAGGTATCAGAAGATCTCAGCTCAGCCGCGGGAGATCATCAAGTCCATACCAGGTATGGAGTTTGTGGAGATGAGAGAACCAGATCGATGTTGCGGGATGGGCGGATCTTTCAACGTCCAATACTATGATCTCTCAAAGCAGATAGCCGGGCATAAGATGAATGCCATCGCCGATACCGGGGCTGATATCGTCGTGACGGCCTGCCCTGGCTGCATGATCCAGTTGATAGACAATACCATTCAGAACAAGATGCCCCAGCGAGTGATGCACGTAATGGAGCTGCTGAGTTAAGATAAACCGTAAAAAGTTGTTCTGTTTCTTAGGCTGTTCAAAAATGTCCATCCCGCCATGGGCGGGACTGAGGAGTGAGGCGTACTTGATGTACGCCGCTACGACGAAGGATGTAAGAAATCCCGCGAAACGCGGGACAGATGGGCGTTTTTCAACAGCCTGGTAAGGTTTTATGAGGGGGAGTTTCCCTCAGGCTCCCCTTTTTGTTCTTTGGCCTTTACCCCCTGACGCAGCTCCGTGATGATCGCGCTCGCCTTTTCCTCTAATGCTTCGGGAACCATGACCGCAGCCCACCCCTTTTGGGGGATGAAGATTCCATCGTAGGCGGTATCGTGATATGAGCGGATCAGGCAGGGGATCCCTTCCTGCTGCAAGGTCTGGGCGATGAGATCGGCCTCGAACTTATTTTCGGCAACCGTGATCTTTTTGAAGTTCTCTCCCTTCATGTCATGGTCTCCCCTTCTGGAGAGGGATCATAACATCTGATCATCCCCTCGTCAAGGATCCCCTCCTGTGCGCCGCACCCTCCCCCTTGATTGTACTGTTCATTAGCGATACTATGATGGTATGGATGAAATGGTAGAGATGATGGGAACGCAAAGGCTTTCTCGGAGGGAATTTGTAGCGGCCTGTGGTAAATGTTTCTTTGCCCTTGCCCTCACCGCTTCGCCCCTTTTTTTGAATAGAAAGGCCTATCCTTCTGAAAGGGCGAGGCTGGAGGGCCGATGGGGACTGGTGGAGACAAAGCTCTCCCCCTATTTCAAGCCCCTCGCGGGCAAAGAAGTCCGGTGTCTCCTCTGCCCCAGAAAGTGCGAGATTTCCGCAGGAGAGAGGGGGTATTGTGAGGTAAGGGAAAACAGAGAGGGGAGTCTTTACACCCTCGTCTATGGAAACCCCTGTCAGATGAACATAGACCCCATTGAGAAAAAGCCCTTTTTCCACGTCCTCCCTGGAACTCTTTCTTTTTCCATTGCCACTGCGGGGTGCAACTTCGACTGTAAGTTCTGCCAAAACTGGGAGATATCTCAGGAGGTGCCGGAGAAGACCTTCAATTTCAGGCTTCCACCAGCCATGGCGGTGAAATTGGCCCGGGAGAACCAATGCGCCACCATCGCTTCGACATACGTTGAACCGACTATCTTCTTCGAGTACATGTATGACATATCGGTCTTGGCCAAGAAGAAGGGGATCTTGAGCGTCTGCCACTCCAACGGCTATATCAATCCCCAGCCCTTAGCAGACCTCTGTGGGTATTTAGAGGCTGCCTGCATAGACCTCAAGGGCTTTACCGAGGATTTTTATCAGGAGATGACCGAGGGAAGCCTCCAGCCGGTCCTCAGCACCATCAAGACATTGCGGAATAAAGGGGTTCACGTAGAATTGGTTAACCTCTTGATCCCTACCAAGAACGATGACATGCAGGTGGTGAAGAAGATGTGCCTCTGGATCAAGAATGAGCTCGGACCAGATATACCCATCCATTTCACCCGTTTTTATCCTCTCTATAAGTTGCGCAATCTTCCCCCCACGCCGGTAGAGACCCTGGAGCGGGCGAGGGAAGTTGCCCTTGCCGTCGGCCTTGAATATGTCTATATAGGGAACGTACCCGGCCATCCAGGGGAAAACACCTATTGCCCCCGCTGCAAAAGACAGCTTATTGCCAGGTCGGGCTACTCCATCCTTGCCAACCAGGTGACCAAGGGGAGATGCAAGTACTGCGGGAAGCGGATCCCCGGGATATGGCAGGGGGCTTCATAGCGTTTTTCTCATCCATCCGACTGCTCAGCCGGCATCTTTTACTCAGCTGAGATCTCAGAGTTACCACCTCGCCGATGCCCGCAAAGGGCCTTTCCAACCGGCATGGATGTGGCGCATCTTGCCGTGCCACGTATCGCATAAAAACAGTTGCTTTTTCTCCTGCTATCATCTATTTTTTAAAGACTTATCCCGTGAGGAGGGTGATTATGCTGAAATTTATGAGGACCCATGCCACCTCGTGGTTCATCAAAATTATTATGGGGGCGATTATTGTGGTTTTTGTTCTTTACTTTGGTGGACAGAGGCAGGACAGGAAGAAGCTCACAGTAGCTACGGTAGGAGATAATTACATTACCAGAGGAGAGTTCGACCGCGCGTACCGTAACGTATTGGAAAACTATAAGCAGATCTTTGGACAGCAGTTTTCCACTGACCTCCTCAAGGGACTGGACATCAAGCAACAGGTCCTCGATCAATTGATAAATGCAGCAGTTATGCAGCAAGGGGCTCAAAACATAGGGTTTCGGGTGGATGACGAGGAGTTGAGGGAGACGATCTTGCAAAACCCCGCCTTTCAGAGAGGGGGGCAGTTCGACAGCTATCTCTATGAGCAGTTCTTAAGGACCATAGGCCTTGATAGTGAAAAATTTCTGGCGCTCATCAAAAGGGATATGATGAACCAGCGCTTGGAGGATCTCATCGGGGATACCGCCGTGATCCTTACCGGGGAGGAGGTGGAGGAGCTCTATACCCTGGAGAGCGGAAAGATCAACCTGGGCTTCGTTAAAGTCTCTCCTCAGGCCTTTGCCAATCGGGTCACCATCACTCAGGGTGATTTGGAACGATACTATGCCGAACACAAAGAAGGATTTCTCGCTCCTGCACGGGTGAAGGTCATCTATCTGCGGTTTTCCCCCGATGCATACCGCAAGGAGGTAGTTGTTTCGCCTCAGGAGGTCCAAGAGTATTATGATGTAAACAGAGAGCAGTACCAGAGGCCTGAGAGGGTGCGGATAAGACATATCCTTGTCAAGGTCAGTCCCGAAGCCAACCCTGACGTAGCGGAAAAGGCGAGACAGAAGGCGGAGCGGGTCCTTGCAGAGGCACGCCAAGGCGCGAATTTCACTGCCTTGGCGCGCCAATACTCCGATGATCCATCCGCCTCCAAGGGGGGAGACCTGGGCTACTTTTCGCGAGGGGAGATGGAGCCCTCCTTAGGAAAGGTGGTTTTTGCCCTCCGCAAGGGGGAGATAGGCCCTGTGGTGAAGACCAATCACGGCTTCCATATCATCAAGGTGGAAGATGTACAAGAGGGAAAGACGAGGGCCTTGGACGAAGTAAAGGGAGAGATAACCTCCCGCTTGATGAATGAAAAGGCCAAAGATCTTGCCGCCATCCATGCTGAGGATGCGGCCTATCAAGCGAAAAAGCAGGGTGGGTTGAAACCCTACGCCAATGAGG
>MGQF01000040.1:14082-15574 GCA_001797745.1 Deltaproteobacteria bacterium RBG_13_52_11
GAGGGAGGGGGGGCCTTTTAAGGCAGGGGAACCCCTGAAGGGATTGGGGTCCAAGGAGAAGCTTTCTTCTATTGCCTTTACCTTGGATGCAGGCGAGATTTCCTCGGCCTTTCAGGATGGGGAGGACTACTTTGTCCTGCAAGTGGTTGATAAGATACCCCCTCAGACCCCTCCCCTGAAGGAGGTGAGAGGGCAGGTACAGGAAGCCCTCGTTTCCTCTTTGGCCAAAGGGCTGGCACAGGGCGCCGCCCGGGATCTTCTCACCGCGTGGAGTAAGGGTGAAGGGTTTGGGGATTTGTTGAGGCGCTACGGCTTGAAGGTAGATGAGACCGGGTTCTTCAAGAGAAGCTCAGCGTCGCTCCCCCGCATAGGCCCCCTGGGCGCATATGTCGGTGAGATCTCACGGTTGACCCTTGAAGACCCCTGGCCTAAGGACATAGCTGAGGTGAATGGTGTCTTTGTTGTGGTCAAGCTCCAGGGTGTAGAGAGGGTGAACGAAAAGGAATATGCAAAGGAGAATGACGCCTTTCGCAAGCGGCTCAACAGTTACAAGGGGGAAAAATTCCTACAAGGTTGGCTCGCGATGGTGAAGAAAAAGACTGACATCGAGATCAACCAGGAGCTCTTGGGAGAATACCGGTAAGATATGCCGAATTTTCTTGACAAATCTCTCTCAATTTGGTAATTATCGGGCAATCATCAAAGATGACGATCCAAGAGGGACTGATGAGTGTAGCGGGTCGATTGCGCATAAGATATATAATTTTTATCGTGGTCATTGCCTCTTTTGCCGCCTTTTCAGGGGTGCAAGGAAAAGTGAATGAAGAAAATGATCCATTGGGCCTTGTCGATGTAGATGTAAAGGCGTGCGAAGGGATGCAGGTGACACAGTGTGAGTTGGCCAAAAATCTCATTCTCACCTTGAAGATGGGAGAGGATTTGACCTGCGAAGCTTGTTTTATCAGTTTGCGGGCCTTGGGCATCGCCCCTGGTGAGGACTGGAGCTATGATGATCCTCATAAGGTTGTCACCCCGGAGGAGATTAAAGAGGTGATATCAGGCATCCATCGGGCCTACAATGATGGTACTGTCCGCCTCGATGGTTTTGTAGCGGCGGCGGGTATCAATCGTTTCTGCCAGGATATCAAAGGACCCTCTGCTCCCCCTTCCACGGGCACGGAAGAGATGAAACAAGAGGAAGGGGGGCAACAACAAGAGATGCCAGCGCCCCCTGATGCCCAGGGGGCCGACACCCAAAAAGGGGAAGGTAAATAAGCCTCTGGCATGCCTGATAAGGCCGGTGGTTTGCATGCCTTACGCTTCCCGCTCCTCCTTCCGTGTGTAGGCAATACCCATCAGACACAGATCCATCCGATTTTTTTAATGCTCCACGGCAAGGCGAACCCTAGGAACACCCTTTGCTCTCCCTCGTACTCTTTACTTTTCTATCATTTTCTGCGTAAGGCTTCATACTGGCTACCGCGTGTGAGAG
>MGQF01000041.1:0-133 GCA_001797745.1 Deltaproteobacteria bacterium RBG_13_52_11
CCGTCTTTCCCCACCACAGCCGCAGCCACAAACCCCGGGATCTCCTTGGCCATCTCTTCCAGCCGAGCAGCTACAGTACCTTTTTTAGCCATCGTCCTCACCTCCTTTCCTTCAAATTCCATTATGTTATCCA
>MGQF01000041.1:147-8659 GCA_001797745.1 Deltaproteobacteria bacterium RBG_13_52_11
GTCGTGCCCTCGTCAATGCGGCGCATACCTTCCAGGAGGAGACCTTGCCAATTGCTGGTTATGGTGCGTTTGGGAGGTGTCACGTCCTGTTCAATTTCAAAGGTGCCATCCTCCCAAGTCAAAAGCTCATAGACCGCTTCCTCGCCTTCGTTAGAATCGAGGGTCGCATGTACGACCTGACCATTTTCGAAGAAGAGGCTGGCTTGCCTGCCCTGGGATTGAATAACTAAGCAAGCCCGGTCTTTACCCTTACAAGCAACTTGGACAATGTCGCTCAGTCTCATATCCCTCAGATTGCCCTTGAGAGCCATGCTATTTTCCTCATCGGTCCTTCGGCAGAGTCATCTCTTCGCTATATACGAACATGTTGAGATGACTGCCTGTCAGTATTGTTTCAGACCTTTGACAAAACAAGGTTGATGATCTGTTTCAAGGTGGTGATAACCCCTATTCCCTGTATGGCCACCGCCTCGCAGTAAGGGGTACCATTGGATTGAGCAAGATGCTGATGCAGCATTACTACTGAGCTAGTGCATGGTAAATCACGCTTGTTGAATTGCAAGACAAGTGGGATGGCTGTTGCATGATAGCCGAGGGTGTATAGGTGTTCTTTCATCTCTTGCATGGCCTGTATGTTCTCATCGAGTTGGTCGTGCTGCGAGTCGGCCACAAAGACAATGCCGTCCACTTCCTCCAAAACGAGATGGCGGGTGGAAACGTACATGCTCTGTCCAGGCACAGTATAGAGATTGAGGCGGGGCTTCAGGCCCTTGCATTCCCCTATCTCAAGAGGGAGAAAATCGAAAAAAAGAGTGCGATCCTCATGGGTTTTGAGGGATACCAATTTGCTCTGGTTTCTCACAGGCACCCTGGCGTGGATTTGTTCCAGGTTAGTCGTCTTACCGCTGCAAGGCGGGCCGTAATAAACGACCTTGATATCGATTTCCCGTAGCCGCCAATTGATGTACATCTCAATCACCAAACATATCGTTGAGGGCGTCTCCAACCCCTTGACAGAGGTCTTCAATCAACTGAACACCCGTCGTCTCTTCAGCTATATCTTCTTTCAATACCTCTTGTATCTGACCGGCTGCCTTTAACGTGTAGACGCGCACTAAGCCCAGCGGCACTTTACTGTCACTGTTAAAGCAGAGAGACAGAATCGATCTTTTACCCACCGGCACCGAGAAAATGCTAAAGTCTTCACCTTCTTGCAAGCTCTGCCTGAACTGGCGAGTTTCCCCTTCATTGTGAAGTGCCTCAGCAATTTCAGCTGTGGCTGAAAAGCTACCAGATATCAGGGCCGCTATGGAGATGGCCTTATCTCTATCAATCCTGCCTTGCCAATGGACAAGACGGCCTCCCCGATCGGCTATCAAGACACAGCGCCCTCTTACCGCACCGAGCAGATGGCACAGCAGAGAGCCGATTTTCTCAAAAACCTCGCTGGAGAGGGTGATGATTGGCTGCCTCACTCTATTTTCGCCGTTACTGTCGGCCTGTTTAGCCACGCCCACGTCAATGTTGATTGCTACGGTTTGCTTGGAAGGGGCTACGTCCTGTTCAATCTCAAAGTCACCATCCTCCCATGTCAAAAGCTCATCGATCAGCTCCTCACCTTCTTGAGAGTCGAGTGCTATGTGCACGATCTGGCCATCCTTGAAGAAGAGGGCAGCTTTTCTCCCTCGGTGCGAGATGCGCAGACAGCTCTGTTTTTTTTCATAGCAACATAGTCTTATAATGCTGCTCAGACTTATATCCTCCAGACTTCCTTTGATCGCCATTGCACTTATTCCCTTACAGTACCTGCTGCACTATGCACGCAGCTCTTCTTGTGAAAAAGGCTCATCACAAAATCTAAGATCCCGACAGTATTCTCTCTGGTACCGTAGCCGGTAATCACGACTGTCCAGAATACCACCTGTCTGACCGAACAAAATACCTTCATTCCATCCATATCGGGTACCGTGACATCGGTGATACCCAGATGGACCCATTGCCTTTCGCATATATCGCTGGCCTCCAGATCGACCTTGTCAATATTCTCATAAAATCTCTTCTCTCTTCAGCTTCATCATCGGCGACCAAGATCTTCTTGCCTAACCACCTGAATGGCCTCTTTCTCAACTTTCAGCTCTTTTTCCCCTTGTGCTGATAGGCATGAAATAAAAGTAAAGAATATCACTATACGTGCATCCTTAACTGAACTCTTCGGTCACTTTTTTGCTCAACTGCTCCATTTGTAGGCGGCTTATTCCTAAGTTTCCCTGCCCCCTGGTCACAGTAAGAGATAGAAATATGTCATCGGTAAGTTTTTGCCAAATCACATAATGGGTATCGGTAGTGATCAAAACCTCTTTGTAATTCCCCTTCTTGGTAGTATTCAAAGTCTCCACAATGGCCGTTACAGCTTTTGCGCAATAGGCTACAGGTACCGTAAGGTCTTCACCGGGCAAGTTGGATATCCCTGCAATATAGATTCCATCCGTTTTTATAAAGGCTGCTTCCACGAACCCATCCACACTCGTCTGCCAGTCTGATAATTCTTTAGCTATGTCTATTTGAACCGTTTCCTCCTGTGTTGGGATAATCTCTAACTCTTCTTTCTTACCCGAAACAGCTGCTTCGTCCCTCCTTCTTGCCTCCTCAAGGAGGAGAAAAGAGAGGGCGACGGGTAGCTGCTCCTCTGGATTCCTTCCCTCCTCCAAAGGGAGGACTTCAAAAGTGCCACCTTCCCAACGCATAATCTCATAAAAGGCTTCCTCACCCTCTTGTGCTGCGGTCCTGATCCATAATATGTCATCTCCATCGAGGCCGATTTCACCCCCTTCACCCAGGGCATTGAATACCTGTACTCTCGCTGCCTTGTTGGCAAAGGAAAGAAATTGAAGTACATCAGCGAGTTCCATATCCTTTAAGGCCACGGAGAATCCCTTACGCTCTAAAACCTGCCTCACCAACTGCATGAGTTGCTCGAGGTCGAGGGGTTTTTCTAAGTACATCACTGCCCCTCTTTGCTTGGCCAGTGCTCTTACCGAAGGAGAACCATAGGCCGTGATCATGATCACCTTCACCTGAGGAAGATGTTCTCGAAGCCACATCAAGAGATCAAACCCATCTTTGCCCGGCATCCTGATATCGGAGATGACCAAAGAAATACCCTTTTCTTTCTCCAGAATAGAGATGGCCTCTTCATAGCTGGTAGCGCCAAAACAATCAGCATACGAACTGAGATAGTCCTGTATGCTGAAAACCATAGATTCTTCGTCATCTAACATGAGAATTTTGGGCTTTTTTCTCAGCATTTTTCCCTCTTTTTTCGTTTTTTAAGAATAAGCAAGGAATATGCCAATACATAAATTTTGGCAACTAGCTAATATCACTCAGTTTTTATTATAGGGAAACAGGAGAACAAAGGGCCAAGTGGCGGATATCGCCACCTCATGGGAAAAATAAGTTTTCCGGATCTTGCATGAGGTGTAGGTCTGACTGATATCTTGGTTATGGTTTATAGGGGATTCCCAGATCTCTGAGCTTGTCACGCAACGTGGTGCGGGGGATCTGAAGAGCCTTTGCAGCGCGGGAGATGTTCCCTTGGAAGCGTTTTAAGGCTGTGCTTATGTGTTCCTTTTCAATCTCCTGCAAGGAGAGAATTTCTTTTGGTCGATGCATAAGTTCCAGAGGGAGGTGTTTCCTCTCAATGACCCGTCCATCGCACATAATCACCCCTCTCTCTATCATGTTCTTAAGCTCTCGCGCATTTCCCGGCCATGGATAGTGGAGGAAGGCATCTTGTGCCTCTTGCGAAAACCCCTCAATATTCCTCCTCATTCTTTGGGAAAACTCATGGAGAAAATGGTCGGCTAAAACAAATATATCTTCCTTCCGCTCTCTCAAAGGCGGGATGGGAATGAGAAAGGCAGAAAGGCGAAAATAGAGGTCTTGCCGTAATCTGCCCCCTGTCAACATAACTTCGGGCTCGCTATTGGTCGCTGCTATGATCCGCACATCAACCTTGACATTCTTGCCCTCACCAAGGGCTCGAACTTCCCCCCTTTCCAAAACACGGAGTAATTTCGGCTGAAGCTCTATCGGGAGGTCGCCTACCTCATCAAAGAATAAGGTGCCTCCATCGGCCCATTGGGCGAGCCCCTTTTTACTCTTTATAGCCCCCGTGAATGATCCAGCTTTAAAACCGAATAGTTCACCTTCAAACAGATCCCGGGGAATAGCGCTACAGTTTATATCCACAAAGTTACCTTTGCGGCCCGAGGCCTTGTGGATCAATCTCGCCACCACCTCTTTCCCCACCCCCGTCTCACCCACGATGAACACGGGGGTCGGGTGTGGTGACACCTTATCTATCAAACTCCGAATTTCCTCTAAGGGCCTTGATTGGCCAATGAGAATAAATTCCTCTTTAGCCTCCAAATAAGAAATTTTATCCTGAAGGGAAACCATGTCACCTACCCGTCTCAACGTGAGAACGAGCTCTTCGAGGTCCACAGGTTTAGTGATATAATCATAGGCCCCTGTTTTCATGGCCTCTACAGCCGTGTTGGCGTCATCCCGCCCGGTCAAAACGATGATGGGCGAGAGAGCTGCTATCTCTCTCAGCTTCGGTATCAGTTGGATCCCATCGACATCGGGAAGCCCCAAATCTAAAAGTATACACCCATATCCCTTTGGTACTTCATCTAACCCCTTCCATCCTTCTCTGACCACGGTCAGGTTATACCCTCTATCTGCCAGATATTCAGCAATGGAAAAGGCAAAGGATTCATCATCTTCTATCAACAGTACATCCATACCCCTACACCTCATCCATCCTCAATAAAGGAAGGGATATCTTGACTTTTGTGCCATATTCACCTGGTCCTTTAGCGAATTCTACAGAGCCGCTACACCCCTTCGTGAGAGTCTCTACTACAAACAACCCCAATCCCATTCCATAAGGCTTTGTGGTAATAAAAGGTTTCTTGCCGAGGGAGGTCAAAACTTCTTCAGGGATGCCTTTACCGTTATCTATAACCTCAATCTCTACTGTTGTATGATTATGTAAAGCCAAACCAACTTTTATCTCTCCCCCCCTTTTTTCGATCAAGGCCTCCTGAGCGTTTTTAATAAGATTGGAAAGTATCTGATGAAAACTATCGGGATTTCCCCTAAAAATTATGTCCCTTTTCTTTATCACCAACCGTATGTTAATCCCTTTTTGGCGTAGTTCTTCACGATAAAGGTCCACAACTTCCTGGGCCACTTCTGAGAGGTTAAAGTTAACCATATACCGTATGACAGGTCTGGAGATATATTTAACCGAAGCAAGCAGAGAATTGAGGCGGTCAATCTCATGGATGATTCTTCCTGTATAAGGCTTGATTTTATCCTGATGCTCGGCGTTAGATTTAAATTTTGCTTCCAGGGATTGGGCCAAGGCTCTGATAGCCCCTAAGGGGTTTTTAAACTCATGGATAAAGATGGAAAAAAATTTAATGAGCTCCTCTTCCGGAGGATAGACCTTGACGAGATACGCAGTCGCCCCTCCCGTGTCCCGCAAGGGTATCTTCTCAAATCGATAGTGTCCGGGTGATTTGGATTCAAAGGCATCCTTTACTACATCGTCGGCATAGAGTAGTTCTCCCCCCTCATCAATAACCAATATATAAGGTCCGCTCATCTCTCAAACCACCTACCTTACAGTGTACGATATTAGCCTGAATTCTTCAACCAAGTTGTCTCAGATAGAGAGAATGGGAATTTTAAGATGAAAGTGCGGAGAGCACCTTTTGATAAAAAGCTTCATCCAAAATCTCCTGCTCGATGCCAAGGATATAAAGCAGGATATCATCCAAGGGGAGTCTTTGCAACTTAACAAAGTCCTTCTCTGTCGTAACAAATAAATCTACTGATTCTCTGTGTTCGCGCATCACCATCAAATCCTTGAGTTCATAGTTGTAATGATCAGGAAAAAAAATTTCTTTTTCGACATCCGCCCCTAATTCCTTCAAGAGATAAACAAAGTACCCCGGATCAGCAATTCCCGCAAAGGCGAAAACCTTCTTCCCCTGAACAAAGTGGGGCGGAAATCGCTTTCTTGAGGCCGCCTCAAGGAGAAAGACCGGCTTATATCTGCTGTGGTAGAGAGGTATAGTCGGGGCATGGCAGCGAAGCACACCTTCTATCTCTGCAAAAGGTGTGGGGGGATCTGCCTTGGTGAGGACGATGATGGAGGAGCGACGAAGACCACCCAACGGCTCCCGGAGAGGGCCCCTGGGGAAGAGGTGTCCATTGCCGAAACCGCTTCGAGCATCGATGAGAACTATATCCACATCCCGTTTGAGCCTGAGATGTTGAAAACCGTCATCGAGTAACAAAACATCCATCCCAAAACTTTCGTAGGCGTGGACCCCCATCTCATATCTTCTTTTGCCGACTACTACGGGGACTTCCGATAACATCTGGGCCAACATAAATGGCTCATCCCCAGCTTCAACAGGTGTCTGGTATATCCGCTCGCCGTCAGAGACGACCCCTCCTATCCTCTCCTTTATCCCCTTATATCCCCTGCTCAATATTCCCACGTTCCATCCCCGCTGGCGCAGCTCCCTGGCCAGGGCAACCACCAGAGGGGTCTTTCCCGTTCCTCCCAGCGTTATGTTTCCCACACTAATGACCTTACAGGGGAGATGCCTTGTTTTGAAAAGCCCTCTCTGATAGAGCGTTTGCCTGACCCGGACAATCACCCCGTATATCCAGGAGATGACAAGAAGGGGAAAGAGGAACAATTCCTTCCACCATCTTCCATCTTCCTGGAAGAGATAATTCACCCAACTCCTTTTTAGCAGATCCTCCTTCACCCTTTATATAATTCTCCCACTATCCTCATTGTCCTTTCCAAGGCCCCTTGATGTTCTTGAAGAAACGCAATACCTCTCTCCCCCATCCGCTCCCTGAAGGAGGCATCAACAATGATGCTCCTCAAACCATCCCTGAGCTCATCAGGTGTTCTGACCTGCATCCCCGCACCCTTCTCCACCACGAGCTGGGCAACGTCACTGATATTTTCCATATGAGGACCAAAGATCACCCCCTTACCGTGAGCCAAAACCTCTAAGATATTGTGCCCTCCTACCCTACAGAAGCTCCCCCCCACAAATATGGCCGTCCCCACCCCGTAGATTGCCGCGAGCTCACCGACGGTGTCCAGCAGAATGACCTCTTCGGGCCGACGTTCATCACTTATCATCGTCCGCTTCACCCACCGAACTCCCTGGGATCCCAAAAGCCCTTCCACCCGAGGGATCCTCTGCAGATGTCTGGGGGCCAGGATCAAAATGAGCCGGGGCCAATCGACCTTTAACGCCTTAAATATCTGCAGAATCATCTCTTCCTCCCCCTCATGAGTGCTGCCAGCGATCAGGACAGGGGCATCTTGGGGTAGCCTCAACTCCCGCCTTAACCGCTTTGCTTCGGTCTCGGCCGGTGGGGCAATCTGGTGAAACTTGATATCGCCGGTCACATGAATGGCATTCGGGGAAGCTCCCAGACTTATCATTCGCTCCCTGTCAGCGCTGGACTTAAGGCACAAGGCGTCGAAGTTCTTCAAGACACCTCTGAAAAAGAAGCGCAGTGGCAGATAAAAGCGGTAGGACTTACGGGAGATCCTCCCATTAAAGAGGATGACGGGTATACCCTTTCTCTTTACCTCTCGCAGGAGGTTGGGCCACAGCTCTGTTTCCGCCACCAGAAAGAGACAGGGCTTGATGAGTTTCACAGCCCTCCTCACTACCCAAGACAGATCTAAAGGGGCCAAGAGGGCCGCGTCAACCCCCTGAGCTTGGGAAGCAATTGCCCTGCCCTGGGGGGTGGTGGTGGAGATCATAAAACCGTGGTGGGGATAGGCCCGCTTCATCACGGCCAAGAGAGAGAGCGCGACCCTCACCTCTCCCACCGAAGCCGCGTGGAACCAAATGGTAAGCCCTTTCCTTTTCTTCTTCACAAGCCCCGGAGGATAAAACCCCCAGCGCTCTCCGTGGAGAGACCCCTTTGAGATAAGGATCTTCAGCAGGGAAAAAGGAATTGCAAAGAAGGAAAGAATAATGAGAACAAAATTATAGAAAAGATAGCTTAATTCGATCAACGTTGCTCTTCCGTGAGGGAGGTCATCTCCCCTTCTCACAATAACGATCGGCCACCTCAGTAATCTCCTGCAATCTCTTCTCCAAGAGCAAGGTCTTCACCTCTATTCCCTCCTCACCTGTCGCGTGATCGACCCAGATGGGCTCACCCCAGACAAAGACGCCGTGTGAAAAGGGGAACGGGATGATGAACTGATCCCACGTATTGAACACCTTTCGAGGAGAGGCGCTGAATGTGAAGGGGAAAATAGGGCGGCCGCTGATCCGCGCCAATTGAATTACCCCCGGCTGAACCTTGAAGCGCGGCCCCCTGGGACCATCAGGGGCTATGGCCACATCATACCCCTCTTGTAAGGCCCGAGCCAGCCCCTTGA
>MGQF01000041.1:8675-14742 GCA_001797745.1 Deltaproteobacteria bacterium RBG_13_52_11
CCTTGTGCTCGAACCCCGAACCGTCTCCAAACCGAAGCGATGGACGGTCCTACTGATAAGTTCTCCATCCCTGTGGCGGCTGATGAGGATCTTCAATCCCCGCCCCCCATATACCAAGGGTGTCATCAAGAGCCTTCCATGCCAAAAGGCACCGATGGCATTTTCCCCTCGCTCCCAAAGACCCCTGATACGCTCCCCATTCAACTCCTCAATCCGCATGGTCACCTGGAGGAACTTGATAAGAAAAAAGGCCGCCCCGGGCCCAAGTCGCAACATTAATCGGTTCCAAATCCTTCTCATACCCCCGTTAAGCTACCTCCTGTAACGGCCGATCCTGATCTTGGAATTGAAGTTCGTAGAGCTTTTTGTATTCACCACCCATGGCCATAAGCTCTCTATGAGCCCCCTCCTCAACGATCTCCCCTTCAGACAGGACGAGGATCCTGTCGACATTCCTCACCGTTGAGAGGCGGTGGGCGATGACCAAGACGGTCCTCTTTTCCATCAGACGATCCAAAGCTGCCTGCACCTCGCGCTCCGATTCCGTATCCAGCGAAGAAGTGGCTTCGTCCAGGATCAGGATGGGGGCATTCTTCAGCAAGGCCCTGGCGATGGAGATCCTCTGCCGCTGCCCCCCGGAGAGTCTGATACCCTGTTCGCCGATGACGGTATCATATCTCTGGGGGAGTTTGAAGATAAAATCGTGGGCGTCAGCCATCTTGGCCGCCTTGACCACCTCTTCTTTAGGAATGTCTGGTCTGCCGTAGGCGATGTTGTTCCGCACGGTGTCGTTGAACAAAAGGGTCTGCTGGCTCACCACGCCGATCTGATCGCGCAGGGACTGCAAAGTCCTCTTACGGATGTCCATCCCATCGATCATAATCTTTCCCTTGGTCACATCATAGAACCTCGGCAGGAGGTTTACCAAGGTGGTCTTCCCTGCCCCACTGGAGCCTACGATGGCCACCTTCTCCCCACGCTTCACCGCGAAGGTGATTTGCTTCAGGACCATCTCATCAGCATATCGGAAGGAGACATTGTGGTACTCGATCTCCCGGGAAAAGGGGGGGAGAACCTCGGCATCAGGGGCATCAGTCACCTCTGGCTTGAGGTCTAAAATTGCAAAAACTCGGCGGGCAGCCACTATCCCCTCTTGGATGAGGAGGTTGACCTTGCTTATTCCCCTCATGGGATCATAGAGGAGGGCCATGGCGGTCATGAAGGAGAAAAAGTCTCCCACCGTCATCGCCCCACTAATGACCCTATAGCCGCCCACCCACAGAAAGGCGCCAATGCCGAGATACGCCAGCCACTCCATCACCGGGTTGGAGAGAGACCGTATCTTTACCCGCTTCATGAGATACTTGAAGTACTGTTCGTTGGCGTCGCTGAAGCGCCTGTTCTCATACGCCTCCATATTGAAGGCCTTGACGATCCTATGGCCGACGATGGTCTCCTGGAGAAACGTACTGATGTAGGCCATTGTCTCTAAGGTCCTCTTGCTGATCTTGCGCAGTTTTCTGCTGAATTTAATAAAAGGAAAGGCCGCTAAAGGAAAAACAAAGATGGCTACAAGGGCAAGTAGCCAGTCCCGATAAAAGACGACACCTATCAAGCCGATGGCGGTAAAGACATCCTTGATCATCCCAGTCACCGCATCGGAGACGGCACCCTGGACAGAGTTTACATCGTTGGTGATGCGGGCCATCAACACACCCGTGGGGGTCCTATCGAAAAAGGAGAGGGAGAGGGTCTGCAGGTGGCTATAGAGCCGCTGTCGTAGATTCGCCACCACCCGCTGCCCCACGTAATTCATCAGATATCCCTCCCCAAAGGAAAAGAACCCCTTGATCACACCCAGGCCCATCACCGCCAGAGGGATGATCGTCAACATGAACCTGTCTTTATTAATGAAGATGTCATCCAACACATTTTTGGTGAGCAGCGCGAAGGCGGCGGTAATAGCCGACACCCCCCCCATACAGACCATGGCCACCAGGAGCCTGGGCCAATAGGGCTGGACGAACTTCAGGACCCGGATATAAATATCCTTGCCTGCCATTTCACTCCCATCACCTGCAGGGCGATCCGGGCCACCCGTTGACCCGAGATAGACATCTTTACTCTTCATGCTGCTCCCATCATCTGCAGGGCGATCCGGGCCACCCGTTGAGAGGCCCCCTTTCCGCCCAGCTTATCGGTAATGAGCTTAAACTCATCTTTGATCTCCGCCCTCTTGGCATGGTCCCGCAGGATCTTTTTCGCCTCGAGAGCAATCCGCTGAGGGGTCACCTCACCTTGAATCAACTCCGGCACTACCTTCCTCCCAACAACGATATTCGCCAGGCCGATGCACCTTACTTTTACCAACATCCTGCCGATGAGATAGGTTATAGGGCTTAACCGATAGATGATGACCATAGGGGCTCCAGCAATGGCCCCTTCTAGGGTGGCGGTACCCGAAACCACCAGCAAGAGATCTGCAGCCTTCATCACCTCATAGGTTTTACCCTCCACAATCTCGAGAGGGAGCCGGCTCCGCCCTATAATCCCCTGGACCACATCCCTCTTGATGGTGGAGGCAAGGGGGATCATGAAGCGGGATAAAGGGAAATCACCCGTGAGGATCTCCGCAGCACCTAAGAGGGGCGGCAAAAGGACCTTCACCTCCCGCCCCCTGCTCCCGGGCAACAAGCCGATGAGGAGGGCATCGGTAGAAACCCCCAACCGCCTACGTGCCTCTTCACGGGACAGGCCTTCATCGAGGATATCGAGGAGCGGATGACCGACGAACTCCACATCCACCCCCTCTTGTTGATAGAGAGCGGCTTCGAAGGGTAAGATGACTGCCATCTTTGCCACCCGCTTGGCGATCTTTTTAATACGCCCAGGCCGCCACGCCCAGACCTGAGGGCTCACGTAGTAGAGGACAGGTACCGCATTATCATTGAAGACCTTGGCCAGCCGCAGATTGAATCCAGGATAATCGATCAGGACAGCCAGATGGGGCTTGCGATCCCTGATAAAGCGCTTCATCTGCCTCCAGGCCTTCCATATATACCCGATCTTTTCCAAAACCTCGGTAAGACCCACCACCGCGAGTTCAGCAGAGGAAAAAAGGAGGTTCACCCCCCTCCTCTCCATCTCGCTCCCCCCGATGCCATAAAATTCCACCTGGGGTGATAATGATGCCATCGCCTCCACCAAGTGCGCCCCATAGAGATCGCCCGAGGACTCCCCGGCCACAATCACTACCTTTTTTCGGGAGTCCATCACCCCCTTCCCTTCATGGCCTTATCGATGACATCGGCAATCTGGAGGGCAACCTCCAGGGCCCGCTGACCATCCTCGCCAGTGACGACAGGGGGGGTCCGCTCATGGACGCTCTGCAAAAAGGCCTTCAACTGCATCTCCAAGGGGTCATTCTCTCTGACAACTTCATCCACCTGCATCCCCGCTCTTCCCGCTTTCCCCCTTCGGGTAATCATGAGGCTCTGCTTCATATAATCAACTGAAAGGTAAGAATCTTCTTGCAGAATGATCATCTTGCGTATTTTCTCGTGGGCAATCCTACTGGCCGAGATGTGGGCCACACATCCATTCTTAAAGATGATGCACGCATGGGCAACATCGATCTGAGGAGAACAAAAGGGCATCCCCACAGCTTCTACCCTCTCTATCTCAGACCTGACGATGCTGAGGATGATATCAATATCATGGATCATGAGATCTAAGGTAACGTCGACATCAATCCCCCTGCCAGAAAAGGGGGAAAGCCGGTACGATTCTATCAGGAGGGGGGTTTTTACAACTCCATTCATGCCTTCCAACGCCCCGTTAAATCTCTCCAGATGTCCAATCTGAAATATTACACCCTTCTCCCGCGCGAGGGCATTGAGTTCTTTGGCCTCCTGGACCGTAGCGGTTATGGGTTTCTCCAACAGGACATCAACACCTGCCAGTAAGAAGTCTTTAGCTATCTGATAATGGGAAAGGGTCGGTACGGCGATGCTCACCGCTTTAACCTGGCCCAAGAAATCACGGTGGGAGTAAAGGGGTTGGCAGTTGGTGTGCGCGGCTACCTCCTGGCAACGCCCTTTATCGGTATCTGCCACCCCGACAAGCTCCGCCTCAGGGATGCGGGCATACTTCTGCGCGTGGATCTTACCCAGATAACCAACACCTACCACGCCGACCTTGATCTTACCTGCACCCACTGCTATCTTCTCGTTACCCCCCTCTTTGACCCCTTGATAAAATCCAACATATGCCTTACTTCAGGCAGGACATAGACGGGATCCTCTTGCACCTTCTTGATAGCCTCCTCCATGGTGAGGTGGGATCGGAAGAGCACCTTATAGGCCTTCCGCAATCCCTGGATGACCTCCCCTGAGACGTTATGTCGCTGCAGATTGAGGGTATTGATCCCATAGAACTTCACCTTCATCCCCGAGGCAGTGACGTATGGTGGGATATCCCTCGTGAGGGCAGTCGCCCCTCCTATAAAGGCGTAGGTCCCAATCCTGACGTACTGATGGATAGCCACTATGCCACCGATGATGGCGTGATCCCCTATCTCGACATGCCCTCCCAACGCAGCATAGCTGGACATGATGATGCGATTCCCTAAGGTACAATCATGGGCGATATGGGCATAGGCCATGATGAAGTTATCATCCCCGAGGACGGTCTTGCCATTGCCGAAGGAGGTACCACGGTGTATGGTCACGAACTCCCTGATAATATTGTTATCCCCTACCATGACGGGGGTCTCCTCACCATTATATCGCAGGTGCTGAGGGGGGGCCCCTAACGAGGCGTACTGGTAGATCTGACACCCCTGGCCTATCACCGTCCACTTATCGATGACGCAATGGGGACCGATCCGCGTGCCTTTTCCGATCCTTACCTTTTCTCCTATGATAGAGTACGGTCCTATCTCCACACCATCGGCCACCTCAGCCGTCGGGTGTACCAACGCTGTCTCGTGTATCATTTCGCACCAACCTCCTTGTCCATGATGGTGGCCATGAGTTCCGCCTCCGTAACAAGCTGATCCCCTACAAAGGCCTTACCCTGAAAGGCCCAAATCATACCTCGGTGTTTCACCACATCGAGTTCAAGACGAAGCTGATCTCCTGGGACAACCGGCCTTCTGAACTTTACCCGGTTCATGGACATGAGATAGACACCCTTCCCTTCCGCCTCCTTCCCCATGGCCCGGAACGCCAGCACACCAGCGGTCTGCCCCAAGGCCTCAAGGATAAGGACACCGGGCATCACCGGTTCCCCAGGGAAGTGCCCCTGGAAAAAGGGTTCGTTGATCGTAACGTTCTTTATCCCCACTATCCGCTTACCTTCTTCCAGCTCTATGATGCAATCGACAAATAAAAAGGGATATCGATGGGGTAAGACATCCATTATCCCTTGTACATCGATCATCACATCCTCCTCTCTATTCTTTCCCTGTCCTCTTCTCTAACGCCTCCACCCGTTTGATCAAGAGATCAAACTCCTTCTTCATCTCCGGAAGCCTGGTCCATACCGCAGCCACCCTCAGAAACTGCCGGTGAGGGAGGTGGGGGGTCCCCAGAACGATCTGATTGGGGGGCACATCCTTGGCGATACCGGATTGGGCACCAATCATAACGTTGTCCCCTATCTCGATGTGGTCCACCAGCCCTACCTGACCCGCCAACTGGACATTCTTCCCGAGCTTCGTGCTCCCTGCAATCCCCACCTGGGCAACGATTATGCTGTGCTCCCCTATCTGCACATTGTGGGCGATCTGGACGAGGTTATCGACCTTCACCCCCTTCTTGATCAGGGTCTTGCCAAAGGTGGCACGATCAATACAGCAGTTGGCACCGATCTCCACATCGTCTTCGATCTCCACGATCCCCACCTGCGGGATCCTCACATTCGCCTCCCCATCCTTAACAAACCCAAAGCCGTCGGCCCCGATGACTGTGCCCGCATGGACGATGACCCGCTTCCCCAGGACGCAACGGTGGTAGATGATCACATGGGGATAGATGACGGTATTCTCACCGATTGTGGCCTGAGG
>MGQF01000041.1:14786-15032 GCA_001797745.1 Deltaproteobacteria bacterium RBG_13_52_11
GCGCCTCATCCCCGATGAAGACAAAAGGGGATATAGTGGCATCCTCACTCACCTTTGCCGAAGGACTGACCCATGCCATTGCAGAGATCCCTCCTGGGACGTATGGTCTCTGGGTGAACAGGGTGAGGATCTTGGCCATAGTCAAGAGGGGGTTGGGGGCGATGAGAAGGGGAAGAGAGACATCCGCTATCTCCTGGGAAACGACAGCGGCAGAGGCCTTGGTCTTCTTCAGGAGGGGGATGAATC
>MGQF01000041.1:15089-16032 GCA_001797745.1 Deltaproteobacteria bacterium RBG_13_52_11
CCGATATCAATACCGAACCATCCCCCTTCACCTGGCCCCCGACCTCGCGGGCCAGGCTTTCGAGGCTCCGTTTCATAGGTCTTACTCCTTGGCGGCATCAAAGGCCTTGAGTACCTGGTCGGTAATATCAAGCTCCTTGTTGGCATACGCAATTATGCCCACTTCCATGATCAAGGTATATTTTGCCTCGTCACCCAACTTCTTGAGTACCTTGTTGATGCTTACCATGAACCTGGCAGACATCTCTTTATTCAACTGCTGGAGTTCCGCATCGGAATCCTGCCCCAATCGTTCGAGGTCTTTTGCCTTCTGCTGGTACTCCCGCTCCTTCTCCCTTCTGACCTGCTCGCTGAGCATGCCGCCCTTCTTCTCCAACGATTCTTTTAGGACATTTAATTCTTCTTTCTTTTTGTCGTAAGCCTTTTTCAATGCATTCCCCCTGTTCACAAAGGCATCCCTCTCCTTTGCCCATCGCTTGGACTCATTCATGACTCGATAGAGATCGAAATGGCCGATCTTGATTGTTTGGGCATAGGCAAGAGGTGAAGACATGAGCAAACCTAAAAAGACAAAACATGCAAGAACTTTTTTCATCGACTAACTCCTTTCTCTCCTTCATTCGTTGTCATGTTAAAACATCGCCCCCATGGAAAAGTCCCACACGTTCGCTTTCTCTCCACGACCAGATATGGGACTGAGATTGTATCCCCAATCGATGCGGATGGGCCCAAAGGGGGAATACCAGCGGATACCCGCCCCGACGGCGTGCCGGATGGGGGTGAAACTATTGGAACTATGGTCAATCCCTGAGTCTCCCCCCCCCCATCCCTTCCCGATGTCGTAGAATATCGCCCCCCTCAACCCGAGGGCCTTGCTTAAAGGATAGAGGAATTCCGTCGTGAAGGTCACCATATTGAGGGCCCCGATGGGCTCATTTTCAGGA
>MGQF01000041.1:16039-20695 GCA_001797745.1 Deltaproteobacteria bacterium RBG_13_52_11
GGCCGGCCATCCCATACTCGAACCCCCTCAAGTTATTGATACCCCCCACATAGAACTTCTCATTCAAAGGGACCACGCCTTTATAAGCTCGGATCATCCCGGCGTTTGCGCGGAGGTTTAAGACCAGGTCGCCGACAAGGGGGTGAAACCAACTAGCCCCACCGCTGGCAGAATAGAAATAGTTGTCCCCCCCCAGTCCGGCAATGGTCCCGGAGACCCATATCTTCGATCCCTTTGTCGGATTGTACGGGTTGTCGATGGTGTCTCTCGTAATGGTCAAGGTGACCTTGCTGGTGGCGTCCCACCCGAGCAGCGACTGGTCGTAGATGTAGTCACCAGGCTCATATCCCTCATCTACTAAAGGGGTTAAGGGATCATCTTTATCGACATCGTATATCCGCACTCTTTGATACACATAGGCGAGGTCCGCCCTGATGGTGTCGGTGATCTCCGTTCCGAACTTGATGTCCCCCCCTATCACATCGATATCATAGGTATCAAACTCGGTGGTCTCCCTAAAGACGTCAAATCCGAGGGATACCCGTGAATCTAAAAAGCGCGGATCGGTGAACCCTACTCGATAATCAAATACATTCTCTCCCACCTCCGCCCTGATGTAGACCTTGTATCCACGACCGAACAGGTTCCCATGGGACAGGCCGATGCTCCCCACCACCCCCTTCATACTGCCGTACCCTGCGCCGAATTCCAACCTCCCCATCTCGGCCTCTTCTAACCTGATGTCCAGATCGATGAGCTCCTTCTTCTCGGTAGGGCCGGCGGCAAAATCCACCGCTTTAAAATATCCCGTCCGCATGACCCGCTCACGGCTCTTGCGCAACCGGGTGGAGCTGTAAATGTCGCCTTCGGCTATCTTCAACTCCCGCCTGATCACCTTGTCCCTGGTCTTGGTATTTCCCGTCATCTCTATGCGGTTGATAGAGGCTTTGACCCCCTTTTCAATATTAAAGGTCAGCTGCACCAGCCTTTTCTCGTGGTCAAGGTTAGTCAGGGGGGATACGTCTACATAGGCGTATCCCTCATCGGCATATTGGTCGGAGAGCCACAGGAGGTCTTTATGGACCAGGGAGGAGCGATAGACCTTTTGCACCTTACTGGTAAACCCCTTTAAGAGTTTCTCTTTGGTGGTCAAGATGTCTCCCTGGATATCAAGGCTCCCCAGCTTGTATTGGTTCCCCTCCTCGATCCTGATGGCGATCAGAATGGATTTTTTATCTTTACTGAGGGTGATCTCGGGCTCGTTCACCTTTGCCGTCACGTAGCCGTGATCGAAATAAAGGCTCTTGATTCGAGTGATATCCACCTCTAAGACGTCTGTTTCCAACCTACCCGATTTGGTGAGCCACCAGATCAACCCTTTCTCTTTGGTCTTCATAATACTCTTGAGCCTTCTCGCGCCGAAGACATGATTCCCCGCAAACGTTATCGTGGTGAGGTACCCTTTTGATCCTTCGACGATGTCGAAGTAGACCACCGCCTTATTCCCCTTCTCAAGCTCAACCCGATAATCCACCTCACTGCCAAAGTAACGCTTGTCAGTATAGAGCTTTTTGATCTCCTTGACGCTGGAGCGTACCTTGCCCATTTCCAGAACGGAATCCCTCTTGACCTCGATGACCCCCTCGATATCTTCCTGATTCAGCTTAAGGTTTCCAGAGATGACAATATTCTCCACAAAGGGCTTCTCGATCACCGCAAAGGTGAGTATAATCTCTCCCGCGGTCTCGGATACGTCAACCTGTACGTCGCGAAAGTATCCCAGGCGGTAGATAGCCTTGATATCCTCTCGTGCCCTCGCTTGGGAAAAGGGATCCCCCACCTTGCTCCCTATCTCTTTGAGGATTATCGCCTTATCCACCCGCTCATTGCCGAAGACCACGATCTCCTTGACCACCCCCTCCTGGGCAACCCCCGAGACCACGGAGGTTACGAGGAGAAAAAATAGGAAAAAGCTTAGCGTTTTCATCCCTCTCACGGTGACTCGCCCCCTTTGGATTAAAAATGCACCCCTTAATAGCAGATATTCACCCATTTGTAAACTACATTTTCATACCATCCGCCCATCCACCAGGGAGATCCGTTGAGGGAAGCGCCGGGCCAATGATGCATTGTGGGTGACGACGATCAGGGTGACGTTCTTCGCCTGGTTGAGGGAAAAGATAAGCTGTATTACGCGTTCTCCGGTTTCGCTATCCAGATTACCGGTCGGCTCATCGGCCAACAGGAGGGTGGGATGTAAAACCAGGGCCCTCGCAACAGCCACCCTCTGCTGCTCGCCCCCGGAGAGCTCTCCTGGTTTATGCCGCATTCGGTCCTTGAGACCCACCTCAGTCAAGATCTGCTCTGCCTGGTGTCGAGCATCTTTTCTCTCCATCCCCTGTATGAGAGCGGGCATCATGGTGTTCTCCAAGGCATTGAACTCGGGTAGGAGATTATGAAATTGAAAAACAAAACCTATTTCTCGGTTCCTCAATTCGGCCAAGGACCTCTCAGGACGGGAGAAGACATCCTCGCTCTGGTAGAGGACTTCCCCCTGGGACGGCCTGTCCAGCGTCCCCAGGATATGAAGGAGGGTCGTCTTTCCCGCTCCAGAGGCCCCCACAATCACCACCATTGCCCCCCTCTGCACGGTGAGGTCGATCCCCTTGAGGGCATGAATCTCTGTTCCCCCCTTTTTAAATACCTTCTGGAGCCCCCGCACCTGAATGAGGGGAGAAACCCGCCGACGCCTTAGACCCATTTCTTTCCCTCCTCCCGTGAAAGGAGGACCCTGTCCTTTACCTCTTCCAGCCTCTCTCGACTATGTTTTTTCAAGATCTCCCGTATCTGAGAATAGGACCCTAATATCTTCTCCACATCCTCCTTGGAGGCCATTAAGAGCTCCGTGCGGGTTACGGTCCTCACAGAGGCGGTATGATTCCTGCCCAAAAGGAGTGATATCTCTCCGAAGATATCCCCTGCGGCAAGGTGGCCCACGATGATCTTCTTTCCCTCTTTTTCAACGAAGACCTCCGCCCTCCCCGACTTGATGAGGTAGAGAAAGCTGGGTAGGGACCCCTCCCGTATCATCACCGTATCCGGGTCCACCAGCCGGCTGGAAAATCTCTCCGAGAGGCGCTTCCTGTCCTGCGGACTCAGGGCGTTAAAAGGGGGGGAAAGGGCAAGGATGGTATCCACCACCCTCTTTTTATAGAGGGTCAAAAGGACTTCAGCGATAGTGGGATAGACCTTCTGGATCTCGTCAAAATCCTCACGGGTTATCTCCAGAAGGCTGACATCGGTGAGCGCCTTCACCGAGGCGCTCCGTCGCTGACGGGAGAAAAAACTGAACTCCCCGAAGAAATCCCCCTCTTTGAGGACATTGAGGAGAACTTCTTTCTTCTCTTTGATAGTGTATTTATATATACCCACCTTCCCTTGGCTGACGACGAAAATGGAGTCCCCTTTCTCCCCCTCCTTGCATATCAGGCTCTCTTTGTCGACCTGAACAGATTTAATCCGCGCCAAGACCTGATGGAATTCCTCTTCGGAAAGATCGGCAAACAGGAGAGGGACGCTCGTCTCCTTCACCTCCTTCTGGGAAAGCAGATCTTCCTTCCTGGATGAGAGGTCCTTTAAGACCTGGATGGTTTCCTCATCTTCCGGGTCGAGCTTAAGGATGAGTTTGCCGAGGGCGATGGCCTGGAGAAAAAGCCCCTTTTTGACGTATTCCGCAAGGACATATTTATACCTGATGAGTGACTCGGCCTCTCTCCCCACCTTTCGCAGCAAATCCCCTATGTGGACCTGAACCTGCAGGTCCTCTGGGTTGACCTCCGCCAACCTTTTGAACTCCACCAGGGCCTTTGCCAGTTCGCCCCTGTCGATGTAGCGCTGACCCTTCTCCCTGAGGGTCCTTTCTTCATCTTTGTTTTCAGTCATGGTCACTCGTAACGCAAGGCCTCCGTAGGGTCAAAGCTCGAGGCCTTCCACGCAGGATAGATGGTCGCCAGCAGGCTGATCCCCATGGCCACACCGATCACGATAACGACATCGAGGGGATCCACCCTGGAGGGAAGCTTGCTTATCCAATAGACGTCTCCCGGCATCGCCTTGAAGCCGAGCAGCCGCTCCAACAGGCCCGTGATCGCCCCTAAGTTGTGGGCGATGAGGAGCCCAAAGACCGAACCCAAAAAGGTCCCCAACAAACCGACGATAAAGCCCTCAAAGACAAAGACCTTCATGATACTGCTGCGCCTCGCGCCCATAGACTTGAGGATGGCGATATCGCGATGCTTCTCCATCACCACCATGATCAGGGTGGTGATGATATTGAAGGCCGCCACCCCGACGATCAGAGACAAGAGGATAAACATCATCAATTTTTCCAACTTGAGGGCCGAAAAGAGTTTCTTAAACATCGTCATCCAATCCTTGGCGTAGTAACCAGGCCCCACTTTTCCCTCGATCCTCTCCGCAACGGCGTTTGCGTTGTAGATATCCTTTACCGTGATCTCGATGCTCGTGGCGACATCCCCAATCCTCAGGAACTCCTGCGCGCTGAGAAGGGAGATATAGGCAAAGGTCGAATCGTAATCGAACATCCCGAACTCAAAGATCCCCGTCACTTTAAACCGCTTGACCCGCGGGGCCATC
>MGQF01000041.1:20728-24809 GCA_001797745.1 Deltaproteobacteria bacterium RBG_13_52_11
ATGACCTGGGCCGAGGCAAAGGGGGCGGCGGCAAGCACCCCTGGCACCCCTTCGACCTGCTTAATGACAGTGCGATAATCCTTGATCCCGCTTCCGTATTTATTCAGGATAATGTGGGCATTGGTCCCCAGGATCTTCTCCCTGATCTCATGCCCAAAACCGTCCATCACCGCCAGGACTACTATGAGGGCCATCACCCCCAGCATAATCCCTATGATGGAGAAAAAGGTGATGATGGAGATAAAGGTCTGCTTCCTCTTGGCCTTGAGATAACGCAGGCCGATGAAGAGCTCATAAGGGAGCATCAGGCCTTCTCCCTCATCTGGGGGAAGAAGATGACATCCCTGATGGAAGGGGAGTCGGTCAAGATCATCACCAACCTGTCTATTCCGATCCCCGCCCCTGCCGTAGGGGGCATGCCGTACTCCAGGGCGGTGAGAAATGCCTCATCAATAATGGATAGATCGTCCTCAGCCGCTCCCTTGTGAGCCGCCTGAGCCCGAAACCGCTCCCGCTGATCCTCAGGGTCGTTGAGCTCGGAGAACCCGTTGGCTATCTCCCTGCCCATGATGAAAAGCTCAAACCGCTCCGTTACTGTCTGATCACCGCCCTTCCTCCGGGCCAAGGGGGAAACCTCCACCGGATATTCGGTGATAAAGGTGGGCTGGATGAGCTTGGGCTCTACCACCTCTTCAAAGAGCTTGACCAAGAACTCACCACCACTTAGACTCCCGATCTCTTCTATGTTCAATTCCTTCTCTTTTTTTATTTTTATCTCTTCTAAAATTTTTTCCAATCCTGTCCCGCCCTGTACTGTTTCCAATTCCTTTCTGCTTATAACTCCATACTGAATTAGTGATTCTTTAAGAGTAATCCGGGGCCAGGGCGGGGTCAGATCCAAGGCAGCCCCTTGATAGGTGATCTGGTGAGACCCCAAGACCTGCTCGGCGACCTCACCGATCATCTCCTCGATCAAGGCCATGAGATCCTCATAGGTGCTATAGCTCTGATAAAACTCCAGCATGGTGAACTCGGGGTTATGCTGGGAGGAGACCCCTTCATTGCGAAAGTTCCTGTTTAATTCAAAGACCCGCTCCAACCCCCCGATCACCAAACGCTTGAGGTAAAGCTCCGGCGCAATGCGCAGATAGAGATCCATATTCAGGGCGTTGTGATGGGTCTTGAAGGGGCGCGCTTGCGCCCCGCCCGGGATGGGCTGCATCATAGGGGTCTCCACCTCCAGAAAGTCCCGCTGGAGGAGAAATCCTTTCATCCCCTGGATGATCTCATTCCTCTTATAAAAGGTCTCTTTTACCTTTGGGTTCACGATGAGGTCCAGATACCGCTGCCGGTACCTTGCCTCCACATCAATCAGGCCATGCCATTTCTCCGGGAGTGGATGGCAGGACTTGGCCAGCAACTGGATGGATGAGGCCTCGATGGTCAACTCTCCGGTCTTGGTCCGGAAGAGCCGTCCCTGCACCCCCAAGAAGTCACCTGCGTCGAGCCGCTTGAACAGCCCGAAAGGCTCCTCACCTAGGAGGTCTCTACGCACATATACCTGTATCCGGCCCTTGCGGTCCTGCAGATGGACAAAGGCCGCCTTGCCGAAGTCCCTGATAGCCATAATGCGGCCGGCACAGCTCATGGTCTCTTTGAGATCCGCCAGGGCCTCGGCAGACCAATCACCATACCGCTCGATAATTGCACCGGAAGTATGTTCTGCCCTGAAGTCGTTGGGGAAAAGATCAACCCCCATTGCCCGTAAGGTCTTGATCTTCTCCTTCCACTGCCTCAGGAGTTCGCTCTCCTCCATCACCGCTCCGAATGACTATATAAATGTTAAGAACTTGAGGTTATCTTATTTAAAAAAAGAGGTCAATCCAAAATTTTTTACATTAAAACCTTGAAAAAGTTATGAAAATGCGTATTCTAGAAAAAATTTTCCATGCATGATGATAATAAGATGAAGGTGCAACAACAAAGATAGCTCTTCCATTGCCTCTTTTTACTCTTGGGGCTTGCCCTCCGGATCATCTTATCTCGTCAGGTCAATTGGTTTTCTCCCGGCAAAGAGAAGACATCCATGCGAGAAAGGTCACTCCTCATCGTCGAAGCGATTCCCAGGGCTTCCGCGGAAATCAGATCCCTCGAAACAAGCCCCTCTGCGGCATTAAGGAATATGTTGGAAGATACGCCGGTTGATAAAGAGTTAATTTTGACTGTCTGGCGAAAGGTGAAAAGCACTGAGGTAACCGTCGTTATCAAACAAGCTTCCGGATGACCTCTCGCTTGTCAGAAACCTTAAAACTTTAAGGGGCCGGGATTGCTCCGGCCCCGGTTGATTACTCACCCTTGAAAAGGGGCTTTCGCTTCTCGAGAAAGGCCCCCATCCCTTCCTTTTGATCATGGGTGGCAAAGGAATTGCCCCACGCCGTCATCTCAATGGCCTCCCCTTCCTCACGCCCTTCATCATAGCCGGCATTCACCGCGCCCTTGGCCATGCTCACGGCCACTGGCCCGTTTTGGGCTATGGTGCGGGCGGTCTTTGTGACCTCCTCCATGAGCTTATCAGGGGGGAAGACCTTGTTGACAATCCCCAGGTTACGGGCCTCGTTAGCATCGACCGTCTTCCCCGTGAAGATCAATTCCTTCGCCCTCCCCTTGCCGATCAGACGGGGAAGCCGCTGAGTGCCTCCAAAACCGGGGAAGATACCCAGCGTTACCTCCGGGACCCCCAGCTTGGCCTTTTCCGAGGCATAGATAAAATCACATGCCAGGGCGATCTCCAGCCCCCCTCCCAGGGCATAGCCGTTCACCGCGGCGATGACGGGCTTGGTGAGGTTTTCGATCATCCCCAAGGCCTCATGCCCTAATCGGGAGAAGGCGAGGGCCTCTGCCGGGTTCATTGCCTTCATCTCCGCTATGTCGGCACCGGCCACAAAGGCCTTTTCACCCTCACCGGTGAGGATAACGGCACGGACATCTTTTCTCCCCTCCACCTCCTTCATGGCCTGCTGGAGATCGAGGAGGGTCTCCCGATTGAGGGCATTGAGGGCCTGGGGACGGTTGATCTTCACGAGGGCGATCCCGTCAGCGATCTCCACGAGCAGATTCTTGTAGTCCATCTTGCATCCTCCTAACCTTCCACGATCATTGCCATCCCCTGTCCGCCTCCGATGCACATGGTGCAGAGCCCGTATTTGGCCTTTCGACGGCGCATCTCATTGATGAGGGTCACCGTGACCCGGGCGCCTGTGCAGCCGATGGGATGGCCCAGGGAGATACCGCTGCCGTGGATATTGGTCCGCTCCATATCGAATCCCATCTCCCGGATACAGGCGATGGCCTGGGAGGCAAAGGCTTCATTAAGCTCGACAACATCGATATCCTTGATCTTCAAACCAGTGGCGTTGAGTACCTTCTTGACCGCCGGGACAGGCCCCAACCCCATATAGGCGGGGTCCACCCCGCCGGAGGCAAAGGCCTTGATGGTGACCAGGGGCTTCAGCCCCAACTCCTGGGCCTTTTCTTTGGACATGATGACAACGGCTGCTGCCGCATCGTTGATCCCTGAGGCGTTCCCTGCGGTGACGGTCCCATCCTTCTTGAAGGCCGTCGGGATCTTGGCCATCTTCTCCAGGGTGGTATCCATGGGGCGTTCATCGGTGTCGAAGATGATGGGGTCCCCCTTTCTCTGGGGGAGCTGAACCGGTACGATCTCCTCCCTAAAGATCCCATTCTTGATGGCCGCCCTGGCCCGCTGATGGCTCATGAGGCCCAGCTCATCCTGCTCCTGCCTGCTGATCTTGTAGCGCTCGGCGATGTTCTCCGCCGTAAACCCCATGTGGTACCCGTAGAATATCTCCCAGAGACCATCGTAGACCATCAGGTCGATGAGTTCACCCTTGGATGAGACATCCATCCGGTACCCCCACCGCGCCTTGGGGAGGATATAGGGGGCAAGGCTCATATTCTCCATACCGCCGGCCACGATGACGTCTGCCTGTCCTGCGCTGATGGACTGGGCGCCGATGGTGATGGCCTTGAGGCCTGAGGCACACACCTTGTTGATTGTACA
>MGQF01000041.1:24826-24958 GCA_001797745.1 Deltaproteobacteria bacterium RBG_13_52_11
GGAGCCCCGCGTAGATGGTGGCCTGGCGGGCAGTGTTCTGCCCTTGACCTCCCTGCAGGACGTTCCCCATGATCACTTCATCCACCTGAACGGGCTTCATGGACTGATCCCACTCGCCATACTTCTTTTCCA
>MGQF01000041.1:25037-25130 GCA_001797745.1 Deltaproteobacteria bacterium RBG_13_52_11
CCGTTTGAGGGCCTCCTTGATCACCAAGGCCCCTAACTGAACCACGGGGGTCTCCTTGAGGGTCCCGCCAAAACTCCCGATGGGCGTCCTGAC
>MGQF01000041.1:25182-37848 GCA_001797745.1 Deltaproteobacteria bacterium RBG_13_52_11
AGGGGTAAGATGGATAAGTTTTATTCTTTTTTAAGCAAACTGTTTTTGCTCGCGGGGTTGCTCAGCTTCATCGTGGCAATCGTCGACAAGATCGTCGGGTTCGTCTATTGGGAACTCTATCCCTTGAGCTATCTGCGGTTCACCGGGATCTGCCTCCTCTTCGTCATCACCATCAGCCTCTACCAGATGGCAGCACAGAAACAGAAAAAGAAATAGTCAACCGGATTCTCTTACACCGAAAAAGACGGGTATAAGGCCCGTCTTTTTTTATCTTTAGATAGTTGTATTTTAGACGGCGTAGGGGTAGGTTATCAGTTTCCTCTATATTACGTGGTAGAGCTTATAAAAGCTAGCAATGGCTTACGAAGATACAGCAGGTCGTTTTGCTCTTACGAGGAAAGGGGAAAAGGTTGTATGGCACATAAAAAAGTACCTATGGAACACGATAAAAAGATCGCCCTTGTCGCTCACGACCATAAAAAGCGTGATCTAACGGAATGGGCCAAGTATAACAGAGACCTCTTGGCTCACCATAAGGTGTATGCCACGGGCACAACTGGCAGGGTATTGCAAAAAGAGCTTGGCTTCGAAATTACCACTCTCCAGAGTGGACCGTTGGGGGGTGATCAGCAAATCGGCGCCAAGATTGCCGATGGCAAAATAGATTTTCTCATTTTTTTCTGGGATCCGCTCGAGCCGATGCCCCATGATCCTGATGTCAAAGCCCTCTTACGAATGGCGGTGGTTTGGAACATTCCTATCGCCTGCAATCGAGCATCAGCCGATTTCATGATCTCATCCCCCTTAATGGACGGAGAATATGATCGTCTTGTGCCTGATTATGATGAGTATAGGGCACGAAAGATGACAAAGGATGGGTCGCGTTAGAAGGGGCGCTGCTTGACCAAAACAACTTCCCCTAACCTCCGGTGGAGGATGAAGGAAAAACGCTTTGTCTATTTGTCAGTAGCTTATCCGGTTCTTAGAGCCTATATTATAAGGCTAGCTCATGGCTTCTGAAGATACAACAGACGTTGCATCGTCAACACCACAGCGCTTCAAAACGGCCACAGGTGTAACGCTCGCGGGCGAGGCATGGGGGCCCGCGTCGGGGCTACCTGTCTTATTCCTACACGGCGGTGGACAAACCCGACATTCCTGGAAACAAACCGCACAGCAGGTGGCCTCTCAAGGGGGGTATCGGGCGATCACCGTAGATCTTCGCGGGCACGGAGAAAGTGACTATGCGCAGAACGGAGATTATCGACTTGATCGCTTTGTCGAGGACATCGCCGACGTTGTTTCCTTTTTCTCGCAGACCCCCGTATTCGTCGGTGCATCGTTGGGAGGAATTATTACTCTCCTCCTTGTTGGAGAACGAGGTGTCGGCGCATCGGGAGTAGTCCTCGTCGACGTCGCTCCACGCGTAGAAGTTGCCGGCGTTGAGCGAATTCTCTCCTTTATGCGATCCCATCAAAATGGGTTTGATTCCCTCGAAGAGGCAGCAGCGGCAGTTGAGGATTATCTACCTCACCGCAAGCGCCCATTAGACACTTCAGGTTTAGAAAAAAATCTTCGCAGGGACGAGGGCGGTCGGTACCGCTGGCACTGGGATCACAGGATATTAAGGAACGTTAATATCGAAAAGGAGCGAAATGAAGAACGGTTGTGGGCCGCGGCAAGATCCATTACTGCCCCTGTGTTGCTGTTGAGGGGCATGCTGAGCGACGTGGTGAGTAAAGAGGCGGTAGCGGAATTTCGGCAAGCCGTTCCCCACGCGAGGCATCTTGACATCACGGACGCTGCGCATACCGTGGCGGGCGACTCCAACACGGCTTTCACAGAAGCTGTGCTCTCCTTTTTGCAGGATTTAAACAAATCGGATGCGAGGAAATGAGTCTAATATCAGAGTACACGTGGCCCGCGTTCGGCTGCGCTCTGCACGGGCCAGTGATACGGGGCGTTCGACATACGGACTGATCATGGATGCTGGGGTCACAGACTATGAATACCCAGATATCGAACTCGACATGCTGATAATCGCTCGTGAGCGTCTTTGCATACGCAAGGCGTTTGGGCTCATGACGGAAGACAAGGAGGGACCCGTGATACCCTCCCTTAAACCACTGTCGTCCCTCTTACCCCTCCTGCCAACTATGTCCAGAAGCATCTAACAAAAAGTCACAAGATGGCTTGACAAAAAGGGCCCTTGTATGATATATAATAATTTTACAAAAGAGGTCTTGCTGGTCAAAAAGGAGCGTAAAAGTTGACGTTTTTTGGCATTTGTTGAGATGCGTAAATCATGGTATCCGGTTTTAAAATCATAGAAGAACACGCATATCCTAACATAACCACTTTATGGCACAAAATTTGCTAATGAAACATTAAGCCCTCGTGCTAAAGGGATTGAAGACTTTCCAATGCCAGATAAGCTAAAGATAAAGAGTTCTCTCTTTTTCAAAAAAAGAGGAGGTTCCATGATGAAGAAGTCTTGCTTTGTGTTGATGGCTGTATGCATCGGGTCGGCTATTAGTGCATTGACTACAATCAAGGCCCAAGCCGAACCCATTCAGCTTACCTACAGCAATTTCTTCCCCGCCGGCCACATCCAGAGTCAGTTGGTCGATTCCTGGTGTAAGGAGGTGGAAACCCGAACCAAGGGAAAGGTCAAGATAAAGTACTATCCTGGCGGGACCTTGACGAAGTCCGAAGAATGTTATGAAGGTGTGGTGAAAGGACGTTCTGATCTCGGGATGTCAGTCTTGGCTTACACGCCGGGTAGATTCCCGGTTATGGGAACAGTGGATCTGCCCCTGGGGTATACCAGTGGGAAGGTGGCAACAGCCGTAGCAAATGAGGTCTATCGGCTATTCAAGCCCAAAGAACTCAGCGACACCGAGGTGATGTATCTCCATGCCCTCGGTCCCAACCTTATCAATACACGGGGTAAGGCAGTGAGGAGGTTAGAGGATATGAGGGGCCTCAGGATCAGGGTCCCCGGAATTAGCAGCGAGCTGGTCATAAAGAGCCTGGGCGCCGTACCGATCGCCAAACCCATGCCGCAATACTATGAATTGCTTAAAAGCGGCCAGGTAAATGGTGCTCTTCATCCCTATGAGGCCGCGAAAGGGTGGAAGCTGGCAGAGGTGGAGAATTATGTTACGGCCTCCTATCCAATTGCCTCTACGAGCACCTTTTTCGTTGTCATGAATAAGGATAAGTGGAATTCCTTGCCGAAGGATGTTCAGGAGATCATCAAAACGATCAACAGCGAATGGATACCCCAGCACGGCGAGGCGTGGGATAGCAGCGACAGGGAGGGTATGCTCTTTTTCCTGAACCATGGGGGTCAGATTACCGGGTTTGATAGCCAAGAGGCCGCCCGATGGAAGAGGGCCGTTGCACCCATCATTGATGATTATGTGAAAGTTCTGGACGAAAAAGGACTTCACGGTCGGAGGACCGTCGATTTCACGATCGCCATCCTGAATAGTATGCAATAGACTACAGGAGCCAAACCATGATAGCTGCCCTATGAGCACAATGTGGCACGCACGAGGAGTGAAAACTATAATCAAGAAGGATTGAGTTTGCGTGCGATCCGTGTAATATATTGTTGCAAAAAAAGGAGAACGTGCCATGTCAGCAAAAAAACGTCAAGATGATCTCACTGATCCTACAGCGGCAAGCCCGTCGGCCCGTGAAACTGAACAGTGGGCGGCACCACCGTCAGCCCCTCAAAAGATACGGTTCGGCTTGAGAAGTAAGATGTTTGCCCTTTTCTTTTTTATCCCAATCGTCCTGATCCTCGCATCAAGCTTACTCTATATATGGCAACTGAACACACTTTCTTCTCGCCTTGCCACGGGAAGTTCAGAGATGGTGACCCAAATGAGCGAGGATATCTTGATCAAGAGGGCACAGGCGGTTGCCTCTCAAACACAACTCTATCTCACGACCCATCCTGACTTGAAAAAGCACATATTTAATTATGATATAAATTTCAAAGCAATAGCCGTGCAAAAGGTAGGGGTAACAGATTATACCGCCTTATATGAGAAGCCAGGACCAGATGGAATCTGGCACACCTGGGCCCATGTTAACCCTGATATTGTCGGCATTGACATGACGACGTTAAAAAAATCACTCGGAGAAAACTTCGATGGATTCTGGAAGATTTATTCCGGCATCAAAGTTAAAGACGAATCAAAGGGGTACTATAACTGGCGAGATGCGGATGGCGTTGTGCGGAAGAAGTTCATGGTAGTTGTACCGGTTGCGGGGACGCCTTATGCTGTTGCCGCTACGGCATACGTCGAAGAATTTACCAATCCGATAAGATTGATGCAAGACAGCGCCGCCCAATTTGCCGTGAAGACAAGATATATCGTTGTTGGCATCCTGGGCGCCACGCTGATCCTCATTGGCTTTATCGTCGCTTGGTATGGTTACAGATTAACAGAAAAAATCACGTACTTGACCAATATTGCTGACCGTATCAGTGTTGGCGATTTAGATGCCGAAATAACTGGAATCAAATCAGGGGATGAGATCGGAGAATTGGCCCGTGCCATCAGTCGAATGCAAGGGAGTATCCGTCTTGCCATAAAGAGATTGAGAGAGCGACGGTAGGCATCGGTGTCTGACAGTTTCTGATACACGTGGGATAAAAAAAAGGGCTAGCCGAGATTGGCTAGCCCTTTTTTTGCATTTGGTGGAGCTGAGGGGGATCGAACCCCTGGCCTCTTGAATGCCATTCAAGCGCTCTCCCAGCTGAGCTACAGCCCCATTAACTAAAATAGATTATAGAGATCTCAACCCACGGTGTCAACACTCCAAATTCGGGGGGTTAAGGATCAAAAGATGAGGTACTTTTCCGTTGACACCTCCCGAGGGAACCCCTATAGTTGATATACGCCGGAGTGGTGGAACTGGGAGACGCAGGGGACTCAAAATCCCCCGGGCCTTGCGCCTGTGCGGGTTCGATTCCCGCCTCCGGCACCAACCAAGATCAATAAGGCAGGTGACGTAAAGAAACACGAAGTACTAAATTCTCTGTTCTAGTATGACCCTAAACATTTTTATACCGTACATTATATCTTACGACTCAAACTGTCTCAATCTCCCATTTAGGTGGGTGACAGCCCCAAGTTGCGGCTAATGATCAGTCTCATAATTTCACTGGTGCCGGCAAATATGGGTAGCGAGCGCACATCCCGATAAATCCGACAGATTCGGTATTCCTCCATATATCCATAACCACCATGCACCTGAACTGCCTGATACGCTATCCGATTGACCATTTCAGCCAGCCAATACTTGGCCATAGAAACTTTCTGGACAATATCTTTTCCATCGACGTGATCCACAACGAGCCTGTCAAGAAAGTTGCGTCCTAACTCCACCTCTGTTGCCATTTCAGCCAGCTTGAACGCAATATACTGAAAGTTGCCAATAGGACGGCCGAACGCCTCCCTTACCTTAACATATTTTAACGCCTCCTTCAGGGCCTCCTCAGCGTTAGCTTGGCATTTTACGCACACCTCGAGCCTTTCCTGCTGAATTTTTTCCATCATATACTTAAAGCCCTTTCCTTCTTCTCCAAGCAGATTCGAGGCCGGCACCTTACAGTCTTCAAAAAAAAGCTCTGCCGTGTCCTGCATATGGTAGCCCATCTTCTCCAGTCTGCGGCCACGTGAGAATCCAGGTGCGTCTTTATCTACTAAAATCAGGCTGATTCCCTTATAACCAAGAGACGGGTCGGTCTTGACAGCCACAACGATCACGTCGGCAAAGTAACCGTTCGTAATAAATGTCTTTGACCCATTTATCACATACTCATCTCCATCCCTCACAGCTCTGGTTTTAATGTTGGCGAGGTCTGAGCCAGCGTCTGGTTCGGTCAGGCCGATAGCGGTGATAACCTCACCTGTGGTGCAGCCTGGCAGCCAGCGTTCTTTTATCTCCGGCCTTGCATAGGAATAGATATAAGGGCTGGCACAGTCACTATGCATGGGAACACCGAACCCGAATGCATCCCCCCTTATGAGTTCCTCATTTATAATAACCGAATACTCAAAGCCAAGGCCTAGTCCCCCATACTCTTCTGGCAGCCATGGGCACAAAAAACCATGCTCACCCATTTTATGCCACAACTCCCGCGGTACAGCCCTCTCCTCCTCCCATTTCGGGACATGGGGAGTAATCTCTTGCTCCACGAATTTCCTGAATGTATCACGAAAGATACGATGTTCCTCCGTATTAAAACGGTCATCCATTTGTTATTCCTCCTAAGGTACTGCTTATTTCTCCTGAATCCTCATTGCTCCAATTAAATACCCAAAGTCTAAATCCCATTCCTCTTGTGAATTTGGGCTCAAGCTTCATCCAAAACTAACACAACCGAAAGGTTACGTCAACTCTTCCCCTCATTGACGAATTGCGCAATTCAATTGCCGCCTCTCAATGGGGTGGCTGAGGATGGCCAAAGGAAGGTCAATGTTAAGAATATCTAAAGGCAGCTAAGGATCCCGACGTCGCAGAGAGATACAAGTTTAACGGTTGACTTTTGACAAGAGCAGATCCAAGGTGCCCATCTGCAGTGTGGCACGCGCAATAGCCTGGGCAGACCTCTTGGAGTTCCGGCCCCAACCAATGTCATGTTTCGATAATGAAGCCCTTGAAGGAGCAGATCAAAAGACATTTTCAGCAATTTCCAGGGCCGCCCTGTCAGCCTTTTTTATCGCTTGGGCCTTGGCAGCTGCCAGGCTTAGCACATTACTTGCAAAAAAACGGGCAGTGGCCACCTTGCCGCTGTAAAAGGCCGCGTCTGCATGTTCTGCCACAAATTTTTCCAATCCACCTGGCTCACTAATCCCTTTTGCCTCAGCCAGTTTGGCCAACTTATCTTGGGCAATGACTGCCTGCCACATCAGCAGCCAGCCGACGGTTACGTCTCCAAAAAGCTCCAAATATGGGTAGGCATAAAGAGCAAGAACAGGGAAATCCTTTTTTTGAATTTCGGCAAGAAACGTGGACACATCAGCCAATGCATCTTTGGCCGCCTCCAAAATCTCCACGTAGTGAGCCAAAGTCCGGTGCCCTTTGTTCGCGTTACAAAACTTGTTAATATCTTCCAGGTGCCCCTTGAATAGGTCATCGCTGTCCCTCCCCAGTTTGCGACCAGCTAAGTCCAGGGCCTGGATACCATTCGTGCCCTCAAAGATGGAGTGGACCTTCTCATCTCTTAAAAATTGCTCAATGGGGTAATCCTTCATGTATCCGTAACCGCCGTAGACCTGCATGGCTGTTTCAGTGACCCGAAAACTCATGTCCGAGCCATAGGCCTTGGTAACCGGGGTGAGAAACGCTGCCCGGCCCGCCCACTTTTGCTTATCTTCCTCTTTTCGAGCCATCCGTTCCTGGTCTAAGCAATACGAGGCGTACAAGATGAGAGCGCGCACGCCTTCAGTGTAGGCCTTCATCTGGAGGAGCATGCGACGGACGTCCGGGTGTCTGATGATCGGACACTGGCCTGCGCTTGCTGGCTTGCCGATTTCCGTTCCCTGGAGCCGCTCCTTGGCATAGGCCAAGGCATGGAGGTAGGCCGTACTGGCAACTGCGGCCGCGTGACGCGCCGCAATCAACCGGGACTCGTTCATCATCGTGAAAAAGATCGGCATACCCTGGTTTTCCTCGCCCACCAGTTCGCCGATACATCTCCCATCTTCATCGAAACTCAATTGACAGGTGGGGGAACCCTTAATGCCCAGTTTTTTTTCGACGGCGACGGTCTTGACGTCGTTTGACTCTCCCAAGGAACCGTCCGGATTGATTTTAATCTTCGGGATGAGGAACAGCGAGAGCCCCTTGGTCCCAGAGGGAGCCCCTTTGACCCTGGCCAATGCAAGATGGATAATATTTTCGGTCAGGTCAGTATCGCCTCCCGTGATGAATGTCTTGGTTCCAGTAATGGAATAGGTCCCATCGGGATTGCGTTCTGCCACGGTTTGGGTAGCGCCGACGTCACTCCCTGCCCCTGATTCGGTCAAAACCATTGTCCCAGTCCATTGCCCGGAAAGAATCCGCTCCACGTATTTCTCTCTCTGCTCTTTTGTCCCGTGAGTAGCTATCAGCAGGGCCGCGCCTCGCGTCATGGCGGCGAGTGTCTGGAAGGCCAAATTGCCCGCCTCAAAGTACTCATTTGCAGCCATGCCCACCACCATCGGCATTCCCTGCCCCCCAAATTCCTGTGGGATGTCGAGCCTTCGCCATTCTCCCTCATTCCATAAACGCCAAAGCGTATGGAATGATTTGGGCACGCTGACTGCGCCGTCTTTAAAAAGAACCCCCTCAGTGTCCCCATCTTCATTGGTCGGCATTATCGCATTCTCTGCAAATTTTTTGGCTTCGTTGAGAACCATATTGTAGGTTTCCACGTCGAAGTCGGCATATATTTCCGATTCGGAGAACTTGACAATATCAAGCTGATCAAAGAGGACAAACTTTTGATCCCTCCCGTCTACTAAAAGGTCACCCATGATACTATTCTCCCATGATGAGCAGTAATTCTCCGTGCGAAGATTATAAGAAACAGCCCTGTGAGTCAACCCCATATATATGCGCTGACTGAAAGGTGGGGGTGTCACAATGCCCCCATCCGAAAATTCCGTTACCCACACACAGAACGGCTCTCTACCCAACCACGCAAGTATTATTCCCTCTTCCGTCCTTGAAAAAATTCTTGACATATATCCTTCAGAGCGATTAAAATAGCCATATTTTCTACCGAGTGATCGGTAGGTTATATTAATATCAGATATACGAAGGCACTAAGGAACCCATGTCGCAGAGAGATACGATTTTAAGGGTTGCTACCAGGTTGTTTGCGGACAAGGGATTTGAACGGACCTCTGTCCGGAAGATCGCCGAGGAGGCCGACCTGAGTGTGCCCGGGATGTTTCATTATTTCCCCTCTAAGGAGGAGATCCTGAACGAGATCATGATCGGATTTATGGATGAGGGGTATACAAGGCTCATGGATATCTATACCAGCGATGTGGACCCCGTTGAAAAATTAGAGGCGGTCTGTACATTTTACGTCGAGCACTATGCAGGGCATAAGGATCAGTTGACCATTCTGATATCCGAAGGTAAATCCCTTTCCCTGGAACATCAACAGGCCTTTATCGATAAAAAACGGGTCTATGTAGAGGCACTAAAAAGACTTTTTGACGATCTGGCAAAAGGCGGGCTGTTAAAACCGATAGACCCCTCCGTCCTTGCCTTCATCTTCTTCGGCATGGTCCACTGGACGTATAGCTGGTATAACCCCCGAGGGGAGATAGGACCGGAGGTATTGGGGAAGATATTCAGCGAGGTCTTTATTCGAGGAGCACTCAAGGATCAGGAGGGGGATAAGCCAAGGTAGGCCTTTTACAAGAGAAGATTAAATGTGCCTGCAAACAGTGTGGCACGCGCAGATGGAGCTGGGTACTAATGCGCTTTAAAAAAATCTAGGAGGAACATGATGGTTGAGCTTACATCGGAACAGAGAGATATTAAGCAGGCGGCAAGGGAATTTGCTGAAAAGGAATTTAAGGAAATAGCGCGAGAACTGGACGAAAAAGAACAGTTTGACGACAGACTATGGAAAAAGGCAGCTGAACTTGGGTTCCTCGGAGTTTTTATAGAGGAGGAATATGGAGGAGCAGGGCTGGGTCACTTTGAACAGTGTCTCATCATTGAGGAATTCGCGCGCATAGATGGGGGTATCGCCCAGTGTATGGTGGCATCTTATTTCGGCACCCAACTGATAAAGCTCTTCGGAACAGAGGAACAGAAACAGAAATACCTCCCCCCTGTGTGTGCAGGGCAGTGGAGAACAGGCATGGCGTCTTCGGAACCGGATGCAGGTAGTGATGTGGCATCGATCGCCACAACCGCCATCAAGGACGGAGACGGCTATGTAATCTCAGGGAATAAGATGTTTATCACCAATGCGAACATTGCGGATTTCCTTATAGTCCTTTGTATTACAGACCCGCAAAACCCAAGGAAGCACGGCCGGTTGAGTACAATTATAGTGGAAACAAACAGGCCGGGTTATGAAGCCAATAAGCTGCACGGGAAACTCTCCATCAGATGTTCCGATACGGGAGAAGTTGCCTTCAAGCAAGTACGGGTTCCCAAAGAAAACCTCGTGGGAAAAGAAGGGAAAGGATTTTATCAGCTCATGGACTTTTTTAACCGGGCTCGCCTCGACGGAGGAGGTGCCCTTGCCATTGGTACAGCCCAGGGTGCCCTCGAAAAGGCCATAAGTCATGTAAAAAAAAGGAAAGCCTTCGGCAATCAGCTTGCCGGATTTCAGATCGTTCAGGCAAAGATTGCAGAGATGGCTACCCTTCTCGAAGCAGGGAGGAGTCTTTTATATCGCGCGGCGATAAAGCTCGACAAAGGCGAGGTTGACCCCGCTCTTATCGCTATGGCGAAGTGGTATACCTGTGAGATCGCGGTGAAGGTAGCGGATGAAGCGATCCAGCTTCATGGGGGGTACGGTATCCTGAAGGAATATGATGTGGAACACTACTGGCGGGACGCAAAGGTCTTTGAGATTTTTGAGGGGACGAAAGAGATCGAGAAAATTCTCATCGCAAGACAATTATTAGGAAGGTATTAAGCGATGGATTTCGTGGAAAAATATGAATTGTGTGCATGCCTACAGTGCGGCAAGTGTACCGGTGGGTGCCCTATCTCTATGAAGGCCCCTCTCAACATTCGGTCTCTCATGCGAGAAGTCCTGTTGGAAGGGAAATCAGACAGGGCGCTTGAGCGCCCAGGGCTTTGGGATTGTACGACATGCGCCACCTGTAACCTTCGCTGCCCCAGGGGATTGAAGCCCGCGGAATTTATTGTTGGTCTGAGGGCAGAACTTGTCGAGGCGGGGAGAGTTCCAAAAACAATCATAGATGCCCTTGAGGGCACCTATAAGCACGGTAATCCATGGGGAAGGGCGAGGCAGAAAAGGAGTGAATGGAAAGGGGATCTTGCGGTAAAGATCCTTCCCGAAGAAGGGGAGGCAGAATGGCTTTATTTCATAGGGTGCGCCCCCTCCTATGATCCGAGACTTCAGGGAATTCCTCGGACCCTTTGTCGCATTTTTGAGGCGGCGGGCCTTGATTTCGGTATCCTCGGGACGAAGGAAAGCTGCTGTGGCAATGAAATCAGGAGGATTGGAGAAGAAGGACTCTTTGAGGAATTGAGGGGGGAGAACACGAAAAATTTCCGCTCATCTGGGGCCAAGGCTATCGTCGCCACATCCCCTCACTGCTTCAACGCCTTTAAAAACGAGTACAACCTCGACGGATTCCAGGTCGTTCACTATACGCAGCTCCTTACTGAGCTCATGAAGGAGGGGAAAATAAAATTTTCCCATGAAGTGAGGAAGAAGGTCGCCTACCACGATCCGTGCTTTTTGGGAAAACAGAACGGGGTCTTTGATCCACCGAGGGAGGTACTGAAGGCGATTCCGGGAATCGAACTCCTTGAGTTTGAGAGGAGCAGGGAGCGGAGCCTCTGCTGTGAGGGGGGTGGAGGTAGGATGTGGGTCGAGGGAACGGGCGAGGGAAAAAGGAATAGCGAAATCCGCGTGCGGGATGCGCGTGACATGGGCGCTGAAATAGTCGCCACTGCCTGTCCGTTCTGTTTATTAACGCTGGAGGATGGGACAAAGACAACGGGTTTGGAAGAGAAGATTCACATAAAGGATATTGTGGAAATCGTTGGTGAAGCCATCGGCTTCGATCACGAATAAGGAGGCGCGGGGATGGATATCATCGTGTGTATCAAGAGGGTGCCCGAGGTAGCAGAAGTTGAGCTACGAATAGATCAATCGGGCAAAGGCATAAAAAAGGAGGGCTTAGTCTTCAGCTTAAACGATTGGGACAATTACGCCCTTGAGGAAGCGGTGAGGATAAAGGAGAAATATGGCGGTAAGGTTACCGCAATAACCGTGGCTTCTGAGGAGAGCGAAGATGTGCTCAGGCGGGCGCTTGCGTTAGGGGCTGATGAGGCCATCAGGGCCACGGACCCAGCCATTGAGGGCTCTGACGGATATGCGATAGCAAAGATCCTCGCCGCCGTCATCAAAGATATCCCCTTCGACCTCATCCTCACCGGCGTTCAGGCGAATGATAATGGGTACGCCCAGGTGGGGGGGACATTAGCCGAACTTCTCGGCATACCCCATGCCACCCTTATTACGGCCATGGAGGTAGTGGAAAAGAGGGCCAAGGTCAACCGGGAGCTTGAAGGGGGTTTGGAGGAGGTCTTGGATGTTGGGCTCCCTGCCCTTTTTACCATACAGAGCGGGATAAACGAGCCACGATACGTCTCCATCATGGGTATACGGAAGGTGGCGCAAAAGGAGATCAAGGTGCACGACCTCGGTACGTTAGGGCTCTCTCCTGAGAACGCCGGGGAAAAAGGCTCCATGATTGTCGTAGATAGAATCTTTCCGCCGCCTGTAGGTGAGGGGGCCGAGATATTTACAGGGAGCCCAGATGACGTGGCGGCAAAGGTCACGGATATCTTCGCGAAAGGGGGTGTGCTCTAAGATGGGAGAGGTTATGGTCCTTATCGAACACCGACAAGGGGAGATGAGAG
>MGQF01000041.1:37856-40347 GCA_001797745.1 Deltaproteobacteria bacterium RBG_13_52_11
CTTGAGATGCTGTCAAAAGGGCAAGAACTGGCAGAAAAAACAGGCGCAGAACTTACAGCCGTCCTGTTAGGGAAAGGGACCTCCCCTATGGCAGAGGAGATAAAACGCTTTTGCCATCACACCCTTATCGTAGAGGATAATCTCCTCGCTCATTTTAACTCTGAACCGTATCAAGTTGTCCTCACTGCTTTGATGAATAAGAGAAACCCCTCCCTCGTGCTCATCGGGCATACCGCATTCGGAATGGATCTCGCCCCTGCCTTGGCAACAGCAGCAGGGATTCCTCTTGCGACCGATTGCTATGATATAGCAGTACAAGGGGGTCGCGTACTCGCATACAGGCAGATGTATGGCGGCAAGATGTGCGCAGAGGTCCATTGTCAGGAGGCCCCCTGCATCATGATCACGGTCCGATCGGGTTCTTCCCCCTCAGAGGGCCTTCGAGAGATTCAGGGGGCGGTTGAAATAGTACCTTTTACTTTTGAGGAGGACTACCCTTACAAAAAATTTCTCCGCTATCTCGAGGCAGCAGCAGGAGGGATAGATATCACTCAGGCTGATGTCATCGTCTCCGTGGGGAGGGGGATTGGAGGTCCTGAGAATCTCTCCGGCGCTGAGGAGCTGGCGAGCCTGCTTGGAGGGGTGGTCGCCTGTTCAAGACCTGTGGCGGATAAACAGTGGCTACCCAAGGAGAGGCAGGTAGGCACTTCTGGCAAGACTGTCAAGCCCAAGTTCTATATAGCCCTCGGCATTAGCGGTGCCTTTCAGCATATAGCGGGGATGCAAAATGCAGCCACGATCATCGCTATCAACAAAGATGCCAAGGCCCCTATATTCAATGTCGCCCACTATGGAATCGTGGATGACCTCTTTAAGGTCGTCCCGGCTCTTGTCGGGAAACTTCGCGAGCGGAAGGGGTCATAGGTGCCAGTAGCTCCAAGGGTATTGATAATTGGTGGGGGTATCGCCGGCATGCTGGCCTCCCTCGCCGTGGCCGATGCCGGTTATAAGGTCTACCTGGTGGAGCAGCACCCTTGGATAGGGGGACATATGTCCCAGTTTGACAAGACCTTTCCCACCAACGATTGTGCCATGTGTACCATATCCCCGAAGCTGACCGAGGTTGGACAGCACACCAATATAGAGCTTATCACCAACGCCGAGTTAAAGGCGGTCTGTGGGGAGCAGGGATACTTTCATGTTCGATTGTTGAAAAGGCCACGATATATAGAGGAAGGGAAGTGTACAGCCTGTGGTCAGTGTGCTGAAGTTTGCCGTTTAAAAGATAAAGTCACCGATGATTTTAATATGGGTTTGGGCAAGAGAAGCGCTTGCTATCGAGCCTACCCTCAAGCCATCCCTGTGAAGTACGCCATCGATCCTGAGCATTGCCTCATGGTGACGCGAGGCAAGTGCGGAACGATACCAAAGTGCATTGAGGCTTGTGATCAGAAGGCTATTAATTTCGAGCAGAAAGAGAGCGCTGTCAAGATCGAGGTGGGAGCGATTATCGTTGCTCTAGGATACGATTGCTTCGATCCAACGCTGAAACCGGAATACGGCTATGGAAGATACCAAAGGGTTATAACCAGCATGGAAATGGAGCGTTTGTTTTCTCCTTCAGGACCAACTGAGGGAGAGATCATCATAGATGGGAAAGTCCCAAAACGTTTTGTCTTCATCCAGTGCGTGGGTTCGCGAGACCAGACAGTCGGTAATCCGTACTGTTCACGGGTCTGCTGCATGTACACGGCAAAACACGCCTATGGCATCGTGGATCGGGTGCCTGGTGCGCAAGTAACGGTCTGTTTTATGGATATACGGGCCTTTGGCAAAGGGTATGAGGGCTTCTATGAGAGGGTCCAGCGCAAAGGGGTGATCTACCGTCGAGGCCTTCCCTCTGAGGTCTTCGCCCATAATGGCGTCCTCGTGGTGAGGGGAGAGGATACCTTGCTCAACAGGCCCTACGAGGAGGAGACGGATGTCGTGGTCTTGGCGTGCGGCCTTCAACCCCCTCGGGGATTGCGAGAGATTGCCGGCATCCTCGACCTTGAATTGGATGACAATGGTTTCCTCAAGGAGATCGACTCCCATGACCCCGTCACAACAGCAAGGCCAGGGATCTTCCTTGCCGGCTGCTGCCAGGGGCCGAAGGACATAACCGATTCAGTCTCCCAGGCAAACGGGGCTGCAGCAAAGGCCCTGGCGGTGATATCGCGGGTGAAGGAATGAAGAGAAGGTTGCGGGTAGGTATTTATATATGTCACTGTGGGAAAAACATTGCCGGATACGTTGATATCCCTAAGCTCGTTGAAAAGCTCAAGACGGTGCCCGATGTGACCATGGTGAAAGACGAAAAGTACATGTGTTCGGATCAGGGGCAAGCCACAATTAAAGAGGATTTGAAAAAAGGCATCATCGACAGGGTGATCGTATCCGCATGTTCACCGATAATGCACGAGCGCACCTTTAGAAAATGTGTTGCAGAAGA
>MGQF01000041.1:40381-41555 GCA_001797745.1 Deltaproteobacteria bacterium RBG_13_52_11
ATCAGAGAGAACTGCTCGTGGGTCACCAAAGACATAGAAGAGGCAACAGCAAAGGCCTATGAAATCATAAAAGCGGGGGCCTCCAGGGTGAAAAAGCTTGAACCCCTGTGGCCGACGGAATATCCAGTGACCCCAACGGCCCTGGTGATCGGAGGGGGCATTGCCGGGATAAACGCGGCCATTGACATCCTCGAGGCCGGGTTTAAGGTCGTTTTAGTGGAACGGGAGGATCATTTGGGTGGATGGGCGAGCCTGATTGACAAGGGATTCCCCACCTTGGTTCGTATAAAAGACCTCCTGCTGAACAAGCTTGAGATCTTGGAGTCGTACCATCAACTCAAGCTCTATCTGTCGAGTGAGGTAGTAGCCCTCGAGGGCTTTCTCGGCAACTTTCAGGCAATCATCAAACAAGCCGACGGTACGAAGAATGAAGTGGCGATCGGAAGCATAATCGTGGCAACCGGCTTTTCACCCTTTGATGCGCGAAAAAAGCCTGAGTACTGTTATGGGCACAGCAATCAGGTTATGACGACAATAGAGATGGAAGAACTGCTCGCGCAAGGCATGCCCTCTGACAATGGGCAGCCACAAGAGGTGGCCTTTATCCAGTGCGTAGGATCCCGGGATAAGAGCATCGAGCGGGAGTATTGTTCCCGTGCGTGCTGTATGGTGGTCGCAAAACAGGCCCTGTTGGTCAAAGAACTCATCCCTCGTGCAAAGGTCTCTGTCTTTTACATGGACGTCCGCGCATTTGGCAAGGGGCATGAGGAATTTTATGAAAAGGCTCAGAGGGCCGGGGTCCTGTATATTCGGGGAAACCCGTCGGAGGTGTACAAAGCAGGCGATAAAATGGTCATCCGTTATGAGGACACCCTCCTCGGAAGGGCGCAGGAAATGAAGACGGACCTGGTGGTCTTGGCAGTGGGGATGGAGCCCGCAGAGGGGACAGCAGGGTTGAGCAACACCCTCCGCGTTACGGCCGACAGGGATGGCTTCTTCCTTGAAGCCCACCCCAAATTAGGGCCTCTCGATACCTTTTCTGATGGGATATTCATCGCCGGATGTTGTCAGGGGCCCAAGGATATCACCGATACCGTTGCCCAGGCGCACGGGGCTGCGGCCCGCGCCACCCTCGCCTTCCATCAGGGCCGGGTAATAAAGGAACCTATTGTGG
>MGQF01000041.1:41571-42159 GCA_001797745.1 Deltaproteobacteria bacterium RBG_13_52_11
GGTCTGCTCGGGATGCCGTCTCTGCGAGACCATCTGTTCCTTCGATGCCCTACGCTTCGATGAGAGGAGACGGCGCATGATTGTGCAGGAGGCAGTGTGTAAGGGGTGCGGTGCATGTGCAGCGACCTGCCCCTCGGGGGCAATCGGCCTCAAGCATTTCCGTCCTTCACAGATGCTCTCATGGGTGGAGGGGTTTCTCGCATAGGCGTTATATGGTTAAGGGTATGGAAAAGGGGGTATTAGTCATCGGTTCAGGCGTCGGTGGTCTCAAGGCCGCCCTGGAAGTGGCCTCGAGAGGAAGGCAGGTCTACCTCGTAGAAAGAAGCCCGTTTTTTGGTGGGGAGATCGTGCAAATAGAACGGCAATTCCCCACCAATCGGTGTGGTCTCTGTCAGATGCTGCCGACCACGGACAGGGTGGAAGAGGGAGAATATTGCTTGCGGAGGGATTTTTATCATCCCTTGATCGAGCTCATACCCGCAGCAGAGCTGACAAGGTTTTCAGGCGAGGAGGGTAATTTCAAGGCCCTCGTTCGCAAGAGGGCCCGCGGGGTGAGGGAGGAGCTCTGTACGGGGTGTCAGCGGTGTA
>MGQF01000041.1:42186-43534 GCA_001797745.1 Deltaproteobacteria bacterium RBG_13_52_11
ATGAGTTCAATCTCTTCGATCAACGGAAGGCCATCTCGTTGCGCGGTCCCCAGCCAATACCACCGATTCCTGCAGTAGACTGGGAAGCGTGCACCCGTTGTGGTAAGTGTGTCGAGGCCTGCCCAACGGGCGCTCTTGACCTGCAGATGGCGGATGAAGAGCGAGAGCTTGCTATACGTTCTGTAATCCTTGCTCCAGGATTTGAGGAGTTTGATCCGCAGGTGCTCACACAATACGGATACGGTCGTTGGCCAAATGTGCTCACGAGCATCGAGTGGGAGCGGATGGTGAGCCATGTTGGGCCTTTTGCTGAAAGAATGCGGCGTCCCTCCGATGGAAAGGTCCCGGAGAAGGTAGCCTTTCTGCTCTGCGTTGGTTCCAGAGAGCGTCGGTGGACATTTTGCTCGGCTGCCTGTTGCATGTATGCGATCAAGGAGGCACTCCTGGCAAAGGAGTTAAGGGAGGACCTCGATATCACGCTCTTTTACATGGATCTCAGGGCGTTTGGCAAAGGATACGAGCGCTATGCTGAGCAGGCGCGGGCAAAGGGGGTCCGATTCGTGAGGGGGAGGATCCCTCGTCTCTGGGAGGACCCTCAGACGAGAAACCTCGTCCTCAGCACATTGGAAGATGGGCATATAGTCAAGGAAGAATTTGACCTTTGCGTCCTTGCTATAGGGCAGAGGCCTCCCGAGGGGAGTGCGGAGCTTGCAAGGATCTTAGGGACTGAGCTCAACGAGTGGGGTTTTTGTAAGACCGTTGACCCCGAAGGGATTGAGACGACGAGGCCAGGGGTCTATGTGTGCGGTTCTTTTTCGGAGCCCAAGGACATCCCGGATACAATCACCCAGGCAACTGCCTGCGCCCTGAAGGCCCTTGCCAGAAAGCGGGAAACGATCCTGGAGCCTGTGGAGGAAGGTGAATATCCCGCTGATGAGGAGCCGACCACCATAGGGGTGGTCATCTGCCGATGTGGTGGTGATGCCTCCGGAGGTTTCGATAGTGAGGAGTTGAAGAGGGTTATCAAGGGCCGCCGTGGCGTTGACGCAGTTTGGGCAGTTGATTTTCTCTGTGTTCGGGGAAAGATCAAGGGGTTATTGGGGCAGATGCGGCGGCATGCTATTAATCGGCTCCTGGTGTGTGCGTGTCCTCCCTACTGGTTCCGGAGACGCTTCTTGGAACAGATGGACAGGATTGATCCGTGGTTCGTTGAATGGGTGAACCTGAGGGAGGGGTTACCCCACGACCGCAACAATATCCAGCACAAGGCAGAAGACATGATTATCATGGCCCTCGAACGGCTGAGAAGAAAAGATCGTGCCTCTGTATGTTTTTCATCTGTTAAAGG
>MGQF01000041.1:43617-51876 GCA_001797745.1 Deltaproteobacteria bacterium RBG_13_52_11
TTGAGCGGGAGGAGGAGCTCGGAGGTATGCTCAAGGGGATGTCGGCCCAAAGGGGCATCCTTGAAGGGTACAGAAAAGAAGTTGAGGGGAATCCCCTCGTGCAGGTCTATCGCAGGAGTGAGGTGGCAGCTTGCAGGGGGCAGGCAGGAGATTTTTGGGCCCTGGTAAAGGGAGGAGATGGTGAGCGCGAAGTTGGAGTCGGTGCTATCATCATGGCCACGGGTGCTGAGGAATATCAACCGAAAGAGTTCCTCTATGGAGTGAACAGGAGGGTAATCACGCAGAGGGAGTTCGCGAGAGGCCTTTGTTCAGGAGAGATTCAAGCGGAGAAACTCCATTCGGTGGTGATGATCCAATGCGTGGGGTCGAGGGATATGGAGCATCCCTGGTGCAACCGATTTTGCTGCACTGAGGCCTTGGAAAACGCCCTCATGCTCAAGGAGAAAAACCCCGCAATAGAACTCTTCTGCCTTTTCAAAGATATGATGAGCTATGGTTTCAGAGAAAGGCTGTACAGTCAGGCGCGGGATAACGGGGTGATCTTTCTCAGGTATGAAGACAGAAGAGAGATAAAGGTTAAAGGAGCCGATCGATTAAAAGTTCACTTCCAGGAGGTAAAACTCGATTGTGATCTCCTCGTGCTCAGCACAGGCGTTATCCCCCGCAGGGAAAATAGACACCTTGCCGAGCTCTTTGCCCTGGAGCTTACCGAAGACGGCTTCTTCAAAGAAGCGGAACCAAAATTCAGGCCCATAGACGCCTTACGGGAAGGGATCTATCTCTGTGGCGGGTCCCATTCTCCCCGATCGTGGCAAGAGGTGATCCTTCAGGCTCAAGCGGCTGCCGAGAGGGCCCTGGTCCTCCTGGAGAAGGAGCAGGTGGTGACCCCGAGGATAGTGTCCCACGTGAATGAGCGGCGTTGTTCAGGGTGTGGATTATGCGTGGAGGCCTGCCCTTATGGAACACGAGTCCTCGATGAGGAGCGGATGAAAGCAGTCGTGAAGGAGGCCTTGTGTCTGGGATGTGGGGTGTGCACGAGTCTCTGCCCGAACGGTGCGGCGTTCCTCCAAGGGTACCGAGAAGGCCAGATCATGGCGATGATAGAGGCAGTACTGTAAGGAGGAAGGGAATGAAGGATGAAATAAAGGTCATCGGATTTTTCTGCCATTGGTGTACGTCCACGGCCGCGGATCTTGCCGGGACCACGCGCAAGGAATATCCCGCATCGATCAGACCCATTCGGGTGATGTGCACAGGCACGGTGGATCCGGTCTACGTCCTCGATGCCTTGGTAAAAGGTGCCGATGCGGTATGGGTAGGTGGGTGCAACCTGGGCGAATGCCACTATGTTAATGGCAACTACAAGGCGAGGAGGCGAATCGGGATCATCAAGACCATCTTGGATGTCCTCGGTTTGGATTCCGAGAGAATCTATCTCACCTGGATCAGCGCGAGTGAAGGACCGCAGTTTGCCGAATGGGCAAAGCGGATCACCGAGGAGGTAGAGAAAAAAGGGCGCAATCCGCTTGGTGATAAGTTGACGACCTGAGGGAGACACGATGACGCAAGGCGTTTTTATGGAATATAAGGGGAAGAAGTTAGCGGATGCATTACAGGACTTCTGGCAGGAGCTTCTGGATCGCGGCGTTGTCAAGGCCCTCCTCCTTCCCATGGAGATGGAAGGAGGTCTTGTTGCCCCTGGGCTCTTGACAGACCCTGATAGAAAAGGGGAATCGCGGGTGCTCGCCCCGTATATGCCGTTGAACACAGCCCGGGTGCTTCAGCAGATGACAAAGACGATGCCGCCGTCTGAACGAGTGGCAGCCGTACTGCGCCCCTGTGAAGCGCGGGCCCTCGTGGAGCTGGTAAAGTTAAAGCAAATTGCATTAAACAACCTCACCGTGATCTCAATAGATTGCCCTGGTACCTATCCGCTGGCGGAGTACAAGAGAATGGTTGAAAGCGGGGAAGATCCGGTAGCCCTGCTCGTGGACAAGGTGAACCAGGGTGCAGAAGACGAGCAATTACGGGAGTCATGCAAGGCATGCCTCTATCCTGTCGCCCCCTGGGCTGATATTAGGATAGGATTTCTCGGTCTTGATAAAGAGCGGTTTTTAATCGAGGCCTTGACACAAGGGGGCGCGCAGGTCATCCGTGGGCTCGGGCCGGAGGATCGTGATGTTCATCTCAAGAAGCGAGAACAATTCCTCGAACAGCTCCAAGCAAAGAGAAAGGCGGGTGAGCAAAGGTTACTTGAGCAGCAGCAGAAGGATCTGCGAGGCCCTGATAAGCTCCTATCAGCCCTTTCCTCATGCGTCAGCTGCCACAATTGTATGACTCTCTGTCCCATCTGTTACTGCAAGGAGTGCTTTTTTAACTCTCCTACGTTCGAAATGGAGGCTGATCGGTATATGGGGTTAGCGAAGAGCCGGGGTGCTGCGAGAATGCCTGCAGACATCCTCCTCTTTCACATCACCCGTATGGCGCATATGGCTACTTCGTGTGTGGCATGTGGAATGTGTGAGGAGGCATGCCCCATGGGAGTACCGGTGTTCCGACTCTTTAAGGCGGTGAGTGCAAAGGTACAAGCCCTTTTCACCTATGAACCGGGGATGCGTTTTGAAGAAGAGATCCCGATTGCCACGTTCAGGGAGGAAGAGCTTGAAGAGGTCCAGGAATCCAAGATATGAAAAAGCAGCGCGCATTTACCCATGAGGTGGCAGCAGAGGTTCCCGAGGTTTATCGCTGCTATCAGTGTCTCACCTGCACCCTTGGGTGCCCGGTCGCCTTCGCGATGGACCTCTATCCTCATGAGATTGTGAAGTACGTCCAGCTCGGGGCGCGGGATAAGGTTTTGAACTCATCTGCCCTCTGGACCTGTGCGTCCTGTGAGACGTGTGCGACCCGTTGCCCCAATGAGATAGAGATCGTCCAATTGATGGACTGCCTCAGGAGGATGGCAATTGCGGAGAAACGGGCGCGGGAGAAAGGGCCTATTTTAAACCGCGTATTCCTTGACGCGATTCGAAAGAGAGGGAGAATTCATGAGATCTCCTTGATCGTTGATCTGAAACGGAAGACCGGTGAGCTCTTCCGATTGGATAAAGATGAGATGAGACTCGGCCTTGCGATGCTCCGCCGTGGCAAGTTAAAGCTCCTGCCGACCAGGATCAAGGAGACCAATGTCATGAAGCGACTCTTTTCACATGTGGAGAAGAAGCGGTGAAGATAGGATATTATCCAGGCTGCTCCTTGGAGTCTACTGCCAGAGAGTACGATCTTTCTTTGAGGGCGGTTGCCTCAAAGGCCGGCGTGGAGCTCATTGAATTCCCTGACTGGAACTGCTGCGGTGCATCCTCAGCCCATGCGGTAGATCCCTTTCTGGCTGTTGCTCTTCCAGCTCGAAACCTGATGATCGCTGAAGCAATGGGATTAGATGTGACGGCACCCTGTGCCGCCTGCTTTCTCCGCTTGAGGGAAGCAAAAAAACAGATGGACAAAGATCCCTCTGTGAGGAAAGAAATTGAAGAGGTCTTGGAAAAACGATACCGGGGCACTGCTCAGGTTTATCATCCCCTGACCGTCTTGTCACAAGCGGCGATAAAGAAAAAGATTGAGCAAGCGATTGTCAATGACTTGAAGGGGTTGAAGGTCGTCTGCTATTACGGTTGTTATTTGGTGAGGCCCCCAGAGACGACGCATTTTGATGATCCTGAAAACCCAATGGTTATGGATGAGTTAATAAGGCTTACGGGAGCGGAGGTCCTGGATTGGGCATGGAAGGTGGACTGCTGCGGGGGGAGTCATGCCCTGTTGCGTCCTGAGCTGGTCGAACGCCTGGTCAATGAGATCATGGATGGGGCGCACAAGGTCGCTGCCCACGGGATCGCCACAGCGTGCCCCCTCTGCCATGCCAACCTGGAGACACGCCAGAAGGGGGCGAATCTATTGCCTGTCTTTTACTTCCCCGAGATCCTCGGCCTCGCCATGGGTCTGAAGCACGAGGCCAGGGGGTGGTGGAAGAGACACGTTATAACGCCAAAAATAATCCAGCGTCTCGCACCACGACCCGTCTAACCCTTAAAATACAAGGGCTTGAAAAATGGTGGGAAATCGCCTATAGTTTAAGCATAAGAAGGTACTAAAAAAACGAAGGGCGACTTCCGAGACGGAGGTCGCCTGGATCTTCCGAGCCTTCCTCCTACGTCCAGAGGGATAGGGAGGGTGGCCGATACGGTGTGGTTGGAAACGACCACGCCCCCCATGCTTGGAAAGGAGGTCCACCAGGAGGATTTAAGGGCCGAGGACCAGCGTGGGGTCATCGGCCCTTAAAAATTTTAGAATTATGAAACTGCTGCTCGACGACTACTATCGGAAAATCAATTACCTGCGGTTATCCGTCACCGACCGGTGCAATCTGCGCTGCCGCTACTGTATGCCCGAAGAAGGGGTGGAGTCGATCAAACACAGAGATCTCCTCACCTATGAAGAGATCAGGAAGGTGATCGAGGTCTTCGCCCGCAACGGGATCTCCAAGATACGCCTCACCGGAGGTGAGCCCCTCGTGAGGAAGGGGGTGGTGGACCTCATCAAGGGTATTGCGCGCATCGAGGGGGTCACAGACTTGAGTCTGACCACCAACGGTGTTCTTTTAAAGGAATACGCCGGGGCCCTGGCCGAGGCGGGGCTTCGCCGCATCAACGTCAGTCTCGACACCCTTCAGCCCGACAGATTCGCCTACATCACCAGAAGGGATAGATTCAAGGAGGTATGGGCGGGGATCGAAGAGGCCCTGCGGCACCGTCTCTCTCCGGTCAAGGTAAACGTCGTTGTCATGAAGGGCTTTAACGACGATGAGATAAGGGACTTCGCCCGCTTGAGCCTCACCTATCCCCTCCACATCCGCTTCATCGAGTTCATGCCCCTTGGGAAAGGAAGCGATTGGGATGGAAAGGAGATAATCCCCCCATCCCAGATCATGGAGGAGATCAGGGAAATAGGAGAGCTGATACCCATAGGACCTCAGGCAAACGATGGACCAGCCAAGAGATATTATATAAAAGGAAGCAAGGGGGAAATCGGGTTCATCTCCCCCATCAGCAGCCATTTTTGTGAGCAGTGCAACCGCCTCCGTCTCACCCCTGACGGCAAGATCAGGACCTGCCTCTTCTCCGACGCGGAAATCGACCTCAAGGGGGTCTTGAGGACGTCAGGGGACGGGGACGATGAGAAAGTGGAGGAAGTCCTCTATCGGGCCTTGCAGGCCAAACCAGAGGGGCATCGGATCGGGGATCGCCGCTTTAAGAAGTGCCAGAGGGGGATGCACGCCATAGGAGGATAGGAGATGAAGGAGTTTACCCACCTGGACGAGAAGGGAAAAGCGAGGATGGTCGATGTTACCGAAAAGGAGGCCACCCTGCGGGAGGCCACGGCCCGGGGGGCGGTTATCATGAGTCCGGAGGTCTTTCAGCGGATCATGGCAGGAGGGATAGAGAAGGGAGATGTCTTGGGGGTAGCCCGGGTGGCGGGTATAATGGGGGCCAAGCAGACGGCTGAGCTCATCCCCATGTGCCATCCATTAAACATTACGAGTGTGGAGATCACCTTCAATCCGATCGAGGGAAAGCACACCATAGAGATTGAGGCGCGGGTCAAGCTGCAGGGGAAAACGGGTGTGGAGATGGAGGCCCTCGTTGCAGTGACCACAGCCGCCCTGACCATCTATGACATGTGCAAGGCCGTGGACCGCACGATGGTGATCTCGGACATCCACCTCGTGGAGAAAAAGGGGGGAAAGAGCGGACACTTCTTACGGAGCAAGAGTTCACCACGGAAGAGCACGGAATTGCACAGGAGCGGAAAAGTTTGAGATGATCAAAAGGATATTCTGATAATTCGGTGAAATTCTGTGAAACTCCGTGGTGAGATTAAGCTTTGAAAATCTGTGGTTAGCTATTATTTTAGGGGTAAGTACAGATGAGGGGAAAGGTGATTGCCGTCAATAAGGCCGAGCAGCGGGGTATCATTAAGAGGAATGTCGGAGCGGGCTATCTCCGAGAGGAATGGGGTCTGGAAGGCGATGCCCACGCCGGCGCATGGGACAGGCAGGTGAGTATTCTGCCGCTCGAGGCCATGACCCTGGTGCCCCCTGCTATCAGAGCTACCTTTGCCGAAGGGGACTACTCGGAGAACATCACCATAGAGGGGATCCCCCTGGATGAGTTGGGGATCGGACGCAGATTGCGGATCCGGGAGGCCGAGGTTTTGATCTGCCACATCGGCAAAGAGAAGCCCAAAGATAAGGGAAGACCCTACATCGTCAGCCGTGAGGGGAGGTTCGGAAAGGTACTCAAGAGTGGTAAGGTTGCGGTTGGAGATGCCGTGATCCTCCTTGGATAAGGAATAATGGAATTCTTTCAGATCAAAACCGTTGAGCAGGTAAAGGAGATCATCCGGGGTTTTGCGCCGCTGGGGACAGAGGGCGTCAGGTTGGAAGATGCCTTGGGGCGGGTCTTGGCCTCTGCTGTCATTGTCCCAGAGGACATGCCCCCATGCGATCGCTCAGCCATGGATGGATACGCCCTGCAGGCCAAAGATACCTTCGGGGCCTCTGAGGGGAACCCCGCGCTCCTGGAGGTGACGGGGGAGGTCCTGATGGGAGAGAAGCCCTCTCTAACAGTACAACCCGGCAAGGCGGTAAAGATCGCGACAGGCGGTGTGCTCCCCGCAGGGACCGATGCCGTGGTAATGGTGGAACACACCCAGATCATCGACGAGCACGCCATTCAGGTTTACCGGACCGCGGCACCGGGAGAAAACGCGATGCAGCGGGGTGAAGATCTCAAGGGAGGGGAACAGATCCTCGAACAAGGTCACCTCCTGCGACCCCAGGATCTGGGGCTTCTGGCACTTCTGGGAAGCGAGCGCGTCCAGGTGTATCGACAGCCCCGGGTGGGGATCATTGCCACCGGCGATGAGCTCGTGTCCATCGATGCAACACCGGCAATCGGCCAGCTACGCGATACCAACACGTATACCGCAGCAGCGCTCACCCGGCAGGCATATGCCCTCCCCCACCCCCTCGGTATTGTCAAGGACGACCTCGACGAGCTCCGGGAAAGACTCGCCGTTGGACTGCAAACCTGCGACGTTGTAGCTGTTTCAGGAGGCAGTTCAGTAGGGACCAGGGATCTGACGATCCAGGCCATTGAGTCCGTGCCCGAGGCTCAAATCCTGGTGCACGGTGTTGCCGTGAGTCCGGGCAAGCCCACCATCCTCGCCCGGGCAGGTGCTAAGATAATCTGGGGACTGCCCGGCCATCAGGTATCGGCCATGGTGATCTATATGACCTTGGTGATACCATCGCTCTGGAGGCTCGGGGGGCGCACGGATTGGGAAGGCCCGTATGGCCGTCCACTCAGAGCCACTGCCTCACGCAACATCCCCTCTGCCCAGGGGAGGGAGGACTACATCCGGGTCAAGTTGAGCATAACAGCAGGTGAGCTGGTGGTAACACCCCTCTTCGGAAAATCAGGGTCCATCTCCACCATGGTGAAGGCCGATGGCTTCGTCAGGATCGGAATGGACACCGAGGGGGTCCAGGAGGGGGAAGAGGTAGAGGTCTGGCCTTTCTAAAAACCCACAGGGTTCGAGTCCCGCCAAAGGCGGGATTGAACCGCTGCCGCCAGCGGCATCCCGCTTCCGTAAATCTATAGTGCGGGGCGGGGTTGCCCCCGCCCTGAAAAGTCACCTGTCAAAATAAATAGAAAATAAAGATGCGGCCCTTTTCCCCAGCTATAAATTATGCTATAATTTGATTAACGGAAGGAGAAAAGATATGCCTTTAAATAAGATAAAGTTAGACGAAGTTACTTTCCCGCTCAGTGTTTTTGAAACGGCAGATACAAAAGAGGACCTTGAAGACTGGCTCCTATCGCAAAATCCGGAATTTATAAAGAAGATGCGTAAAGCAAGACGAGAGGACATGCAGGGTAAAGGTAAAAGCTGGAAGTCCTTTAAGAAAGAACTATGTATAAAATAACATTCCTGCCCGATGCCGAGGAGTCATTTAAAAAGCTTGATAGACCCATTCAAAAAAGAATTGCCCAAAAGATCGACTGGCTTGCGAAACATGCGGATACAATTATTCACCATCCTTTAACGTCTTTGCCTGACGATCTACGGGGACTGTGCAGGATGAGGATAGGTGATTATCGAATCATTTATTGGGTTTATACTGAAAACAAATATATAAAGATT
>MGQF01000042.1:0-1762 GCA_001797745.1 Deltaproteobacteria bacterium RBG_13_52_11
AAGGCATACCGGGGGGTGTACGGTAGGACCAGGGCCTGGATGGCGGAACTGGTAGACGCAAGGGACTTAAAATCCCTTGGGGCCTTGCTCCGTGAGGGTTCGAGTCCCTCTCCAGGCACCAAGAAAATTTTCTTTTTTGTGGCTGGGTACTACTCCATGGCGATGATCACCCAGCCATTTTTCATAGACTCCCGAGGACCAAAAACACAACGTACGCAGGGCTCTATTTCTTTTTCTCCTTCTTCAATTCAGCCTCAATCAGATCCTCTATCCCCTGCAGACTCCCCTGCGTTGGAAGTTTACCATTGATAAAGATAATGGGAATCGACTCAATCCCCGCCTCCTCCCCCTCTTCTATATCTCTGGCAATGACTCTTTGTATGGAGGGATCCTTCATTGCACTGTTAAATTTGTCCATGTCCAGTTTGAGCTCCTTGGCAATTTGCTGAATCGTGGCATTATTCAGGGCACTTTGTTTTGCAAATAACGTATTGTGAAATTCCCAGAATTTTCCTTGGGCATCCGCTGCTAAGGCCGCAGTAGCAGCCGCGTAAGCGAATGGGTGTATAGAAGAGAGGGGGAAGTTCTTAAAGACCAGCCTGACCTTTTTGGGATATTTGTCCAGCACCTGCTGGAGCAGCGGCTCGAGCCGCGCACAGCCTGGTCACTGATAGTCGCTAAACACGGCGACGGTAACCGGTGCGTTCTTGGGGCCTTTATACGGGAGTCCAGAGAGGACAAACTGATGGACGACGTCGAGCTGAATAATCTGTACTGTATTACCTGAACGCCCCGCAACGACAAGCGCATTCTTTTCTTTTACATATATCATCCTATCGAAGGCCTTATCGATTGCAATGCGATTGACAATCGTGTCATCGGCGAACGAATAGACGGCGACCTCTCCTGCGGACAGGATATAGAGCCATTTACCATCTGCCGAGGCACAGATGTCCAATGGGGAAGTCTTAAGGTCGAGTTGCCCGCCTATCGTCCACACTACCTCGGCAGGGATGCCCGAGGGCACAGAGACCAGGCTCACGATGACGACCAGAGCTATGCCGACTATCGTCGACGCCTTTTTCATACCCTATACCTCCTCTCCTGTTGCTGCTTTTATCGAGCCAAGTATACATGAGCGATAAGAACGCTGCAAACAAAAAACCATTTGATTGTGCCTCATTGTCTTGAGAGAAGGTTGTAAAAAGAGCTCCTTTAGTCAACCATATTTTTCATATGGTTGACAATCCACCTCTTCCTGTGTTATGTGTCATCACCATGCAGGCATTCATCGAGAAATGCATCCAAGAGGCCTTGAATGGTAAAGGGATGACCCCTTCCGCGGCTCAGGAACTCTTGGGGTTAGAAGACGACCTCCTCCCCCCCCTCTTCTATGGAGCCAGCCGGATCCGCGATCACTACCATGGCCAGGGGATAAAGCTCTGCGCCATTGTCAATGCCAAGTCCGGGCGCTGCCCTGAGGACTGCGCCTTCTGCGCCCAATCCGCCCTTCACAAGACCCAGATCGAGGTCTATCCGCTCATGGACCCTCAACAGATCCTGCACAAGGCCCAGGAGGCCAAGGCCATGGGGGCAAGGCGCTTTTCCATCGTCACCAGCGGCACGGCCCTCAAAGAAAAGGAGTTGGAAGAGGTCGCCCAGACCATTTGGCTTTTAAAAAAGGAGACCGGGCTTACCCTCTGTGCCTCGTTGGGGATGATTACCGAGGGGGCAGCGCACCGATTGAGGGAAGCTGGCCTTA
>MGQF01000042.1:1790-8611 GCA_001797745.1 Deltaproteobacteria bacterium RBG_13_52_11
CCTCTCCTTTTTCCCCCGGATCTGCACCACCCACGAATATGAAGAAGATCTGGATACCCTGCGAAATGCAAAGGGGGCTGGATTGGAGGTCTGCAGTGGAGGGATCTTCGGCTTAGGGGAATCGCCCGGGCAGCGATTGGAGCTCGCCTTTACTGTGCGGGAGATGGGGGTAAATTCCGTAGCCCTCAACTTCCTCCACCCCATCCCCGGAACCCCCCTGGAGAGGGCCAAGCCCTTAACCCCTCTAGAAATCTTAAAATTCGTGGCCCTGTTCAGGTTCATCATCCCCGATAAAGATATCCGCATCTGCGGGGGGAGGGAGCTCGGGCTTAGGGATCTCCACCCCCTCCTCTTTTGGGCAGGGGCCAACGGGATCATGATCGGGAACTACCTCACCACGAGGGGAAGAGATTACCAAACCGATTTGCAGATGATCCAGGACCTGGGCATGGAGGTGGTTGATGGGTGATCTGACCTTCCTCGCCACAGCCCTGGAGGCGATCAAGGAGCGGGACCTCTACCGCCAGCTCCGGCCCATCCAAGGGGCCCAGTCCCCTCGGGTGCAGATGGAGGGTAAGGAGGTGATCTTGCTCTCCTCCAACAACTACCTCGGCCTGGCCGAACACCCCGCCTTACGGGAAGCGGGCATCCGGACCCTGGAGCGTTATGGGTGCGGTGCCGGGGCATCGAGGTCTATATCGGGGACCATGGAGCTGCATAGAGCGCTGGAGGAGAGGATAGCCCGCTTTAAGGGGTGCGAGGCGGCCCTACTCTTCAGCACCGGCTATATGGCCAATATGGGGCTCCTCACGACGCTGGCGGAGGATGGGGATGTGATCGTGAGCGATGAGTTCAACCACGCCAGCATCGTCGATGGATGTCGCCTCTCCCGGGCCGAGGTATGGGTCTATCGCCATCGCGACATGGACCACCTGGAGACCCTGTTGAGAAGGTCTGCCCACCGCAGGAGACTTATCGTCACCGACGGTGTCTTCAGCATGGAAGGTGCAATCGCCCCGCTGCCGGAGATCAGAAGGCTGGCTGATCAGTACGGGGCCCTGGTCATGGTGGACGATGCCCACGCCACCGGCGTGCTGGGCAAGGGAGGGCGGGGGACCGGGGAACACTTTGGTATGACGGGAAGGATCGAGATCCAGATGGGGACCCTGGGCAAGGCCCTGGGGGGGTTCGGGGCCTATGTAGTTGGCACGCAGGATTTGATCGATTACCTTATCAATTGCTGCCGGACCTTTATGTACACCACGGCCCTCCCTCCTGCGATAGCTGCCATGGCCCTGGCGGCCCTGGATATCGTCGAGAAGGAGCCGCAGAGGAGACAAAGCCTCTGGGAGAACACCGGCTATTTCAGAACGGGGCTTCAAAAAATGGATTTTGACACCGGGATGAGCGAGACCCCCATTTGCCCCGTCCTCATCAAGGACAATGCCCTCACTATGGAGGCCGATCGCCGGCTCATGGCAAGGGGGATATTTGTCCAGGGGCTTCGCCCCCCCACAGTGCCACCAAGGGGCTCCCGGCTGAGGGCAACCCTCATGGCGACCCACACAGAAGAGGACCTCAATCGCGCCCTGGATGCCTTCCGAGAGGTGGGTCGAGAACTCGGCTTGATCTAGGAGAAGTCATGTCCTGGCAACGGAGGTTAGAGCAAGCAGATAAGCAATACATCTGGCACCCCTTCACCCAGATGAGGAACTATCAGGAGATGGACCCGGTGATCATCGAGCGGGGTGAGGGGTCTTATCTGATCGACATCTACGGCCGGAGGTACCTGGATGGGGTCTCCTCCCTCTGGGTTATTGTCCACGGTCATCGCCGGGAGGAGATAGATCGGGCCATCGTCGAGCAGGTGGGGCGGATCTCCCACTCCACCCTCCTGGGCCTCTCCAATCCCCCGGCCATAGAGCTGGCCAAACAGTTGGTCGAGATCACCCCGGCGGGTCTTGAGCGGGTCTTCTACTCCGACAACGGTTCTACTGGCTGCGAGGTCGCCCTAAAGATGGCCTTTCAGTACTGGCACCTTCGAGGAGAGGACAGAAAGACCCGTTTTATCTCCTTTACCAACGCCTACCACGGTGATACCCTGGGGGCGGCGAGCGTAGGGGGGATCGACCTCTTCCATGAGGCCTACCGCCCCCTGCTCTTTCCTGTTCTCCAGGCCGATGCCCCCTACTGTTATCGGTGTCCGCTGGGCCTCAACTGGCCGGCGTGCGGGATGACGTGCCTCGGCAGGCTCGAGCGGATCTTGAAGGATCACCATCAGGAGGTCGCCGCCCTCATCATCGAGCCCCTGGTTCAGGGGGCAGCGGGGATGATCACCCAACCCCTTGGCTTTCTCCCGGCGGTGAGGGAGCTCTGCACACGGTATGGGGTCCTGATGATCGCCGACGAGGTAGCGGTGGGATTCGGCAGGACAGGGACGATGTTCGCCTGTGACCATGAAGGGGTGAAGCCGGACGTGATGGTCCTGGCCAAGGGGATCACCGGAGGATACCTGCCCCTCGCCGCCACCCTCGCCACCGAGGAGGTATATGGGGCCTTCCTCGGGGAATACCATGAATTCAAGACCTTTTTCCACGGGCACACCTATACCGGGAACCCCCTTGCCTGCGCCGCAGCCCTGGCCAATCTCGATGTCTTCGCAAGGGACGAGACCATTGAGCGGCTTGCCCCCAAGATCGACCTCCTCTCCCGGAGATTGGAGCAGTTCAAGGACATCGCCGCTGTAGGGGATGTGAGACAGCAAGGGTTCATGACGGGGGTCGAGTTGGTAGCCGATAGAAAGACCAAGGTCCCCTTCCCCCCTCAAGAGAAGGTGGGCATCGGGGTGATGCTGGAGGCGCGCACGAGGGGCGTCATCATCCGCCCCCTGGGGGATATCATCGTCATCATGCCCCCCCTGAGCATCACCGAGGGGGAGCTGGAGGAGCTTTTAGGGGTGATTCATCAATCGATACAAACGGTAACAGGAGGGACGGCGAGATGATAGACTTCCACACCCACATCTTCTCCCCCTATGCCAGGGACCATCGGGATAAACTGGTCAAGGAGGAACCCTTTTTTTCCTTCATCTACGCCGACAAAGGGGAGCGGATGATCGGCGTCGAGGAGCTCCTGGAGGCCATGGAGGAGAACGGGGTGGAGGCCTCGGTGGTCTGTGGTTCCCCCTGGCAGGGTGCAGAGCCCTGTCGCAGGGAAAACGACTATCTCCTGGAAAGCTCTCATCAATACCCCGACAAGATCATCCCCTTCATCATCCTGCCCCAAGAGGGGAAGGCTGCCATTGCAGAGCTGGAGCGGTGCGTCGCTGCAGGGGCGCGAGGGGTGGGTGAGTTGGCCCCGGGGACCTACGGTGACCGATTGTGGGCACTAGAGACCATGAGGCCCATCTTCGAGGCCATCAAGGAGAAGGGGCTCCCCGTCCTCATCCACTGTAACGAGCCCGTGGGTCACCCCTATCCAGGCAAGGGAAAGGTAGGGCTCTCGGAGATAGAGGCCCTGGTCAATGCCCTGCAGGGGGTGAAGGTCATCCTGGCCCATTGGGGAGGGGGGTTCTTTTTCTACGAGCTTATGCCGGAGATCGCCGCTTGCTGCAAAGGGGTGTATTACGATACAGCAGCTTCTCCCTTTCTTTATAATAAAAAGATTTATAAAACTGCCATTGCCATCATCGGCCCTCTCCGTATCTTGTTTGGCTCAGACTATCCCCTCATCCAACCCCAGCGGTATAAACGGGAGATGCGAGAGGCCGGCCTCGCAGAGGAGGTGCTGGAAGCAATCCTGAGGTTAAATGCCCTAAGGCTCTTGGGAAATTCCCTTGAATCGAACATCTGAGGCCTCTGTAAAGACTTTGACATCCTGTCTCAACTTTGTCACAATGTGGACACATGTACGAACTCGTGGTTACATCACAGTTTGCAGCTGCCCATAACCTGAGAAATTATGGCGGGAAGTGCGAAAGCTTACATGGCCATAACTGGCGCGTGGAGGTCTTTGTGAGGGCCGATGCCCTGGGGAAAGGGGGAATGGTCCTCGACTTCCGCATCCTGCGGGAGGAGATTGAAAAGGTCCTCGAGGCCCTCGATCATCAATACCTCAATGACCTCCCCTCCTTTCGGCAGGAAGAACCATCATCCGAAAACATCGCCCGCTATATATATGATGCCCTCGATGAACAATTGCGCCCCTATGGCGTGAGGCCTCATAAGGTCACCGCCTGGGAGTCGGAGGGAGCAGGTGCCTCGTACCTGGGAGGAGAGCGATGATCGATGTCCAAAACCAGCATGATCTCCGTAATGTCGAGATACAAAAGGTAGGGGTGAAGAATATCCGCTATCCCATCACCGTCCTGGACAAGGCCAACGGGGTGCAGCATACCGTGGCGAACGTCAACATGTATGTGAGCCTCCCCCACCACTTCAAGGGGACCCACATGAGCCGCTTCATCGAGATCCTCAATACGTTCAAGGGGGACATCACCATCAAGAACTTCTCTAACATCCTCCAGGAGATGGAGAAGACACTGAAGGCCAAGTCCGCCCATCTTGAGATCGAGTTCCCCTACTTCATCGAGAAGCAGGCCCCGGTGACCCAAGCCACAGGACTCATGGAGTACATCTGCCGCCTCTGCGGCAGCAGCAACGAGGGTGCGGCAGACGACTTTTATATAGGGATCGATGTGCCCGTCACCACCGTCTGCCCTTGTTCCAAGGAGATCAGCGATCAGGGGGCGCATAACCAGCGGGGTACCGTCACCGTCAACGTCCGCTTCAAAAAGTTCATCTGGATCGAGGACATCATCCAACTGGTGGAGGCATCATCAAGTTGCGACGTCTACTCCATCCTCAAGCGGCCTGATGAGAAATACGTCACCGAGAAGGCGTATGAACACCCCATGTTCGTGGAAGACGTGGTGCGGGAGGTGGCCAAAAAACTCGCAGCCGACCCCAACATCACCTCGTTCTCCGTGGAGTCGGAGAACTTCGAGAGCATCCACAACCACAGCGCCTATGCCTATGTGGAGAAGTAACGCCCTCTCCACCGTTCCATGTAAAGGGCAAAAAGCAAGACCTGATGATCCCGAGGACCCCCGTATGATTTCTCGTGGCAGACGTGGTTCGACATGTTGGGATAACTACATCGGCGATATCTCATACGCTGAAAAGGGCAGGGGAAATAAGTTAACATGGTAAATTACGTCCCCACGATGCGCTCCTAGGGTGGAGTGCTCCGTATAAAATTCTGTTGTATGTGTATACGGGAACCGGTAATTCATTATGGATCGCACGTCAGCTTGCTTTGGAATTAAAAGAGGCCACCATTGAGTTTATGCCGTACCCATCAAAAGATTACAAAGTGCAGGCCGATGCGGTGGGCATCATCTTCCCGGTCCACATCTGGGGATTGCTTGCTCGCGTCATCCAGTTTATCAATCATCTGAAGGTCAAACCCCGAACGTACTTTTTCGCCATGGCTGTCAACGCCGGGCAGCCTGCCGCTACTTTGCTTCAGCTGCATAGGCTCATGGCAACTCGCAAATTGCCGCTCTCGCTCGGCTATTCCATTGTTCTGCCCTCCAATTATATCCCCTGGGGCGGTCCCGGGCCGATGGATAAACAGCAGAAACTGTTTCAGGAGGCCCGGGCGAAGGTGCGGGCCATTGCCAACTTTGTTCTTCGGCGTGAACGCAACAAAGTGGAGAGGGGGCCTCTGTGGCAGAATATCCTCTTTTCCCTTATATATAGGATGTCTTTCCAAAAGGTTCGTACAATGGACAAGAAGTTCTGGGCGGATAATAAATGCAACAGCTGCGGGATCTGCTCAAAGGTCTGTCCGGCCGCAAATATCGAGATGATCAATGGGAAGCCGTCGTGGTTGCACCGCTGCGAGCAATCCTTGCCTGCCTGCAGTGGTGCCCGCAGGAAGCGATCCAGCATGGGGAGAAGACCGCCCGATACCCGCGGTATCGTCACCCTGAAGTCATTTTGAAAGACATGCTTGAACAAACGAAAGCAAATAGGTAGCAAAAATAAGAATATTAATCCCCATGACTGCTTCGCCATCCTCGAATCCCGCCGAGGGCGAGGCCGGGGGGTGAGGGTGGATATGGATGGTTTCCCCCTCACCTTCATCCTCTCCCCCCGTGGGGCGAGGAAATTGTAAGAGGTTATTTTCTAGATAAAACCACTATCCGCTGGCCCACTTAATCTTGGGATTTATAGACGATCTTCGAGCCTTCCGTCCGCCTTATTTAACCGCAGCGGGGCTGGCCCGATCCTGGGGAAGATCCTGTTATATCCTGCCCCTTCTCTTCAGAGGATTCAATGGAGCAGCAACACGCCTTCTGCCGTCCCAGCTTAGCATTGATCACTGCCGTCGCACAACCCACTCCGCTTCGTACTGTGAGGGCCTCTACGAGACAATTGCGGGCGCAGGCGCCGCACTCCATGCAGCCATCCCGGTTCGCAATCTTAATCTTTCCATTTGTCAGACTTAAAACCGCATGGGGACAGACGAGTAGGCACGCGCCGCAACCCATGCATTTATTCTGATCAAGCGTTAAAGTGACTACATTTTTGAGATAGGTCAGCTGATCCATTGTTCAAGCTCCTTATGCGACAACGTGTGATCCGATCCAGAGACCAAGGCCTGCGATGGCTGCACCGATCTCCAGCGGCAAGGCCAGTCTCATCTCTCTCTTTACTCCTGAAAAAGAGGTATAGGTCGAGGCCCCGGTGAAGTTCATGGCCAGATAGGCGGAAAGGCTCGGAATGAGAAAAAGCCAGGCAATCGCTTCGAGGCGG
>MGQF01000042.1:8646-9373 GCA_001797745.1 Deltaproteobacteria bacterium RBG_13_52_11
CAGGAGCCCTAAACTGAAGCCCTTGAGGGAAAAGGCCCTGCCTGGTAGCCACGGTAACAAAAGCGGTGTTAAAACCGCACCAGCTACTATGGCCGTCAAGATGGCCAACCCAGCAAAGAGGGCATGACTCAAGGCACTTGTCCAACCCTCCCCCCATCGTCCAAGAAGGGAAAGAAGGAAAAAGATGGCAACGACGCCCAGATCTGCTTTTAACGCTGGAATAAGCTCAAGAGGGATGAGTACGATCCGCTCCCCTGTGGTGAAGGTCTTGAGCCTCATCGCCGGAGTCGCCTTCAATCCCATGTCCAAAAAACTCGGCAGGTCCGCTGCCCTGATGGGACCATAGATCACCTTGAAGCCGGACAGCCTCTTGACTTCATGGGCTGCCACCCCCGGCCCTGCTAATTGAGGCACGATGATCTCCCGATGGGAGACGATCCGTGGCAGATTGCTCGATGCAATCCTGTTGACAAGCTCTGTCGTGCCAAAGGTCCCCTTTCCCGCAGCACACCAGACATTGATGCCTTTGGTATCGAGAACCAGGATCCAGCAATTACGATTGGGTAGAGCCTCACGCAGCTTATCGAAGCTCATCTTATAATTCGCCGTCACCACAACGGGCGATCGCTCGTCGGGATCGCCCAACGCATAGAGGCCGGGGTCGACAACATAGTGCATGCGTCCTATACCCCAGCGGGCCTTAAAGGTCCCCAAGCGGTCCCGCCAG
>MGQF01000042.1:9489-11463 GCA_001797745.1 Deltaproteobacteria bacterium RBG_13_52_11
AGCTTATCCCCTGCCCGGATATGAGCCTTATCTCGCAACTCCTTCGGGAGCACCATCTGCCCTCGCTCATCTACACTGATGATCGATTCGACCTTGCAACAGTTCATCGCTGTTCCCTGAGGCGCACAGACCGGTATTTTTTGATTCTTTTTTGGCATTCGCTGCCCCCTTACCCTTATCCTGATTAATCAGAATAATCAGTAATATCAATATAATCTCATGAAATGAGTTTGTCAAGGCTTTTATAGTCAATAGAGGAGGGTGGGTAGAGATCTATTCACCAGAAGGATTTAAACAAGGAGGCACCCCGCCGGCTATAAAATGCCACCGATACCGCGCACGTGCGCTGGCGAGCACCTAGTAGGATCAAACGTGGAGGAGCAAAAACTTTATTTGCCTAATTCCCCTGGTATGCTAACTATTCCGCACATACGCCTAATAGACATATACCACTCGCGCATTGATATGGCTCAGAACATTTACTGCCTGCCGGGAGCCTGCCTCCACCCTGTGTAGCCTACTGTCCTGCACGTTGCATTTCCAGGCCTGTAAGAAAAACAGCGCCCCTATCTTCGGATATGATTCTCAGATCAATGTATCCTGAATTGTCCGCCGTGAACGTCCCGCTATATTTGGTCCAGTTATAGCTTCCTCCTTTCAAGTGGATGGGACGAATCCTCCATTGAGGATCGACGGTAATGTTTACACCTCCGTTAGAATTAAGTCCTTTTGCAGCCGCCCATAAGCTAATGCGATAGAGACGTCCCGGCGTCACTCGAATCCTCTGGGATGTTGTCCCGTATACATGCGCCCCCCTCGAAGAACGGTTTTCAATGTGCAATGCGGTTTTTATGCCCTTAGTATACAGCGGGTCTGAGGTGTTTAAATTAACGACCCTCGCGGAAGATCTGGCACCTTTTGAGTTCCACCATATACCGTTATTTGAATACAAACCGGTCCCCCAGGGTCCCCCACGCCGCCCGAACCCGGAAAAATTTCCTTGTTGGACGAGATTTACAGTACTGCTACTCGTAGCGCCGCTACCGCTGCTCACACTGCTTCCCTTATCAGATAAGAATTGCCAATAGAAATCGCCGGAATCGCACCAGATGCCGGTGATGTCACCGCTGCAACCGGAATCGCTTGCCTGGCAGTGGGTAGGGATTGGCCGGTTTTGCCAGTAACTCATTGGGATGTGCGGTGGCACAAGATATTGTGCGTTATTGATAGTAACCACTCGCAGTTGCGACATGTGCTCCGGTTGAATCCGAGGCAGCCACAAAGTGCTCCGCTGGCTGTATCGCGGAGAATATTTCCAGGACATTTCCATCCAATCGCCGTAGACTTTAAGAAGCGTCTCTTTGTCGTCAGCCAACCATTGATATGTCTTGTTTTGATGAGACAACCAATTCCGCTTAACAAGACGATAGGTGCGCGAATCGATTCGTTCCACCACCATGAAGGGAATGTTTTCCCGGTGACCCACGGAACTGCGATACGGGCTGACCTTGATTTGGGTGGCGGTAAAGCTCCGCCCCTGCCCTGTCCCTCCGGTACCGGAACCGGTGCCTTGGGTACCTCCCGGCGGTTGCCCCTGTGTTGTCTGTTGCCCCGAACTGACACCGGCACCGCTATAACCGCAGTCATAGTGGGGACATGTCTCCCGGTCAAACGCCGCGAGCATTAAAACCAATGCCCGGGCAACGCCAAACGTAAATGGTCCTGGCGGATCGGGGACACCCGTATATTGATAACTGGGCATATATCCCCCCTGAGAATCCTTTGCGAAATAGTAGCAGTGGCAGGGGAGACGACCACTCCGCGTGTCTATATATCTGTTTTTCCACCAGACATTGTATTCCCTCGGCAGGCGGGCCCACCTGCTGTTTTGATATTCAGCGCAATTCACAAACGCCCAAAAAAGCTTATGCCGGCTTTGCGGACTAGACGTAACCTGCCGCGCATGCCCTTGGA
>MGQF01000042.1:11545-14202 GCA_001797745.1 Deltaproteobacteria bacterium RBG_13_52_11
AATACTATCGGGGTTAGGTACGGCGTGGGCAGTGCCGAGGCTCAAAAACAACACCGCCACCAATAAACTAACAGCAATCAAAATACTTTGTTTCGTCATCTGCATACGTCCCTCCTTAAGTGAGTTTTGTACGGCTTGTAGATGTACAAGCCCCTACCATACTGTTTCGGGAAAGTCAACATAGAGAGATGGGAAATAAAAGAGGGGCGGACACGGTAATAACTTGTATGGCGGCAAACGGGTATTGTTTACGTTCGCCGCGGAGCCGCGACACTTCCTTGACCTATCGTCTCCTCTGCCGGGTCGCCGCCGGCCATCTGCAGGGCAACGATCATCTGCCTGGCCTCACGCCTGAAAGTCGGCAAGCGCAAACCGAACCCAACCGCTGCCACGATACACACGGCACCACCGAGCGTTACGGTGATCGGTGCGCCAAGATGATGGGCAATGGTACCAGCAAGGAGCGCACCGAATGGGGCCATGCCCATGAACATCATCCCGTAGACCGCCATCACGCGCCCGCGCAGGTTATCCGGCACCAGCGTTTGAATAAGGGTGTTTGACGAGGCCATTTGCACTATCATAAAGAAGCCGACCGGCAAGAGCAGGCAAGCAGAGAGCCAGAACGAGCGTGACAATGAGAAGAGGATAAGGCTTGCGCCAAAAAACCAGCCGCCGCGAAAGCGACCACGCGACCCAGACCGCGCACGCCTTGCCGGGCAGCCAGGCTCAAGGCGCCGATGAGGGCGCCGATCCCTGATGCGCCCATGAGCAATCCAAGCCCACTCGCCCCGCCATGCAGTATCTGGTCCGCGAAGATCGGCATGAGCACAACATAGGGCATCCCGAGGAGGCTGATCAACCCGATCAGGGACAATAATGATCGCACAGGTCCCGTGCGTCCGACATAGCCGAGTCCTTCGATGATGCTGGCAAGGGTCGAGCCCGGCAGATGGAGACGCTCTCGGGCCTTGATCTCCATCAGCAGCAAGCCGGCGATCACGGCGATATAGCTGACACCATTGGCGAAAAAACACCACCCTTCACCGACTGTTGCCACCAGTATCCCCGCAAGAGCCGGGCCGACTATACTCGCGCCGTTAAACATCGACGAGTTCAACGCAATGGCGTTGATGAGATCTTCTCTCCCCACCATCTCCACCACGAACGCCTGTCGTGCCGGGATGTCAAAGGCGTTCACGACGCCGAGCAGGGAGGCAAGCACAAACACATGCCACACCTGCACGTGATGAGTGAGTGTCAGGGCAGCCAGAACAAAGGCTAAGAGCATTGATGCGGTTTGCGTGGCGACGAGGATGCGATGGCGATTATGCCTATCGGCAAAAGCACCGCCGAGGGTCGCGAACAAAAAAACCGGAAATTGTCCAGAGAATGCAACGAATCCGAGCAAGACTGCCGAGCCCGTCAACCGATAGACAAGCCACGACTGGGCCACCGACTGCATCCAGGTGCCGGAGAGCGAAATGAACTGCCCGCCGAAGAAGAGCCGGTAATTCCGATGCTTGAATGCGCGGAGGTGCGCGACAATCTCGGTCCGGGCGATGCCTGTCTGCCACGTGCCTTTTGAGCTGCCTGAGATGTCGGGTGTTTGCTGGCACCGGAAGTCTTCCGGTACTGAGATTTTTTTCCTTTTATTATTATATTTGGTCCTCTGTCCATGTTTGTCGTTTCTGAACGTTTGCTTTGCATTTAATAATAATCTTGCTCACGATCAGTTATCCTTGCGTGTCTGCACTGAGCGGATATCGTATCGATATCCGCAGCTAGACCCTTATTGTGGCATAACCGAGCTATTTCCGGATATTCATGGGCTTGTCTAACACCAAAACGATAATAACATACTTTGTTATTGCTCGTCTAAGTCTTTGAGAAAGGTTGCAAGATGTCTTATTTTATGTTAAGAGACCGATCAGTAGGAGGGCATACGGTGCGAAAACCTCTACTGTAGGTTAAAGCAGGAAGTCAAGGCAATAGCCGGGGAGAAGGGATTCCATAGTGACGATCATACAAGAAAATCGCACCAGGGATCTGGAGCCATGCATGGGATTAATCTCAAAAGATTAGCTGCAATATCCCCGGGGTTGGCTCAGTGAACCTTTTTAGCAAAATGGGCACTCATAGTACGTAGTATATGCCAAATAACCTAAAAAGGAGGATAACACCATGAAAAAAACTGTCTTAGTATCAGGAGTCCTCGCCATTTGCCTGGTTCTAGTTGTCGCAAATGGTGCCTTCGGAGGTATTGAGCCATCACCGTTCTCGCCGATCAGTCAGGATCTTCAGCTATTTCAACAGGAGATCGAACCGTCAAGAGGTAGGCTGGCAGAAGCCAAGCCAGGGGCCGACCTCACGAAACTGGGGCTCTTGAAGTCCCACGAGAACATGATGGGCCTGCTGCAATCCATCCAGGCAAAGGTCAAGGGCTTGGAGGGAACAAGAGGGCAGGAAAGGGGAGTACTCGACCTTTGTAACCAGATGAAGCCGAAGCTCGACAGCCTTGGACTCTTTCTCAAGAATTTCAAGGGAGCAATCGAGCTGGGCGACAGGCTGGCTGCCCAGAAACGGCTCAATGAAATAGCAGACACGGTGAAGGGATTAGAGGCCCTGCTTGCGAAGTAGGAAAGAAAAGGGATAAG
>MGQF01000043.1:0-207 GCA_001797745.1 Deltaproteobacteria bacterium RBG_13_52_11
CGATCTCAAAACTGGTGACCCTGCCCCGGTGTTTTTTGTCGCTCAAACACGGATTGGTTTGAATGACGCGGAGGCCGTGTTTCTGACAATAGGCATCCGCCTGCTTATACTCCTCCAAGGGGCCGGTGATACTGATTCGCTCGATCTTCTTTCGTATAATATCCATAGCGCGTGCCACACCTCTTATTAAATGTGCCCATAGATTCT
>MGQF01000043.1:399-521 GCA_001797745.1 Deltaproteobacteria bacterium RBG_13_52_11
CAAAGAAAGCAGGCAAGGACCGCCCCCTCATGCCGCCCATCACATAAGACAAAAAATAATAGCCCAGAAATGGTAATGCCAATACCAACAAGGGATTGAGCCCCCAGGCAGTTCGCAGATGT
>MGQF01000043.1:638-3845 GCA_001797745.1 Deltaproteobacteria bacterium RBG_13_52_11
AAAAAATAGGCTGCGGCAATCCCGCCCCCCAGGGCTGCCGCTACGGCTATTGGGCTCCCCCGTCTTCCGGGGAAGGTCTTTGCGATAAAAAGGTCAGCCATAAAAAAATTAGTAATACCGTCTCCCGCCGAGAACGCCTATTATGACAATGGCAAAATAGATGAGCACAATTCCCAGGTAGACCCCAAACGAAATCCAACACCACATCTTCGCCTTCTTGGATGTTTCAACAGCACCGTCGTAGTCACCGGCTGCCAATTTTCCGTTTACCTGGGCAGCAAAGACAATAGCCGGAATGCCAAACGGCACGCAACAAAAAATGGTCACCAAAATCGCCTGCGCCAGGTAATTCGGAACTGTCGCACCCGCGCCAAACTGCTGAGGAGAGAGCAAGAGATTACCGCACCGGACGCAGTGGGAAGCGCTACCATCGTTTTGTGTTCCGCATTTGGTACAAAAAACAGGGTGCTGGTTTTTAGCAGGGCTTTCTGAGCTACGCCTGATTAACAAGATGATGCCAATGACAACAGCCGCAAGAATAGCAAAGAAGACGATTATCATAAGAAGTTCCGGAAGGCCGATGCCAAAAAATATGCTGCCCCCTCGCGTCACGGTCGTATTTCCTGGATATCACAATTCTTGTCAGCTACATAAACCCTATTCCCTTTAATATGCTTTGCGCGTATTGACAACTCTTCCATGGTGCCATTTTCTATCGATAATTCGATGTCAGGATTCATAGCAAGACCTTCTTCTTTTAACTCATCGAGGGTTACGGCTTTATCGGGATGCTCTACAAAAAAGGCAGCGGCTGCACGGCAGGCATTTTTTATCTCTGCCTGTGCCATGGCATTACGCGCCTTTGCCTGCTGGTTAACAAATGAAGGAATTGCTATGGCTGCGAGTATGCCTATTACTGCAAAAAGTACTAATGCTATGGCTGCAACCACCAGGACTATAACAGCGGTATTTTTTTTCTTTCCAGGGGGTACCTGTTGCAGGACGATCCCACACTTAATGCACCTGAAGGCATTGTCATCGTTTTGCGTTCCACATTGTGGACAATACATTGTACACCTCCTTATACGCTATTATCTGACGTTGGCAATTATTATTTCCAAATCTTTACTCGTATTAATGTTTTTAATTTTTCCGGATTAACTCTTCTTGGATCACTAAAATATATATCATGAGAATCTTTTTCATACTCATATCCTAAATTTTTTAATTCTAATTTTAAAATATCAAATGTTTCTTCCATTTTCTCCCCAAAAGGTCCTTTATGAAATATCTGTGCACATAATCCTTCTTCGTTGGAATCAAATCTTAATGCCGATAGATATGGTAATTGTTTATTCTTTTTATTCAATTCTGTTATTGCTTCTTCTAATAAATCTTTATTAATAATATCTGGCTGCATAACCATCATCGTCCAATAATATCTTTTTGATCCAGATTCTTTTCTGTCCAATTTCCATTGTACCTCCATTGGCATTACAACATAATCATTTTCCGGATGTCTACCTTTTTCAATAAATTTTATAACATAGGCAAGAGGAAATATTGTACTTGCTGCATTAATAAAATTCTGTTCTTCGGGAAGTCCATTTCCATCTATCATAAGATAATTCATTTTGGGAACTTCAATAATTGAAGGCTTATGAGATGGTGCATTATAAAGATGTTTAAGTTTTTTCTTATAATCTATTTTAGACATAAAAATTCTCCTTGTAAATAATTTTACAAAGAAATATAAACCCTCCGCTTACGGGAGACTCAAGTTTTCTTACTAATGTTTTCAAAATTGTCAATGTCAGAAGATCCCCCTTTTTATCTCCCTCTCTTCCTTGACCAAACCCCTGAATAAAAAACCTTCTGACCGGACTCCTCTCTCATAACCTCATTCGCTCATGGTAGATAAAAACCCCTCAGTTCTTTTAAGAATGAGGGGTAATCTTCATTCTCACCCATATCTCCACCCTCTGGATGTAAGGCTGTTAATGGATGATTTCGGTTTGAATAGGAAATTACTAAACCATGGGGAAAAAGTCAACCTATTTTCGGCAAATGCTTTCTCTGCGTCCATGAGTTCGTGACGTTGACAACGGGCAGGGAGCGTGGTATCTAAGAATCATGCAGAAGATAGGGATTATCGCCAAACAGAACAAGCCCGAGGCCGTCCAGGTAGTCAAGGAGCTCGTCAGATGGCTCAAGGACCGCAAGGTGGAGTGTTTTGTCGAACCTGAGATGGCAAAGGCAGTCGGACATGCATCCCTCGATAAAGAAACGATGCCCCTTGGTGTGGACATGGCGGTGGTCTTGGGGGGGGACGGCACGCTGCTGGCAGCAGCCCGGACCCTCCAAAAGAAACAGGTCCCCATCCTCGGGGTAAACCTGGGGGGGTTGGGCTTTTTGACGGAGATCACCTTGGACGAGCTCTACCCCATGCTCGAAAGCATTCTGCAAGGCGACTATAAGACCGATGAGCGGATGCTCCTGACGGCCCGGGTGTGGCGTAAGGGGAAGGAGATCGATGCCTTCACCGTGCTCAACGATGTGGTCATTACCAAGGGGGCCTTGGCGCGGATCATCGAGTTGGAGACCACGGTGGATAACGCCCGCCTCACCACCTTCCGGGCCGACGGCCTGATCATCTCCACCCCCACCGGTTCGACGGGATATTCGCTCTCGGCTGGTGGCCCCATCGTCTATCCCTCCCTCCAATCCATTATTATCACCCCCATCTGCCCCCACAACGTGACCAACAGGACCATTATCGTCCCCAAGGAGGCCGTGATCAGCGCGACCCTCTGCTCAGGGGATCAAGAGGTCTTCCTCACCCTGGACGGGCAGGTGGGATTCGAGATGCAGCTCCAAGACCGGGTGGAGGTACAGAAGGGGGAGGGGTTCGTCAAGCTCATCAAGTCCCCCTCGCGGGGTTATTTCGAGGTCCTGCGGCAGAAACTGATGTGGGGAGCGGATATCGTAAGCAAGCGTTGAGGGGGGAGTAAGATGTTGGTGGAGCTTCACATCGAAAATCTCGCCATCATCGATCAATTGCACATCGCCTTCAATGAAGGCCTCAATGTGCTCACCGGAGAGACAGGGGCGGGGAAGTCCATCATCCTCAATGCCCTCAACCTCATCTTGGGGGATCGGGTCAAGGACAACATCATCAGGTCTCACGAAGAGGAGGGCGTGGTGGAG
>MGQF01000043.1:3853-5614 GCA_001797745.1 Deltaproteobacteria bacterium RBG_13_52_11
TGACTGCACTGCCAACCCGCGGATCCGCCAGTGGCTGCAGGAAAAGGGCATCGAGGCGGAGGATACCGTCCTGATAAAAAGGGTGCTCTCCAGGAGAGACAAGGGCAAGGTCTACATAAACGGCCAGCTTGCCACCCTACAAATGGTTTCCCTCATCGGAGAAGAACTCCTCAATATCTACGGGCAGCATCAACACCAGGTCTTGAGAAAGGTGGAGAACCACCTGGACATCCTGGATGAGTTTGGGGGGCTTCTTCCTTTCAAGGCCGAGTTTCAGGAGGCCTACAAAGAGCACAGGGGGTTAGACAAGCTTCTTGCGGGGCTCAAGGATGAAAAGGAGAGGGGTGAGCGCGAGCGGGATCTGTGGACCTTCCAGTTCAAGGAGATCGAGGCAGCCCGGTTAAGGCCTGGTGAGGAGGAGGTGTTAAAGCAGGAACGCCACCTCCTGAAGAACGCCCAGCGGCTGTTGCAGCTGGCCGGGTCGAGTGAGCGCATGCTGTATTCCGAGGGGGGATCAATCATCGAAAAATTGGGCAAGGTCGAGCGTGATATAGAGGCCCTCGTAGAATTGGACCCCACTGTTTCTCCCCTCAAAGAGGCCGTCTCCTCGGCCCTGCTGCAGTTGGAAGAGGCCTCAGGGCAGATCAAAGGGTATCTCGCTAAGCTCGATGTTGACCCGAACCGACTGGAAGAGATAGAACTGAGGTTTGATGAGCTCCAAAGGTTAAAAAGAAAGTATAAGGCCTCCACGGTGGAGGAAATCCTTACCTATAAAGAGCGGATCGAACAAGGGGTGCAGGGGACTGTTGATCTCGAGGCGGAGATAGCTCAACTGGAGCGGCGAAAGAAGGAAGGGGCGGGGAAGGTCCGGGAATTGGCTGCTCAATTGTCTCAAGGGCGCAAGGAGGCGGCTCACAGGCTGAAGCAGGAGATCGAGGGTGAACTGGCCACCTTGGCAATGGAGCGGACGACCTTCGAGGTGGAGATGAGGGGGGTGCCAGTTGGAGGGGATGCGTTGGAGGTCGAAGGAATGGCCGTCGGGCCTAAAGGAGGGGAGGAGGTAGAATTTCTCATCTCCCCCAATATCGGTGAAGAGCCGAGACCCCTATCCAAGATCGCCTCCGGCGGTGAACTCTCCCGCATCATGCTGGCCATAAAAAAGATCTTGACGAAGGGGGAAGGAGAACAGACCTTGGTCTTCGATGAAGTAGATGCGGGGATAGGGGGGCAGACAGCGGAGGTGGTAGGGTACAAGTTGCGGGATCTGGCCCGCTATCATCAAATCCTCTGTGTCACGCATCTCCCTCAGATAGCCGCCTTTGGAAAAACCCATTACCAAGTGTCCAAACGAGAGGCGGAGGGGAGGACCATAACCTCTGTGGAGAGGCTCCAGGGAGACAAGGTAGTGGAGGAGATCGCCAGGATGCTGAGCGGCAAGGGAGTTACTGCAGCTACGAGGACCCACGCCCACGAGATGTTGGAAAAAGCGAGGCAGGAAGGATAGTGATCCGCAAGGCCCACATCGCTGACGCCGAACAGATCCAACGGCTGATAAATCAGTTCGCCGACGAAGAGAGGCTCCTCCCCCGCTCCTTGAGCGAGATCTACGATAATCTTCGCGATTTCTATGTCTCTGAGGGGCAAGACCATCATATAAGCGGTGTGTGCGCCCTGCACATCTGCTGGGAGGGGCTGGCGGAGATTCGATCCCTTGCCGTGGCTACACAAGAGCGAAAAAAGGGCATCGGCAGGAAATTGATC
>MGQF01000043.1:5640-17382 GCA_001797745.1 Deltaproteobacteria bacterium RBG_13_52_11
GCTCGGGGTCTCACGAATCTTTCTCCTCACCTATATACCACCCTATTTTGAACAGATGGGCTTCCGTGCCGTGGACAAGTCCACCCTCCCCCACAAGATCTGGACCGATTGTGTCAGGTGCATCAAATTCCCCGACTGCACCGAGACCGCCATGATCCTCGATCTTTAAGAGGTTGTTGCACAAGTGATTCCCAACAGGCTGCTCAAAAATGCCCAGATGCAAGTTGAGCTTTACGAAATCCCGCTTACGGAGGCCTCGAAATCATGAGGAGTGAGGCGTACTTTGACGTACACCGCAACGACGAAAGATGAGAGAAATCCCGCGAAACGCGGGACAGATGGGCGTTTTTCAACAGCCTGTTAGTCAGGGAGTCCCAACGCCCACGCCTTTAGCACCCTCCTGACCACTGCCCCATCCTCCCCCCTGGGTATCTCAGGGCGAAACTCTATCTCCTTAGGGACTAACCGGCGGGAGAAATACCTTCGCATAAATTCTCTGATCTCTTCCTGGAGTTCTCCTGAGGGGGAAAACCCCGGCTTCAGGGCGATGAAGGCCATGATCACCGTTCCCCGGATGGGGTCTGGTTGGCCGACGACCCCGGCATCGGCCACTGCCGGGTACCCCCGCAGGGCCTCCTCCACCTCGGTGGTACTGATCATGGCCCCATCCACCTTGATCTGATAGTCCTCCCTCCCCTGGAAATAGAAATAGCCGTCATCATCCATGTAGGCGAGGTCGCCGGAGATATACCAGGGCTCATGGGAAAAATATTCCTGATATCTCTTTTCGTCGCGCCAGATCCCCCGCATCATGGCCGGCCATCCCTTTTTTATGGCCAGGTCCCCCAACGTCAGCGGGGGCACCTCTTTCCCGTGGTCATCGACTATAGCCGCCTCAATGCCGGGAAAGGGCTTCCCGATGGAACCCGGCTTAATAGGCATACCGGGGTAATTGGCGATCATGATCATCCCTGTCTCGGTCATCCACCAGGTGTCATGGATGGGGGTCTTGAAAAACCTCCTGGCCCAAAACACGACCTCCGGGGGCAGGGGTCCCCCCACACTGAGGATGTGGCGTAGGCTGCTGAGATCACACTGCTCGGCTATCTCTTTTTCTTGTTCCATCATCCTCATAAAGACGGTAGGGGAGGAGTACCAGACCGTTATCCGATGCGACTCGATGGAACGGCACCACCCTTCGAGCCCAAACCTCCCCCCTCGGACAAAATTATCCACCCCACAGAGCCAGGGGGCAAAGACACCATATACCGTCCCCGTAATCCACCCTGGTTCCGACGTGGTCCACAGGCGATCGTCATCCCGGAGGTCGAGCACCCACCGCGCCGTGATGAGATACCCGACCATGTCTCGATGAACATGGAGGACCCCCTTAGGCTTTCCGGTGGAGCCGGAGGTATAGATGATATAGAGGGGATCTTCGAGGTCCATCCATTCTATCTCAAAATCATAGGAAGCGCGGGCAATCTCCTCCTCCCAGCTCACCTCACCGGGCCTCAGGACGATATTCCCAGACCCCACCAAAATGATATTGCGCAGGTCAGGGAGTTCAGTGAACGGCACTCGGGCGGCCATCTTGGGGGTGGTTACCAGTACCTTGGCCCCGCTGTCTCTGAGTCTCTCCCTGACGGCCATCTCCATGAGGTCCTCAAAGAGGGGGCTCAAGATGGCCCCGACCTTGGCACAGCCGGCCATGGCGATGTAATACTCGGGGCACCGGGGGAGGAATATGAAGACCCTGTCCCCCTTCTCCACCCCCAGTTTCTTGAGGACGTTGGCGAACTTATTGGAGAGGTCCCGCATCTGGTGATAGGTAATCCGTTCCCTCCGGTTCTCATCCTCATAGATGAGACAATATCGATGACAGCGAGTTGGATCCTCTGCATGCCGATCGATGGCTTCATAGGCGATGTTCACCTTGCCGGTCAGGTGCCAACTGAACTCCTGCTCTACTTCCTTCCAGTCAAAGGATTGACAGGCCTTGCTGTAATCCCGCAGATTGGCCTCTGGGTTGGCAGGGGGAAGGACATTTTCCATTCATCACGCTCCTCTTAAGGCTTTAGTTAACCATCGGTGATAAAACGCAATGGCTTTTATCCGATCTTTCGTTGGGGGGTGCAACTCCTCAAGCCCCCGGACAGATATACGGCCACTCCCGTCAGGATCGATGTGCCAAGATAATTTCCACGGCCATTAGATCGGACCGTGCATGGACTCAAAGGCCCCCTCTTTTGCCTCCGTCTTCTCCCCCGCTCCGATCTCATAGATGGGATAGACTTCATACGTGGACACAACGGAGAGTTCCGTCATCAGCTTCGCCACCTCCTCTTCCTGCTCCGCCTCAATGACGGTGAAGGTGAGATTGCCGCTCAGGGTGGCATACCGATGGAGGACCCGTACCCCGAGGGGTGGCTGGCCGAATATCCTCCCAGCCTTCTCCCTGATCTCCTTCCAATGATCCGACTCATGTTCTCCAAGAATCAATAAACGCATCGCTTCGTCCTCCTCCCCCTAAAATTTCCAATAACGATGGTGAATCCCTTTGACCCGCTCAATGGTCTCGGCCATTCTTTCGTAGTGCGCATCCTCCGCGTGCTGCATCTGGTCTTTATCGATTTTCGAATTGCCGCTCAGTTCCCACAGTACCATCTCCACGGAGTCCCGCAAGCCCTCCGGACTGTATCCCCCCTCCAAGGCAAGGACTAGCCTTCCCTCACAGGATAAAGCAGCCATCTCCATCAAGAGGGCAGTCATCCTGGCAAATCCCTCGGGGGTGAGGTTCATCGATCCGATGGGATCGTCGTGATGGGTGTCGAATCCGGCGGAAACGATGACTAACTCGGGCCTAAACTGCTCGGCAATAGGCCTGAGGAGATGGCGGAATATGTTCCCGTAATCCTCATTGGAACAGCCGGGCACCAGGGGTACATTGACGGTATATCCCTCACCCTCTCCTGCTCCTATCTCACTCACCTCTCCGCTCCAGGGGAAAAAGGGGGCGCGGTGAACGGAAAAATAGAGGACAGAGGGATTATCATAAAAGATGCTCTGGATACCGTTGCCGTGGTGGACATCCCAATCGACGATCAAGACCCTCCTTAACCCGTGGGCCTTCATGGCATAGTATGCTCCGATGGACTCGTTATTGAAGATACAAAACCCCATCGCTTGATCTCTGAGGGCATGATGCCCTGGTGGCCTGACGAGGGCAAATGCATTGAGCACCTCCTTGGTCACCGCCTGTTTGATTGCCTCCATTACCCCCCCCGCCGCCATCAAGGCGGCCTGGTAGGTCTTCGGTGAGGTCACGGTATCGGGATCAAACCTGACCCGTGCCTTCTCGGCACTGTCGAGCACACGGTCTACATAACGGGAGTCGTGGACCCAGAGGATCTCATCCAACGTCGCATAGCGCGGCTCGATATAGACCACTGCATCACCAAATGCCCTGTTGTCCAACATCGAATAAATAGCCTGAAGGCGTTGCGGACTCTCCGGATGCAAGACCCCGGTTTTGTGCTTGAGATAGATCTGATGTCTGACAATCCCTGTCTTCTTCATGGAATCGACTCGTGTCCTCCTAGATGGAGCGTATCCCTTTGGCCTTTATCAACCAGTGCCCTTGCACTTTATTGATATTTTTCCTATCCGGTAATATATCGTACAATAATTGTATGCCCAACAGAAAAAAATATCAACAGGCCGATGTACGTGGGTAGCGTATCATGTCTTGTGCCAAAGAAGAACCAGTATCCGTTGACTCCGCACGCTGAGGATGATATCTTGGGGGCCGTTATGCAAAAGATCATCTTGGACTTTCAGCGTGACACCCTCTCGAACGGTCTGAAGATCTTGACACTGGAAGATCCATCTCATCCCATCGTAACCTACCAGGTCCACTTCGCCACGGGGTCCAGGAACGAGCGGCCCGGAATCACCGGCATCTCCCACCTCTTTGAGCACATGATGTTCAGGGGGTCCAAGAAGCTGGGCCCGGAGGAGTTCGCCCGCATCATCCAGGCCAATGGAGGGACCCTCAATGCCTTCACCACCATCGACAACACGAGCTACTTCGAAAATCTCCCCACTGATAAATTGGAGCTGGCCATGAGGCTGGAGGCCGAGCGGCTCGAGAACCTTCGCTTGAATCAAGAAAGCTTAGATACCGAGCGGGAGGTGGTCAGGAGTGAGCGGAAGCTACGGACCGTCAATTCCCCCTTCGGCCTCCTCATAGAGCAACTCTTCGCCATCGCCTTTGACCAGCACCCCTATCAATGGCCGGTGATCGGTTGGGATCACGATCTCAGGAAGTTGACCTTGGAAAACTGCCTCGACTATTACCGGCGGGGGTATGCCCCCAACAATGCCGTGGTGGTTATCGTCGGTGACTTCAAGAGAGAAAAGGCCCTCACCTTAGTCGAACAGTACTACGGCCACCTCAAACCCCAAAACCATGTGGAGGCGCCCCCTGCGCAGGAGCGGCCCCAGCGGGGTGAGAAACGCTCCTTCTATAAGAAGGTATCGCAATTGGAGGCCTTCTTCGCCGGCTTCCATTGCCCGGGGATTAGGGACCCCGACGTCTTCCCCCTCCTCGCCCTGAACCACATCCTCTCCCACGGAAAGTCATCCCGTTTTTACCTGCGCTTTGTCAAGACCGGCAGGGCCGTAGAGGCCCAGGTAGAGGTAGATCCCCCGCCTTTTTGGTCCATGGATCCGGGCTTGCTGCAGGTATATGCCATCGCGGCGCCTGGAGTGCCCATAGGTGATTTAGAGAAAGAGGTATGGGAGGCCATCGAGGAGATAAAGGATGGGCGATTCGATGAAGGGGAACTCGCCAAGGCCAAACGGGGATTGACTGCCTCTTTCATCATGGGTCTCCAGTCGGTCTTCTTTAAGGGATTGGCAGGGGGGCTCTATGAGATCAAGGCAGGTGACTGCGGCATGGTCAATACTGTGCTGGACAGGTGTGAAGGGATAACCACCGAGGACGTCAAGCGAGTGGCCCAGCGATATCTGGTTGCGGACAACAGGACCGTGGTTACCTTGCAACCCATCACCCCGGAGGAGAACGAACGCCTCGATCCAGTGGAATAAGTAAACTACTATCGCCTAAAGGCGATAGCTTTAGGGGTCAAGGATGCAAGGATTCGAGGGTTCTAGTGAAAAGCATTCAAACATGTTTATGAAACCCCTGACCCCTTTCCCGCGAAACGCGGGATTGAACCCTTTTGGGACAAAGATCGAACTAAAGTCTTCTCCTAAAGGCGAGGGTTTTGCTCCCTGAATGGGACAATAAAGTGATTGCTGACTGACAATAGGGTTCAAGGGGCCAATCCCGTTCCGCAATATAGGTTTACGGAAGCGGGATGCCGCTGGCGGCAGGATTCTAGCGGTCGAAGGAAAAATGAGTTGGGGAGACTGGCAAAGTTACTGAGAAAGTAAACCCTGCACTGTATCCTCTCCCTTCGGGGAGCGGATAGGAAAGGGAATTATCGAATGCATAACAGCGTTTTGAAGAAGGACCACAGATGTTTCCCTTGAAGGCAGAGCACATCAAAAAAGTGCAGCTGGACAATGGTCTCACGGTGATGTGCCTGGAGTATCATAAGCTCCCGCTGGCCCATATCACCGTGATGGTCAAGAGGGGGAGCGAGAGGGACCCTGCGGGGAAGGAGGGGTTGGCCGACATCACCGCTGAGATGGTGACCCTCGGCACTGGGAAGAGGGACAGCCAACAGCTGGCCCTGGAGATGGAGCAATTGGGGGCGCGGTACTCAGCCAGTTCCGACTGGGACGCCTCTTGTGTGGAGGTCGTTGGACTATCGGAAGCATTTCCCACCCTCATGGATCTAGTGGGCGATATGCTCCTGCAACCGACCTTTCCTCAGGAGGAGATGAAGCAATCCCAGCAGAGGAGGATCTCTCGTTTGATTCAGCAGCGGGATCAGGCAGAGGTCATCGCCGACGAGATCATCGTCCAGCGCCTCCTCGAAGGTACCCCCTACGCCCACCCCACCTACGGCACCATTCCATCCCTCGGTAGTTTGTCTGCAGGGGATCCACGTTCCTTTTACCGCCGCCACTACGCCCCTGAGGACACCGTGCTGCTGGCAATCGGCGACCTCACCCCTGAGGAGATCAGGGAAAGGGCCGAAGGCCTTCTGGGAGGTTGGAAGACCAAGGGGAAGACCGAGGATCAGTTGCCTGCACCGCAGAGGCCCACGGGGAAGAGGATTATCGCGGTGAATCGCCCCGACCTCACCCAGAGCCAGATACGGGAGGGTCTATTGGGGATCAAGAGAAAGGACGAAGCTTACATCCCCTTCAAAGTGATGAATTACATCTTCGGGGGCGGGGGGTTTTCTTCCCGGCTCATGCAGCGCATCAGGGCCGAGAAGGGGTATACCTATGGTATTTCCAGTACCTTCCAGGCAGGGCATATCGCAGGGCCTTTCGTTATCTCCACCTTTACCCCGACGGCCACGACAGTGCCAATCATCGAGGAGATCCTGAAGGTCATGGAAGAGCTTATCAGGGGGGGTGTCCGGGTCCAGGAGCTCGAAGATGCGAAGCAGTTCTTGAGGGGGAGCTTCCCCCTGAAATTGGAGACCCTTGGTCAGATGACAGGGGAGATCCTGAATCTGGAACTCTACGGCATCCCCTACGATTATCTTTCCTTTTATCCTGAGGCTATTGAGGAGGTCACCCTGGAACAAGTCAACAGCCTGGCCTCGGCCTATCTCCTTCCAGAAGCCCTCACCATCGTGGTGGTGGGCAGGGCCGAGGAATTCTTGGAGCGGCTCCGGAAATGGGGTGAGGTGGAGTTCGTTGAGTACTCTGAGATGACAAAGGGCTGTTCCCCCCCCAATACCTCCAAACACGCATCCACCACCTGAGGGTCATGGAGCCTTCCCCGTTCCTTCTTGATCTCCGCCACGGCCTCCTGCAGGCTGAAGGCAGGACGGTAGGGACGGTGGTGGGTCATGGCATCCATCACATCGGCAACCGCCAGGATGCGGGCCTCAGGGATGATCTCGTCACCCTTCAGCCCGTGGGGGTACCCTGAGCCATTCATGCGCTCATGGTGCTGAAGGGTAGCCTGGGCCACAGGCCAGGGGAAATCGATCCCCTTGAGGATTTCATATCCCGCCTGGGGATGCATCTGGATGAGTGATATCTCCATGCCGTTCAGCCTGCCGGGTTTAACCAGTATCTCCACCGGCACGGCCATTTTGCCTATATCGTGGAGGACGCCGGCGATATAGATCCCCGTGATCTCGTCTTCGGAAAACCCCATGATGCGTGCTATGGCCTCGGCAAGTCCTGCCACACCGGTCGAATGACCACTGGTATAGGGATCTCGATCCTCAATGACCTTTGAGAGGGCCTCGGTGGTCCCGAAAAAGCTGTCCTTGAGGGCCTCTTTGTATCCCGATAAGACCTTCGCAGCTTCTCTCTCATCGGTGACATCGTGGTAGATGCCGAAGGCCCCCTGGATAGCGCCTCGTTTGTCTCGGTAGGGGGTGCCGCTTACCAGTAGATTGTGCCTTCGGCCCACTTTGTCCGTCAGCACGATCTCATAGACAGTCCCTTTTCCTTCCCATCGTGCATTGAGGTTTTGCGCCAAGATCTTTTGATTCTCCTCGTCATAGAATGCGCTGATAGGTTTTCCCTCCGGATGGGGGTCCGCAATGATATCCTTCATCCGCTCGTTGCAGAAGAGGACGATTCCATTTCTATCCACATAGATAAAACCGTCGCTGACCCCCTCCCCGATGATGCGCAGGTGCTCCTCCGTCTTCTGGAGGGTCTCCTTGATCCGCTCGTGCTCGGTGATATCTCTCTGTACAGCCACGCCATACAATATAGTTCCATCTTTATTCCTCACAGCGCCGGTGCTGAGCATGACCGTGCGCCTGGTTCCCTCCTTGGTGAGGATACGAATTTCTTGTTCCTTGAAACTCCCCGTCTTTTTCCACTGCACGATGAGCCGCTTTAATTTCGGCAGTGATTCAGGGGCGAAAAACGTTTCCATAGCCTTGCCGACTAGCTCATCCTTTTTATAGCCCAGTACCGTGAGGGCGGCGGTATTGACATCGAGTATGATACCCTCTGTTGAGACCATGTAGCAGTATTCCGGTTCGTTCTCAAAGAACTGCCTGAGGCGCTCTTCGCTCTCCTGCAGTGTCTCCTCTGTCCGCTGCTTCTCCTCAGCAGCGCGCCGCTGGTCGAGCACCTTCTCGATGACGGAAGGAAGCAACTCAAGATACCCGCCCCCCACGTCTTTGACGATGTAATCGCCCGCACCGAGCTTCATGGCCTCCACCGCCACCCGCTCATCACCAGTACCGGTGATCATGATGGTGGGAGGCAACGGACCTTGAGAGCCTAAGATACGGAGCACCTCCAGCCCCTCGTAGACCGGTAACGATTGATCTACGAATACTACGTCATAGGAGTCGGCATGGTACTTGGCAATACCCTCCTCACCATCAGAGGCGATGTCAACGGTATACCCCACCCTCCCCAACCGCTTCTGGACGAGCCGGGCCAGACCAGGATCGTCTTCGATGTAGAGGATGCGGATGGGCTCAGATTGAGCCATAGACTACTCCCTACCCTCCTACCCCATCGGGTATCATCACCACCATCAGGAATAACCCCAGCTTGCGGATAGACTCGGAAAACTGCTCATAGTCCACTGGTTTGGTGATGTAGACGTTGCAGCCGAGCTCATAGCAGCGGGCCACCTCTCGGGGGTCATCGGTGGTGGTGAGGATGATCACGGGGATGCGTTTGGTGCGTTCGTCGGTCTTCATGCGTTCGAGTACCTGGTAGCCGTCGAGCACCGGCATGTTGAGGTCAAGCAGCACCAGCAGGTGCGATGGGTGCTGGTGGTTGGCGTACGCACCTTCGCAGAACAGGTAGTCGAGGGCCTCCTGCCCATTGGTGGCAAAGGCGATCTCGTTTTTGATGTTGGCCCGGCGCAGGTTCTTCTCGATCAAGCGCGTGTGGCCTGGGTCGTCTTCTGCCAGGAGGATGGTGACATCGTGGATATCAGGCATGGTTAATTCCTTTAACATGACCATTGTGTTGCTTTTTTTCTTCATACATCCGCCTGTCCGCTTCGTTCATAATTTCGTCCACGGACCTATGGTCTTTAGGACCCCAGGAGGCGCTGCCGATAGACAGCGTGACTGGAAAGTCCATCTGCCCATCCTTCATATTGAGAAGGGCTACCTTCTCGGCGATGCGCCGTTTGATGCTGTCTAATTCGCCATTTGTTTCGAGCAGTATGATGAGGAACTCATCCCCGCCGTAACGGACCACGATGTCAGTTTCTCTTACCGCCTCGCGCAGCAGCACAGCTACCTCCCTGAGGATCTCGTCCCCCATCTGGTGGCCGTATCGGTCGTTGATTTCCTTAAATCTATTGACGTCGAGCATCATGAAGGCCATGCTATGGTTGTAGCGCTTTGAGCGCTTGATCTCCTGTTCGAGGACCTTGTCAAGATAATAACGGTTGTGAAGGCCGGTAAGGTGATCATGGATGGCCTGTTCTTTAAGTTCATTTTGCAGTCTTATTCGTTTGATCGCTGCAGCGGTATGGCCGAGCAGTAGCTCGAGCAGCCGGGTATCATTCTTGGAGAAGGCATCAGGTTCGATGGAAGCCGCCTGAAAGACACCGAGGTCTCCGATGGGAGCACTGACCAGAGAGAGATATTGTGAATGGGGCGACAGGGCTTGTACCCCTTTCCTAATCTCCCTCAGGACGTGCGTCTTCCCATTTCTATAGGTTGTACCCGTTAGGCCCTCATGCACTGACATCGTTTGGGTTTCATCAACAAAGGGATGAGGGTCGGCCACCTTGGTGACAATCTGCTTCCCTTCTACAATCCCGAGGCTGCAGAAGGAAAAAGTGAGGATCCTCTTTGCCGCATCGACGGCCACATGATATACCTCTTCTTCGCTCATGCACGCTGCCAGACGGCGGGCTACTTCATGAAGTTTCTCCAATTTATCTCCCGATTCCCGCAGCGCCTCATCCGCCCGCACGCGGTCGGTGATATCCTCATAGGTAACAAACTCATCTCCGGTCTCCATCGTGATTGGTCTAAAATAGATCACCTTTTTTGAGCCATCCTTGCATGTCACGGTAAATGCGTTAGGTCGTGACTCTCCGCACTTTGTCTTCTTCTTATCCTTGATCCAGGTTGCAACGACATGGTTGCGATATTCTTCATCAGGGTATGCCTTGGCAAACCATTCTCGCCTCGTCGGAATATCTTCTTGTGCATATCCGAAGATCTCGGTGAACGTGGGGTTGATATATTTAAAATGGCCTCCTTTCCCGATGATGGATACTCCGAGCGGAGACTCCTCCACGAGGTTTTGAAATTTCTCTTGTTCTCCCCGTAGCGCCTCCTCCGCCCGCCTGCGTTCGGTTATATCCGCCAACATCACGATGGCCTGACCGTCATCTAACCAGTTCGGTCTAAACTCGATCTCCTTAACCCCGCCATCTTTACACACGACGCTGAAAACTACACTGATTAGCCTATCGGCCTTCTTCCGGGCAAAATCCCGCTTCCACGCCTCGATAACCTGCTGCCGGTACGCCTTGCCGGGATAAGCCGCTCGAAACCAGTCCTTTCCCGTGGGAATATTCTTCAGGGTATAGCCGGTGATGGCGGTGAACTCAGGATTGATATAGCGATTCGTCCCATCCTTATCGATCAAAATCGCTCCATAGGGGGCCTTGTGCAGCATGGAAAAAAATGTCTCTCTTTCCTTTTGTAACTCCTCCTCTGCCCGCTGCTTCTCATCGACGACACACCGCTGCTGAAGTACCTTTTCGATGACGGAAGGAAGTAGGTTGAGATACCCCCCCTCCACATCCTTGACGATATAGTCGCTGGTACCCAACTTCATGGCCTCCACCGCCACCTTCTCATCGCCGGTCCCCGTGATCATAATCATCGGCGGCAAAGGGCCCCGAGAGGCCAGGATACGAATCACCTGCAAGCCGTCATAGATGGGTAACGTCTGATCTACGAACACGACGTCATAGGAGTCAGCGGTATACTTGGCAATACCCTCCTCACCATCAGAGGCGATATCGACGGTATATCCTGTCTTCCCCAACCGCTTCTGGACGAGCCGGGCCAGACCAGGATCATCCTCGATGTAGAGGATGCGGATGGGTTCAGGCCGATCCATAGAGCGTCATCCTCCTATCGGGTGTCATCATCGCCACCAGGAACAGGCCGAGCTTGTGGATCGTCTCGGAGAACTGCTCGTAGTCCACCGGTTTGGTGATGTAGGCGTTGCAGCCGAGCTCATAGCAGCGGGTTACCTCTCGGGCGTCGTCGGTGGTGGTGAGGATGACCACGGGGATGCGTTTGGTGCGTTCGTCGGTCTTCATGCGTTCAAGTACCTGGTAGCCGTCGAGCACGGGCATGTTGAGATCGAGCAGCACCAGCAGCGCCGGAGCACAGTCATTGCTAAAGAGATAATCGATTACCTGCTGGCCGTCATGGGCTTTTATAATATCGTTCGTTAGGTTCGCCCGGCGCAGGTTCTTCTCGATCAGGCGTGCATGGCCATGGTCGTCCTCCGCTAAGAGAATGGTGACTTTCTGGATCTCAGGCATTATATGCTCCTTGTTCAGATGGGGCTGCGATGGTGAAGATAAAGGTTGTGCCCTTCCCGAGCTCGGACTCA
>MGQF01000044.1 GCA_001797745.1 Deltaproteobacteria bacterium RBG_13_52_11
ATCTTGCCTCCCATGATCCGGGCCGGGGGCTGAGGAATAATGCCCAGGATGGTCAGTGCTGATACGGTCTTGCCACAGCCCGACTCTCCCACCAGGCAAACGGTTTCGCCGTTACGGACTTCATAGCTCACCCCATCCACTGCCCGGGCGATCCTGCCGTTGCCGATGAAATAGACCGATAAGTTCTGTACAGAGAGCATCAGTATCTTTCTCTCAGTTTAGGGTTTAATATGTCCCGTAGCCCCTCGCCGAAGAGATTGAAGGCGAGGACCACGATCAGGATGGCAAACCCCGGGATAAAGGTCAGCCAGGGGGCATCGAATATAAAGCGCTTGCCGTCGGAGAGGATGTTGCCCCACGTCGCATGGGGAGGGGGTACGCCAAAGCCAAGAAAGCTGAGGCCGGCCTCGATGAGGATCGCGCTCGCAATACCGATGGTGGCTGAAACCAGCACCGGCGCCATGGCATTAGGGATCATATGACGAAATATGATCCGCCAGTCGCCGACCCCGAGGGCCTTCGCCGCCGTCACAAAGTCCTGCTCTCGGAGCGAGAGCAATTCGGCCCGGACAAAGCGCGTCGTGCCCATCCAGCTCGTCAGCCCGATCACCACCATGATGTTGTACATACTGGCAGGCAGCAGGGCTACGACGGTCAGTATCAGGAAGAAGACGGGGAAGCAGAGCATGATATCGACGATTCTCATGATTAAGGTATCGAGAGAAATAGTGTCTCGGTGGAGCAGTCTCAGCCACCGTGAAGCAGATTGTCCGGCTGACCATTTTTTACGCCACAGGGAAAAGAGGATAGAGGCACCTGCTATGACGAGCACGACCCCACCGGGAAAGGCGGCGCCAGCCATCAGCAATCCGGCGCCCAGAGAGACCATACCTGCCAAGAGGATGTGCTCGATTCTCACGGGGTTTCTGCCAAAATAGCCCGATATCCCTCCCATCACGATGCCGATCAGGACTGCGATCCCTACTGCCACAAATCCCACGGTCAGAGAGACCCACGCACCCTGCAGCATCCTTGAAAAGACATCTCTGCCCAGGTCATCGGTGCCGAATAGATAGATCCCCAGGGTAGGGATCTCCTCCGGGCGGAGATTCGCAAGATGGGGCTGAGAGAAGGGCGGACGCAGTTTTTCCTGAAGCCTGACTACGGCAGGATCAAAGAGCGGCCGGGGGCCGGAGGTGAGCAGGAGCCCGGCAAAGGCAACAAAGAAGAAGGCTACAAAGATGGCAAGTCCGAAAAAGGCAAGTCTGTTTTTCTTGAGAAGCTGCCAGGACACCTGCCACCGAGATTCTCTCGGGGCACGGGGTCCCTCCTGCGTCCCAGTGTCTCTCTGGAGCTCCTTATTATCTATTTCTCTCACAGCCTGATCCTTGGGTCCACCACCATGTAGAGGACGTCAGAGACAAAGGTGCCGATCAGCACCAGCACCGCAGAGATAAAGTTTAGCGAAAGGATTATGGGATAGTCGCGAGCCAGGATGGCCTCGTATGCCATCCTTCCGATACCGGGCCAGGAAAAGATGGATTCTATGATGACGGAGCCTCCGATCATGCCCGGCAACATGAGGCCGAACATCGTGACAAAGGGGAGCAAGGCGTTGCGCAAGGCATGCTTGTAATGGACCTGTTCAGCAGGAAGACCTTTGGCCCGTGCCGTGCGCACGTAATCCTGGCCTTCGACCTCCAGCATCTGACTACGGACATATCGGGAGAGCACGGCAATGCCTACGGTGGCCTCCAGCATGGCAGGCAGCAAAAGATGCCAGACCCGGTCCATGGTGGCGCGGAGCATGGAGACATGCGTGAACCCAAAGGTCTTCATGCCGATGACCGGGACATGGAAGGCATTGACTACTAAAAGGATGAGAATATATGCAAAAAAGAAACCAGGAATGGAATACAAGAGATAGGAGAAAAAGGTGGCTAAACGGTCATAGACGCCACCGCGGAAGATGGCTGAACGCACCCCGATGGGGAAGGCCAAGGTCCAGGTCAGTATGGTAGCCACGATAAAGAGAGAGAGACTGTTGAGGAATCGCCCCCATATCTTTTTTAGCACCGGCTCATTGTCCTTCCAGGATATGCTCTTTCCCGTGAAGAGATCACGATAGAAGTAAACGAATTGGACGTGGAGCGGTTCATCCAGATGAAATGCCTTGCGAAACCTCTCTACCATCTCCGGGGTGAACTTGGGATTCAAAGGGTCCACTTGGCTCGGCTTGCCAGGCGCCAGGTAGATGATCAAGAAAGAAATCACCATGACAAAAAACAGGGTGACGATCTTTTGGATGATGCTCCGGCCGATGAACGACAGCATTGCTAATCCTCCACGCTCAACACAGGCACCTCAGGAATCTTTATCCATTTGTTGAAGTAGAAGGTATAGTTTCCCGTTTTCGTGGGGGTGATCCGCTTGTAGATGGTATTACCCTTGGCATCGGTCTCCCGTATCACGATCCGCTTATCCAGGACAGCCGTCCACTTGTTCACATAAAGGAAGGTATAGGGCTGCTCCCTGGCAATGAGTTCGTGGAGCTTGTGGCAGTAGGCCACCTGTCTTCCGTGATCATATTCCTGCCTGATCTTGATGATCAGGTCATCGGCCTGGGGATCTTTGAAGCCGACAAAATTGAGCTGATAGGGATGGGTCTGACTCGAATGCCATATTTGATAGAGGTCAGGCTCGATACCCATCTGCCAGCCCAGAACCAAGGCGTCAAAGTCGGCCTTGTTCACCCGTTCCTGAACGAATACCGCCCACTCTAAGAGATCGGTGCGGCAGTCTATGCCGATCTGCTTCCATGCGTCCTGGACGACGGTAAGGACGGCCTTGCGCTGGTCGTTTCCGCTGTTGGTGATGAGGGTAAACTGCAATCGCTTTCCGTCCTTTTCCAGCCACCCTTCCTTGTTGCGTCTCCATCCCGCCTCGGCAAGGAGCTTCAGCGCCCCTTGGGGATCATAGGGCGGGGGCTCAATACGGTGATTGTAGTAGTCGGTCTGTTTTACAAAGGGGCCGGTAATACGCTCCCCTTGGCTGTAGAGGACATAGCGTATGATCTTGTCCACATCAATGGCCATGCCCAGGGCCCTGCGCACGCGGGGGTCATCGAAGGGTTTACGCCGCATGTTATATCCGATGTAGGTGTAGCCGAATGAGAGGCCGGAGAAATTTTGATACGTGGGATCGTTTTTCAGCCGTTGTACCTGATGGGGCTCAACGGCATAATTGTCCACGGTACCTGCATAGAATTCCATTTCCTGGGTCAAGAGATCCGGGATGATCCGGTACATGAAGCGCATATAATTGGGAGGTCCTTCCCAGTAATCGTTGAAGCGATCCAAGGCAATGTATTGGTCTGATTGCCACTCGCGAAAGGAAAAGGGACCGCAGCCAATGGGGTGGCGATTGAAGGCGCTCTGGCGCATAGAGAATTGTTCCGGGTCCTTCCCGGCATTCTTCGCCTCATGTTTTAAGGCCTCATTATTAAGGAGGTGCTCGGGCACTATGCCGATGGCCCAGGTGCCCAGGGCCGGTGAATAGAGCCGCTTGTAACGGATGCGCACCGTAAGAGGATCGACTACCTCCACCTCTTTCACGGGTTCATAGTCGGCGATGCGAGGCGAAAGGTTCTTTGGATCCATGATCGCTTCATAGGTGAACTTGACATCGCCGGCACCGAATATATGGCCGTCATGAAACCTGACATGAGGGCGCAGGTAAAAGATGATCACGGGATTATGTTCCGTCGCCGGCAGGGTCTCTTGTGCATAATCGGTCTTCGTTTTTATCCCGGCGCGGCCTTCCTCGGAAAGAGAGAGGAAGGCCTGGGCCGGGAAGGAACGAAAGTAGTCGCTGCCAAGGAGGGTGGAGAGGTGTTCAAAAAGATCCTGATCCACTTTCTTCAAGATGAGCTTAATCCGGGCCGGAGCCGAGACCTGGATCCTTACCACCCTCTTCCCTGCCCCCTTTTTCTCTTCCCCCTCCTGCCGCGTCGCCACAAATTCTCTGGCCGGAATGATGACTATCTCCCCAATGTTATCCAGAGAGTTCTTAACGCGGGCGCTGACTGGCACATATCCCCCTTGCGCCCTCTTGAGGAGCCTGACTATCTCTGGAGCACCTGCCTTTCCCAGGTGGGGGATAGAAGCCTTCTCATTGATATAAAAGAAGGCCTCCTCATAGATCTTCCACGATCGGGCCAATCGCGCACGGAAACGGAGATCCTTATCGCGGTCAATGAGACCCTCGAATACCATCGCTTCAATGTCGTTGCTCGCAGAATCCGCGGAAAGGATCGGGTTCAGGATGCTGGCATCCCCGATGGAGGCGGTGATATACTCGGTGAGGCGTTGGGGGTTGCCCTTTGTCTGCTGCTCATAGGTGGGCACCCACACATAGGATTGCAGCAGGAAGATGATGAGCACGAGGGGGGCACCTATGAGGATTCTTCGGACAATCATGGATCTATTTTACGTTTTGCTTAGCGTGACAGCTTGAACACCGGTAGCTGCTCTACGTACACTTATAATTTGTTATGATAAAGAAGTAAAGAGACAAAAAGTCGCGCGGGGAGCGACATCGGTGGCCTTGTGTGCCTCAGCGAACTCCGTCCTTTTCTTCTTGACACCGTGGCTATACTTAATAGATAATAAAAAGATCGAGACAATAACGGGCCCATAGCTCAGTTGGCAGAGCCACCGGCTCATAACCGGCAGGTCCCTGGTTCGATTCCAGGTGGGCCCACCAGGGATAGGGTGTGAATCTCTATGGTATCTAAATGTTTGACACAGAAGGAAAGGGCTCAACGGCACTGGAGTGCACCTTTCGAGGTGCACTTTTTTTGGGCCAGGCTGGGGAGTAGATGGTGAGGGAACAACTCCAACTGCTCTGGAAGCTGCAAACGCTCGAACGCCATATAGAGGAGGCGCAGAAGGAGAAGGAGACGTACCCCCTGATGCTGGAAAGGTTAGAGGGCATGCTCAAGACACTGGAGGAGAAAAAGGAGGAAGAAAAAAGGAGGATCGAGGAGCTCGAGAGAGAGCGGATAAAGCTGGAGGGGGAATTGGAGATGGAGAGTGAAAGGACCAAACGTTCCCAACTCAAACTCCTGGAGATCAAGACCAACAAGGAATACCAAGCCCTCTTGAAGGAAATCGAGATGGGCAAAGAGCATACCAGCCAGCAAGAGGAAGAGATCATCAGGATGTTGGATGAGATCGACCGGCTCAAGACCGACCATGCAAGCACGGTAGAAAGGGCGCACAAGGAAAGAAAAGAGATTGAAGAGGGGCAGGCAAAGATAAGGGAGCAGATGGTCATTGTCGAGCAGCATATAACCCAGTGGCATCACAACAGAGAGGAGATTGTAGGGAAGCTGGACCCGGAGCTGGTGAAACGGTATACTACACTGAAGGAAAGAAGAAATGGAATTGCTGTCGTCCTGGTGAGGAACGAAGGGTGCCAGGGGTGTTACGTCAACATCCCCCCCCAGCTGTATAACGAGGTCCAGAAGAATAAAGAGATTATCGTATGCCCCAATTGCCACCGCATCCTCTATTGGGAGGAGACAAGCGCTAGTTAAAAGAGATGGCACCTGCATCCCCATCAGGTTCCCCGAGCAGCGGAAGGCAGAAGGTGTTCCTCTACGTGGATGGATCCTGTAGCGGGAACCCCGGAGAGGGAGGGGCGGGTGTGGTCATCAAGGATGAGCAGGGAAGGATTGTATCGCGCATCAAAAAATATTTGGGGTCGGTAACCAATAACAGGGCTGAGTATCAAGCGCTGATTGCCGGGCTCCAAGAAGCTCAGAGGATGGGGACGAGTGCAGTGGAGGTTTATCTTGATTCCGAACTGGTTGTAAACCAGGTTAACGGTGTATATCGCGTGCGGGATGCCGAGCTCAAGACTTTGGAAGGGGAGGTGAGAAGACGGCTAGGGCA